>CAZJWO010000054.1:0-23769 GCA_964549735.1 uncultured Fibrobacteraceae bacterium | reverse complement strand
CCTCCCCGAAGGAAGACGGCCCTTGACAGTAGGTCACTCCATATCAGCGGAACAGTCGCTTGACCCGGCTGAGCGTCGTGCAGGCGGCCGGCAGGAGTTGGTCGCCGATCAGCCGGATCTCCCACACCGCCGATTCGTGCCCCGAGATCGCGAGCCTGTCGACCGGATCATGGCCTGGCTGCAGATGGAGCGTCTGGGTCAGCGAGGTCCAGCTCTGCACGGAGTCCACGACCGTCTCGTCGTGATAGAGGAACGCCCGCGTGCTGCCGGCGTCATGCGCCTCGTAGACGTCGACCTCGATATCGGTCAAGCCGATGACGCCGGCGAGATCCACGTGCAGCCGCGCCGGGTAGATGTAGACGCCTTGGTGCGCGCCGAGTTCGATGTGCGGCATGACCAGGCACCAGCCGGGGGTCAGGTCCTCGCTCGTCGTATCGCCGAACCAGAGCGCCACGCCGGCTTCATGCCACAGGGTCTGCGGCGTGTCGACCGTGACGTCGTCGAGGGTGATGGTGATCGTCAGGGCCTCTGACGGCCCCGCGGCGACCAGCATGAGGAACGAGATCATGGACAGGCGTAGAGTTCGCATGGCAAGCCCCTTTCACGCGAGCGGAAAGAGCGACCGGCGATCCGTTATCGAGAGAGCATGCTGATCATAGCAGATCCGTGAAGGTTAAAAAATGCCTTCACGACCATCGAAAGTCCCGCGAACCGGTTGGTGTTTACGTGCCGGTGCCGCTGGTGTATGATGGCGCCGCAACCGCGAACGACGATCATCGTATAATCCTGTCTCTCGCTTCCCCGGCGAGGCGAGATCCGGTGCCTTCCGGCGGCGCCCGGCTGGAGGCCAGCATGCGTGGTTGCTGGTTCGCTCGCAGAACGTGGATCCTATCCATCGCGGTGATCGTCTGCGCGATCACGGCGCGCGCCTCCGCGCCGCGGGCGCCACACCTGGAGTTCCGCCACCTTTCCATCGAGCAAGGGCTCTCGCAGAGCATCGTCCAGGACATCCTGCAGGACCGGCAGGGTTTCCTCTGGTTCGTGACCGAGGACGGCCTCAATCGCTTCGACGGCTACACGTTCAAGATCTTCAAGCACGACGCGAAGGAGCCCGCGAGCCTGGTCCATAACGAGATCAAATGCGTCCACGAGGACCGCGCCGGATACCTCTGGGTCGGCAGCTTCCACCGTGGGCTCGACCGTTTCGATCCGACGACCGGCCGCTTCACGCACCACCAGCACGACCCCGCCGACTCGACCAGCCTCGGCAGCGACATCGTCTGGGACGTGCTCGAGGATCGCGCGGGGCGCCTGTGGGTCGCCACGGGCAGCGGGCTCGATCTCCTGGACCGCGCGACCGGGGCCTGCCGGCGGTGGGTGCGCGCCGATGCGCGGGCCCTCTGCGAGGACGCTGCCGGCGCGATCTGGGTCGGGACGGCGAACGACGGCCTGTTTCGCTGCGATCCAGGGAGCGAGAAGGTCACGCACTTTCGCCACGACCCGGCCGATCCGACGTCGCTCGGCGGCGACGACGTGCGCTGCCTGGCCGCCGAGCCGGACGGCGCGCTCTGGGCCGGCGTCCGAGACGGCGGACTCTGCAGACTGGATCCCGTGACCGGCGCCTGGGCGAGGTACCGGCATGATCCGCTCGACGCGCGCAGCCTCGGTCACAATTCGGTGCTGGCTCTTCGCATCGACGCCGCGGGCGAACTCTGGGTCGGCACGGACGGCGGCGGGCTCAACCTGCTGGACCGCGGCACGGGACATTTCGCGAGCTACCGGCACGACCCCTACGCGCCGGCGAGCCTTGGCGGCGACCGTGTCCACTCGCTGTTGCAGGACAACGCCGGCGTGCTCTGGGTCGGCACTTACGGCAACGGCATCAGCCGCTGCAGCCTGGTGCGCAAACCGTTCCGTCACTATCGCCACAGCCCCGGCGATCCCGCTTCGCTGGGGCATGGCATCGTCTGGTCCTTCGTCGAAGACGACGACGGCGCGGTCTGGATCGGCACGCACAACGCAGGCCTCGATCGCTGGGATCGCAGCACGGGCGTTTTCACGCACTACCCCCATGATCCACGGCGGCCGGACGCCCCCGACGCGCCCGGCCACGACTCGGTCCGCATGGTCGCGCGGGATCGCGAGGGCAACCTGTGGTTGGCGAGCAACGGCGGCGGTCTCGACCGCTTCGAGCCGCGGCGCGGGCGGTTCCGCCATTTCCGCAATGATCCCGGCGATCCGCACAGCCTGGCCAACGATGTGCTGCGCATGGTCTTCGTCGATCGCGCCGGCGCCGTCTGGGCCGGCACCTTCGGTGGCGGTCTCGACCGGTTCGATGCCGCCAGCGGCGGCTTCCGCCACTACCGGCACGATCCTCAGGACCCGCGGTCCATCAGCAACGACTACGTGCGCACGGCCTATGAGGACAGGTCCGGCGCCTTATGGATCGGAACGCACGGCGGCGGCCTGAACCTGCTCGATCGCACGACCGGCGCGTTCACGCGCTATCGCCACGACCCGCAGGACCCCACGTCGCTGTCCAACGACTTCGTCTTCTGCGTGCACGAAGACCGCCACGGCACGCTGTGGATCGCCACGTACGGCGGCGGGCTGAACCGCCTCGACCGCGCGACCGGCACGTTCCAGGCGCTGCGCCGAAGCGACGGGCTGCCGGACGACGCGATCTACGGGATCCTGGAGGACGACCTCGGGCGGCTCTGGCTGAGCACGAACGCGGGCCTGGCGCGCTTCTGCCCCGCCACGGGAGAGGTCAAGACCTACACGATCGCCGACGGCCTGCAGAGCAACGAATTCAACGGCGGCGCCTACTATCGCAGCCGGTCGGGAGAGATGTTCTTCGGCGGTATCAACGGCTTCAACGTCTTTCATCCGCTCGAGATCAAGGATAGCGAGTTCTTCGCGCCGGTCGTGCTGACCGATTTCCAGCTCATGAACCGCTCGGTGTCCGTGGGGCCGCTGCCGGACGGCCGTACGCTGATCGACCGGCCGATCAACATGCTCGAGCGCCTCGTCCTGTCTCATCGCGACAATGTCGTCTCCTTCGAGTTCGCCGCGCTCGATTTCACGGCGCCGGAAAAGAACCGCTACGCCTATCGGCTCGAGGGACTGAGCGACGAATGGGTCGACCTCGGCACGCGGCGATATGTGATGTTCACGACGCTGCCCGCTGGGCGCTACACACTGCGCGTCAAGGGCACCAACAGCGACGGCGCCTGGAACGAGACGGGGGCCGCGCTGGCCCTCGTGGTGCGGCCGCCGTGGTGGCGCACGCGTTGGGCCGAAGCCGGCTACGCGCTGCTGCTCGTCGGCGCCGTGCTGGGCATCGTGCGGTTCGAGAAAGCGCGCGAGCGGAGCAAGGGCCGGCTCCTGGAGGCGGAGCTGCGGGCGCAGGCGGCGGAGCTGCAGAGCCGCGCCGTGGCGGCCGAGTCGCGCGCGCTGAAGCAGGAGAACGAGCGCAAGGGCCAGGAGCTGGAAGAGGCGCGGCGGCTGCAGCTCTCGATGCTGCCGGCGCATCTGCCCGATCACCCGCGCTACGGCATCACGGCGCGCATGCGTCCGGCGACCGAGGTGGGCGGCGACTACTACGACTACCACGTCGCCAGCGACGGCTCGCTGACCCTGGCGATCGGCGACGCGACCGGCCACGGCACGCGCGCGGGCATCATGGTGGCGATCATGAAGGGCATGTTCGCGCGCATGTGCGCCGAGCCCGACCTGCCGCTGTTCATGCAGGAGTGCAACCGCACCCTCTGCGGCATCCGGCTCGACCAGATGTTCATGGCGCTCGGCCTGCTGCGCCTGGACGGCCGCGCGTGCCGCGCGGTCGCCGCGGCGATGCCGCCGATCTTCGTCCATCGCCGCCGGACCGGCCGCATCGAGCAGATCGTCGTGTGCGGCGTGATGCTCGGCACGGGCTTCGACCTGCCCTACGAGGAGGTCCGCTTCGCGGTCGAGCCCGGCGATACGCTGCTTCTGGTGAGCGATGGCTTTCTCGAACAGGATTCGCCCGCCGACGAGATGCTCGACAGCGAGCGCTGCGCCGACTACTTCGCGGCGGCGATCGGCAAGCCGCCGCCGGCGATGATCGACGAGCTGTTCGCCCGCTTCGACGCCTGGCGTGGTGAGATCAACCAGACCGACGACGTGACCATCGTCGTGCTCGAGGTCAAGAGCTGAGCCGTCCGTCCGGCGGGATCTGCCGCCGCGACGGAGCATTCGGGGGGAAGGCGAACCGGAGGTGTAATCATGAAAAGGGTCTTGTTGACGGCGCTCGGACTGATCTGCGCGGCCGGACTGGTGGCCGCCGAACTGCAGCCCGCGCCACGGGGGCCCGTGGCGATCGACGCGGCGTTCGCGCCCGTGCGCGACGACTACGACTGCACCATGGGCAACAACCCCTGGTTCGAGACGGGCTGGGCCGGGGGCGGCATCTACTGGTACCCCGGCTGGTGGGGGATCAACGACGATTGGCCGCAGGAATACGTCCACATCATCAGCCGGATCCACGCCGACTGCGGCCTCGGCTGCAGCGAAGGCTGGGCGCTGCGCTGGGCGGGCATGTTCAAGGCCATGGACGAGCTGACCTTCTACGATGCCCAGGTCGTGGTCTACACGGCCGCCCTGAGCGGCACGGCCTATGTGCCCGATGTCCTGCTCTATGAAAGCCCCGTCATCACGATCGAAGCGGGCAGCGTCGACTACTGGAGCGCCTGGATCATCTTCAAGGAATTCGGAGATGCGGCCTTTTGCCGCGTGCCCGCTTCGGGCCGCTACTTCGCCGGCGTCCGGCTGCTGACCAATCCAGAAGCCGCGTACGGCGGCGGCGATCCGCTGGCCGGCCTGGTCACCGATCGCAGCAACGTCACCCCGGGCGCGGGGCCGCGCTCGACGAGCTACCTGCACTACCCCGGGATCGGCTGGATCGATGCCATGGATCTGCACGACGCCGGCCTGCGGGGCAATTTCGCGATCTGGGCGACCGTGGACTGCTGCTGGGAGGGCATCCCGACCGAAGGCCAGAGCTGGAGTTCGATCAAGAAGCTGTTCCAGTAGGACGCTGGCGGCTGCGCGAATTCCATATCAGGGGACCCGGTCCCGAGCCGGGTCCCCGATCGTCGACCAGGGGCCGGCCGCACCGCGACGATTCACGCGTCCGCCGCAAATTGCCGCCGACAACTCCGCGACCTTGCCGTATGCTCCGCCCATGAGCATCTGGCGCGATCGCAACCTGCTGATCGTCTTCGGGGTCACGTTGATGGCCGTGCTCGGCGTGGCGAGCATCGCGCCGGTGCTGCCGCGTCTGGCGGCCGTCTTCGCGATCACGCCCCAGCGCGCCGGCCTGCTGATCCTGGCGTTCACCACGCCGGGGGTGCTGCTGACTCCGGTCGTCGGCGTGCTCGCGGATCGTTTCGGGCGCCGCCGCGTGATCGTGCCCTCGCTCTGGCTGTTCGCCGTGGCCGGCTGCGCGTGCGCCGCGGCGCAGACGTTCACGCAGCTGCTGATCCTGCGCTGGCTGCAGGGCATGGGCGCCGCCGCGCTGGGCGCGCTGAACCTGGTGCTTCTCGGCGATCTCTACGAAGGTCGCCGGCGAGCCGCGGTGATGGGCTGGAACATGACCGCGCTGAGCGTGGGAACCGCGGCGTATCCCGGTCTCGGCGGTCTGCTCGCCGAGTTCGGCTGGCGCTGGCCGTTCCTGCTGGCGGCGGCCGCGGTGCCGGTGGCGCTTGCGGTGCAGTGCTGCCTGCGCAATCCTGAACCGAGCAGCGGGCAGACATGGCGAGCCTACTTCGGGGCCGTGGTCCAGTACGTCTGGCGGCCGCCGGTCGGCGCGACCTTCACCGTGAGCCTCGTGATCTTCGTGCTGCTCTACGGTGCGATCCTGACCTATTTCCCGGTGCTGCTGGATCGGCGATTCGCTTTCTCGCCGGCGATCATCGGCATGTATCTGACCGGCTCGTCGGTCATGACGGGGCTCTGGTCGGCGGCGGCGGGACGGCTGGCGGCGCGCCTGCCCGAACGGCGCCTCATCCTGATCGCGTTCCTGCTGGTCGCGCCGGCCCTCGTCCTGCTCGCGATCCTGCCGACCGCCGGCGCGCTGATCCTGCCCATCGCGATGTTCGGCACGGCGATGGGCCTCGGCATGCCGAGCCTCATGACGGTGCTGGCCGGACTGGCGCCGGCGGAGTACCGCGGTGCGTTCCTGTCGCTCAACGGCATGATCCTGCGCCTGGGGCAGACCCTGGGGCCGCTGCTGGGCGGCTTGCTCTACGGCGGGCAGGGTCTGGCGGCGGTATTCCTCGGCGGCGCGCTGCTCGCGGCCGTGACCTTGCTCGTGGTCGTGCCGTTCGTGCCGCGGCGGGCGCGTGATCGCGCGACGTCGCGCTGTGCGATCCTCATCGCCGCATCTCTGGCGTCGGTGGTCGTCGCCGGACCGACCGCCGCCGCGACCACGGCGCCGGCAACTCCCGCCGTCGCCCGCGCCGCGGCCGCCAACGCCCTCGTCGTCTCGCAGAACGTCCTCGCCTCGCGCGTCGGCGCCGAGGCGCTCCTGGCCGGCGGCAACGCGGTCGACGCCGCGGTTGCGACCGCGTTCGCGCTGGCGGTCACCCATCCGACTGCTGGGAACATCGGCGGCGGGGGTTTCCTGCTCTACCGTCCGGACGCGGGCGATCCGGTGGCCTACGACTTCCGCGAGACCGCGCCGGCGGGCGCCCACCCCGAGATGTGGCTTACGGGCGGCGTGTACGATCCCCAGCGGCACCACCTGAGCCACCTGTCCGTCGGCGTGCCGGGCACCGTGGCGGGCCTGCATCTCGCCTGGCGCGACCACGGCGCGTTGCCCTGGTGCCGCCTCGTCGAACCGGCGATCGCGCTCGCCCGCGACGGTTTCGTCGTGACCGAAGGCCTCGCCGCGTCGTTGCAGCGCGCGCGGCCCCGCCTCGAGCCGTATGCGGCCTCGCTCGCGCAGTTCACCCGCGACGGCGAGCCCTTTACCGCCGGCGACCTGCTCGTCCAGGCGGACCTCGCCGCCACGCTCGAGCGGATCGCGGCCCAAGGTCCCGACGGCTTCTACCAGGGGCGCACCGCCGAGCTGATCGTTCGCGAGATGGAGCGCGGCGGCGGCCTGATCACGCACGCGGACCTCGCCGGCTACCAGGCCATGCGGCGAGCGCCGGTGCGCGGCTCGTACCGCGGCCACGAGGTCCTGTCGATGCCGCCGCCCAGCTCGGGCGGCGTCGCGCTCGTCACGATGCTCAACATCCTCGAAGGCTACGACCTCGCCGCGCTGGGCCCCGGCCAGCCCGCCACCCTGCACCTCATGGCCGAGGCGATGCGGCGCGCGTACGCCGATCGCGCGCTCCATCTGGGCGATCCCGATTCGAATCCCGACCTGCCGCTGGGACGGCTGGCGAGCAAGGCGCACGCCGACGCGCTCCGCGCGAAGATCGATCCCCACCGCGCGGCGGTCTCTCGGCCGGAGCGCTTCGCCTGGGAGACGGTCGCCGAGAGCCCGGAGACGACGCACCTCTCGATCGTCGACGGCCGGCGCAACGCCGTGGCGCTGACCTACACGCTCGAGATGGGCTACGGCTCGGGCATCGTCGTGCCAGGCGCGGGTTTCCTGCTGAACAACGAGATGGGCGATTTCAACGCCGCGCCGGGTCTGACCGACACGCTGGGCCGCATCGGCACGGCGCCCAACCTCGCCGAGCCCGGCAAGCGCATGCTGTCGAGCATGACGCCGGCGATCGTCGTGCGCGACGGCCGCCTCGTGATGGTCACCGGCTCGCTCGGCGGACGCACGATCATCAACACGGTGCTGCAGACCATCCTGAACGTGCTGGACCACGGCCTCGACGCCCAGGCCGCCGTCGACGCCGGCCGTATCCACCACCAGTGGCTGCCGGACAGGATCCAGTACGAGCAGGGACGCTTCGCGGCGGAGACCCTCGTGGACCTGCGCCGGCGGGGGCACGAGCTTCTGGAGGTCGAGTCCCAGGGCGTCGCCGCGGTCATCGTGGTCGACCTCGACAGCGGCGCGCTGACCGCGGGCGTCGACGCGCGCGCGCCCGATGGCGGCGCGGCCGGCTATTGAGCGAAGGGGAGTCACGAGATGTCGAAGCGCAGGGTGTTCTGGCGACGCGTGGGGTTGGCCGGCCTGCTGGCGCTCGCGGTCGCGCTGTTCGGTCTGGCGGTGGCGATCCTGGTCCAGGTCGACCTGCGCAACCAGGACGACCTCGCCGCGTTCGTCGACGCGAAGCTCGCCAAGGCCGGCGCCGTCGGGGCCGCGGTGGCGATCGTGGCCGGCGAGAACGTGGCCTGGTCGCACGACTTCGGCCTGGCCGACCGCGAGAGCGCACGACTGGTCACCGATGAGACCTTGTTCGCCGTCGCTTCGGTGTCGAAGACCGTCACCGGCGCCGCGGTGATGCAGCTCGTCGAGCTGGGGCTGGTCGACCTGGACGACGATTGCGCGGACCACCTGCCCGTGCGTTTCCGCCATCCTCGCTTCCCCGAGCGGCCGCTCACCGTGCGCATGCTGCTGGCGCACACCGCGGGGCTGCGGGACGACTGGGAAACCCTGCACCCGCTGTACACGATCGACAGCGGCGGCGGCGATGCGCCGAATTCGCTGCGCGACGTCGTCGAGGGATTCCTGACGCCGGGCGGCCGCTGGTACGACGCGCAGAAGAACTTCACGGCGACGGCGCCGGGCGAGGGGTGGGAGTACAGCAACCTGGGGTACGGAGTGCTCGGTCTCTTGGTCGAGACGGTCACGGGCATTCCGTTCCCTGTCTACTGCCGCGAGAACATCTTCGCGCCGCTGCAGATGCGGCATACGTGCTGGCTGATCGCCGACCTCGACCGCGACCTGGCGGCCGTGCCGTACCGGCAGGGCGCCCGCCGCCTGCCCCACTACTCCTTCCCGACGTATCCCGACGGCTCCTTGCGCACGAGCGCCCACGAGTACGCGCGGTTCCTGGCGGCCATGGCCCACGAGGGCCGCTACCGGAATCAGGTGATCCTGCAACCGGAGACGGTGCGTCTGATGCTGGAACCCCAGGCGCGCGACGGCCGGCAATGCCTGACCTGGCACCGGTCGCCGCTGGCCGATCTGCTGATCGACGGCCCGAGCGCCGAAACGGTCGGCCATACGGGCGGCGATCCGGGCGCGTTGAGCGTCGTTCTCTTCAACCCGCGCAAGAAGACGGGGCTCATCGTCTTGATGAACAGCGATCCGGCCTTGAATCTGCGGGCCGTCAACCTCTACCTCATGCTCCGGCGGCTGGTGCGGGAGGCTGACGTCTAGTCACTGGTCAGCGGTGCTCGATCAGATCGGCCAGGAACTGCTCGACAGCCTGCGGGTCCGCGAGCCTCAGGTCGGCAAGCGAATCGCTGACGGCGGGTCCGATGCGGATGCCCACGCCGCGGCCGGCCA
The DNA here is from genome assembly GCA_964549735.1 of uncultured Fibrobacteraceae bacterium. GTDB lineage: Bacteria > Krumholzibacteriota > Krumholzibacteriia > LZORAL124-64-63 > LZORAL124-64-63 > Glo-17. The sequence goes on along the minus strand of CAZJWO010000054.1, from coordinate 14,309 downwards.
GGGCGGCGAAGGCGTTCTCGTCGGTCTCGTCGTCGCCCAGGTGCAGGACCAGCGTCCGTGCGGCGTCGATGCCGAGCGTCGCGAGCAGCCAGTCCGCGGCGCGCCCCTTGTCCCAGGCGATGTCGGGCAGCAACTCGGCCACCATCTTGCCGTGGTGCGCGCGCAGCTGGCTGCCGCTCGCCGCGGCCGCCGACACCGCAGCCTCCCTGACCAGCTCGGCGCTGGCGGCGGCGACCATCCGGTAGTGGGCGGCCACCGAGAACCGCTTGCGCTCGACGACCGCTCCCGGCAGCCCGCCGATGCGGTCGCGCAAGAAGGCCTCGGCCCGGTCGACCGCGCCGATCGCCGCCGCGGCTTCGGGGTGCGCCATGGCGTGGCCGGGCCCGGCGATGTCCAGGCCGTGGCTGCCGGCGTAGAAGATGCCGTCGAGGCCGACCCGCGCGCGGACGTCCGCCAGGTCGCGTCCGCTGACGATGGCCACGGTGTGGCGGGCGGCCAGCCGGCGCACGACCTCGCGCGTGTGCGCGCCGATGCTCGCGGCGCCGGGATCGTCGACGATCGGGCTCAGCGTGCCGTCGAAGTCCAACAGCAGGCACAGGCGGCGCCCGCGGCGCCGCTCGTCGAACCACGCGCGACGTTCCTCGACCCGGGGGATCGCGCGCGCGAAGCGCAGTCGGGACACGTCGTCGATCACGAGGTGCGCGCCGGCATCCAGCAGGTCTTGCGGATGGGTGCCGCCGACGCGATCGACGCCCACGACCAGGCCGCAGCCCGCGTCGCGGCCCGCTTGTACGCCGCTGGTGGCGTCCTCGAGCAGCACGCAGCGCGCCGCATCGACGCCGAGGTCTTGCGCCGCGCGGGCGATCTGATCGGCCTTGCCGCGCAGGTCCTGGGCGGCGGCGGTCTCGCCGTCGACGACCGTGGCGAAGCGGTCGAGCTGTCCGGCAGCGGCCAGCACGCGCCGGCAGTTGCGGCTCGCCGAGATCACGGCCAGCGCGAGTCCGCCGAGCTGCCAGCGATCGAAGGCGTAGATCGTGTCGGCGAAGATGTCGACGCCGCCCTGGTCCAGCACCCGCTGGATCAGTTCGTTCTTGCGTGCGCCCAGCCCGTGGACCGTGTCGCGCGCCGGCGGGTCTGCAGGATCGCCGTCCGGCAGCGCGATCGCGCGCGAGGCCAGGAAATCGCGCACGCCCGTCAGGCGGGCCTTGCCGTCAAGGTGGGCGCGGTAGTCGGCGTCGGTGAACGCGGAGTGGTCCTCCTGCTCGCGCGGCTCGGCGCGGCGGCTGCGCTCCTGCAGGAAAGCGTCGAACATCTCGCGCCAGGCGCGTTGGTGCACGCTCGCGGTGCGGGTGATGACGCCGTCCATGTCGCTGATGACGGCGAGGAAGGGCGGTGGCGTATTCATGCGGAGGCTCCCGGTAGAGGATCGACAATGATTCCAAGTAAGGACCGATTCTCCCGGTTGCCAAGCTTGCGCCGCGGCGCGCGGCGGCCTTGTCCTGTCGCGGCGGCGTGCGTTATGCTCGCGGCGTCATCACCACGCTTGGACGAAAGGATGGGCTTGAAGTCCCGCCGCGTGCACATCCCCAGCCGCGCCGGCCATCGGCTGGCCGGCATCATCGATCTGCCTGCCGACGGTCCGCCTGCCGCCACGGCGCTCTTCGCCCACTGCTTCACCTGCGGCAAGAACCTCAAATCGATCGTGCACATCGCCAAGGAGCTGACCGCGCGCGGCATCGGCCTGCTGCGCTTCGATTTCACCGGCATCGGCGAGAGCGGCGGCGACTTCGTCCAGTCCCACCTGACGTCCAACCGCGAGGACCTTCTCGACGCCGCGGCCTTCCTTGCGCAGCAGCAGCGGGCGCCCGGTCTGCTCATCGGCCATTCCCTGGGCGGCGCGGCCGTCCTGCACGTCGCGCGCGACCTGCCGTCGGTCGCCGCCGTCGCCGTCATCGCTGCGCCCAGCGAGCCCGGCCATCTCAGCCGCATGCTGGCGAGCAAGCGCGAGGAGGCGCTGGCCCGCGGGCAGGCGGAGCTGACGCTGGCTGGCCGCACCTTCGTGCTGCGGCCCGAGTTCTTCGCCGATCTCGAGGCGAACGGCGCGCGCGACCTGGCGCGCGATCTCGGGCGCGCGCTGTTGATCCTGCACTCGCCCCAGGACGACACCGTCGACATCCGGCACGCGGCGACCCTGTTCCGCGCGGCGCGCCACCCCAAGAGCTTCGTCTCGCTCGACGACGCCGACCACCTGCTGCTGGACGAGGCCGATGGCCGCTGGGTCGGGGCGGTCATCGCCGCGTGGGCGCAGCGTTATCTGCGGTGAAAGTCGGGCGACGTGACGGTCCGCCCAGCGGATCGACTTGCGCCGGCGCAACTCAGCAAAGCACTGCAAAATCACGAATTATGAAATCAGGCAGGATCCTGTCGCCATGATATCGCTACGGATTTCTGGACCCGATTGGCCGTAATCATGCTTGACCTTCTGGCCCGCCAAGAGTCATACTAATTTCCTCCTATATCGTCGACGAGTGCCTGGCTACCGGCGCGGATCGGGTCGCCGCGCGACGTGCCGTCCGGTCGCCCGGCAGCGGCCACCGATGTCACGGTCCAAGCGGGAGGATCTGGAGATGAACGCACGACATTGCAGCGAGGGACGCAAACCGCGATCACGGCCTGGCGATCACGGCGGTGCGTCGCGCAGACACTCCGCGCCGGCCCTGGCGGCCGGCGTCTTCGTCATGGCGGTTGTCGCGAGCGGTTTGGCGGTGACTGGCGGGTGGGCCGCACCGCTCGTGCCACCACCCGGCGATTTCGGTGACGCGCCGGTCGGCGACGCCGGCGACAACGTGCTGGCATACCCCGGGGTCCTGGCGCGCTGGGTCTCGTGGTACCAGCATCGCAACACGGTCACCGCTCCGGTCCAGCATCTGCACGGCACCTGGCTGCACACCGGGGCCACGTTCCAACTCGGCACGATCCCGCCGACGTCCAGCAACGACTCCATGCAGCAGCCGAACGCACCCGAGAACGATGCCGCTCCGGTCATCGTCCTCGAGGCGCTCGGCCCCAATCCTCTCGCGCAGCTGCATCTGAAGGTCAGTACGACCGCCGACCACGATCCCGACCAGCCGGTCTTTCTCAACGCCTTCGTCGACCAGAACCGCACGGGCGAGTGGAAGGACGGCTGGCATCTCGGCGCGCCGGTCGTCGCCTGGGACCTGGAATGGGTCGCCCAGGACGTGCCGATCCGGATGCCGCCGGGAGAGGTCCGCGAGGTCACGGTCGGCTACATCCGGCTGGCCCAACCCACGCACCCGGTCTGGCTGCGCCTGATCGCCAGCGACGCGCCGATCGGCGCCATCCTGAAGGCCGGCGAGCCGTTCTGGGACGCCACGATGATCGCCAGCCATGGCTGGCGGGGCGAGATCGAGGACCATTACCTCGAGTACCTGACGACCTATCAGCCGGGAGCCAAGGGTATCTACCCGTGGTGGGTCTATGGCCGCGGCGGCGGCGGGGGCGGAGGCAACCCGAAGCCCGCGTGCGACGCGTTCTACCACGGACCGCGCGTGGTCTGGACGCCATGGTGCCCGATCAACGTCCAGTTCAACACCATCTACCGCGTCAGCGAGCGTAACGATGGCTGCGCGCCGGGTCTGCTCTTCGGCATGTACGGACTCAAGCACCTGGCCGGCGTTCCGGTGCCGCCGCTGGTGGGCCTGAACAACCCGGCGTTCTTCGTGCCCGGCACCGCAGGCAACAATACGATGACCTGTCCCGACGGTACGGTGCTCACGTTGCCGGCCGCCGTCGAGGGCTTCGGACCGATGTTCCAGGGCGAGGTGACGGCCGCGACGCTGCGCGGAGGCACCGCGCCTCCGGCTTTCACTGCCTGCTACCCGGCGCCGCGGCGGTTCCGCGCCTACCGGGCGTTCCTCGAGGTCATGAGCTGCGGCAGCGCGCACCAGAGCGTGGCGGTGCGCACGGGTCCGACGGTCGCGCACAATCCGAGCGTGATCTCCGAGATCGGGCGGCGCGTCGACCATGTCGACTTCATGGCTGGCGACCTCATCGAAGCGTTCCTGGATCCCGAGGACGAGCGACCGTTCCCGGATCCCGATTTCCAGGACTACGCGATCGCGCCGACGGCTCCCGGCGGCCAGGGATACCTCGATGAGCAGATGTTCGCGTCGTTTCCCGCCGCGTTGAAGCTCGAAGACGCGGCGTACAGCATCCGGCCGTGGATGCCGAACGTACCGGACCCCGACGAACTCTTCGCGGTGCGGGCGACCGCGGTCGGCTTCAATTACCTCACCGCACCGGGGAGTTCGCTCACCGTGACCTACATCAGCGCGGTCGGCGAAGCCTACTCGGAGGATCTGCCGGACAGCGGCGACTGGACGGCCCATACCATGACCCTGCCGGAAGACTTCCCGCTCGAGACCGTCGTCTTCGCCATGCAGAACGGCTGGCTCGATGACGTCGCGGTCTCGCTCGCTCCGATCACCGACTGCAACGGCAACGGCGTGCATGACGCCTACGACATCGCGCGCGGCACCAGCGTCGACGCAGACCTCAACGGCATCCCCGACGAGTGCGAGCCTGACAATCCCTGCGACGGCTACTGCGGCTCGCGCGCGCCGAGCGGCTGCTGGTGCGACGAGATGTGCGCCGAGTTCGGCGACTGCTGCGACGGCGCGGTCGAGGTCTGCGCCGAGTCCGGCGCGACCGGCGTCGGGACCGGCGGCCTGCCCGCGGCGCTCGCGATCGCCGACGTGGCGCCCAATCCGTTCAACCCGCGCACGACGATCCGCTTCGATCTGCCGCGAGCCGGCGACGCGAGCATCACGGTCCATGACGTGCGCGGACGTCTCGTGCGCACGTTGTGGCGCGGGTCGCGGGAAGCCGGCCGCCACGTCGTCGAATGGGACGGACGCGACGAGCGCGGTCGTGACATGCCGTCCGGTGTGTACCTGGTGCGGGTGACGACGGCTGGCGGCGCGTGGCGCGCGGTGAAGACCACGCTGGCCAGGTAACGTCCGGAACGACTTGCGCCGGCGCAAGTCGTTACATTATTATGTCTTTGTGCCGTAAAGGACCTGTCGACGCGGGCGACGGAACTGGCGCTGCCGGGTTCGCCGCCGCGTGACGGATCGGCCTGTCCGCGCCATGACCCTGTCCCAACCTGGAGACGCCTCGAGATGACCGACGCCAACGTGAACCTCGCGACCCGCTACCTCGGCCTCAAGCTGCCCAGCCCGATCCTGGTGGGGTCGTGCGGCCTGACCGGAACGGTCGAGGGCGTGCGCGCCTGCGAAGCCGCCGGGGCCGGCGCCGTGGTCCTCAAGAGCCTCTTCGAGGAGCAGATCGCCGCCGAGGTGGGGCAGGTGCTGGCGGCTTCGGAGCAGCCGTACGAGCACAGCGAGGCCTACCAGTACATCTCCGCCTACGGCACCGAGAACGCGGTCGGCGAGTACCTCAAGCTCATCGACGGCGCCAAGCGCGCGGTCGGCATCCCGGTCATCCCCTCGATCCATTGCGCCACGCCGTCGGGCTGGTCGAAGTTCGCGCGCCAGGCCGAAGCGGCCGGGGCCGATGCGCTGGAGCTGAACGTCTTCGTGCCGCCGGCCACCGAGGGCAGCACCGGCCAGCGGAACGAGCAGGTCTACTTCGATGTGCTGGCAGAGGTCAAGAAGCAGGTCGCGATCCCCGTCGCCTTGAAGATCGGCTACTTCTTCTCGAGCATCTACGAGATGGCGGCCAAGCTCTGCTCGCGCGGCGCCGACGGCCTGGTCCTCTTCAACCGCTTCTATCCCACGGATGTGGACATCGAGAAGTTCGAGGTCGTCCCCGGGCCGGCGCTGAGCGTGCCCGAGGAGACGCATCTGACGCTGCGCGCGGTCGCGCAGCTCGCCGGCAAGATCGATGGCGACATCGCGGCCACGACCGGCATCCACGACGGCGCGGCGGTCGTCAAGCAGCTCCTGGCGGGCGCGACGGTGGTGCAGGTGGCGTCCGTCCTGTACCGGCACCGGATCGATCACCTGGCCATCATGGTCGCCGAACTGCGCGCGTGGATGGCCCGCAAGAGATTCGAGCGCCTCGACGCGTTCCGCGGCAAGATGAAGCAGCAGTCCTGGCCCGACGCGGCCGCGTACGACCGCGTCCAGTTCATGAAGCGCACGCTCAAGGGCGAGCGCGTCTGAGCGGTCGGTCCGCTCGCCGCGACGACACCGCGGACTGCGGCGAAGCCGTTGGCGACGCTGCAGGTATCGCCAGCATTGCGCCTTTCTCCTACCGTCTCGATATTGGATCAATTAAATCGCCAATGTTCGCGCCTGTCGCGTAGCGGGAGAGGAGTGCCGTGTCGAACGACGATGTCCGGCCATCTGAAGCGGACGGTGATGACCAGGGATGCACTGCGGCCGGCGACGACTCGACCATAGCCATGTCGCCGGCGCCGGCTTCCCTGGAAGCCGGCGAGGACGGCGTCGGCGAGCGTATCGGTCGGTATCATCTGCTGCGGGTCCTCGGCGAGGGAGGTTTCGGGACCGTCTATGAGGCCGAGCAGCTCGAACCGGTGCAACGGCGCGTCGCGCTCAAGATCATCAAGCTGGGCATGGATACGCGCGAGGTGATCGCCCGCTTCGAGGCCGAGCGCCAGGCGCTGGCCCTGATGGATCATCCGCACATCGCCAGGGTGTACGATGCCGGCGCGACCGCCGCCGGGCGGCCGTTTTTCGTCATGGAGCTGGTGGACGGGGTGCCGATCACCGCTTACTGCGACGAGCATCAGCTTCCGCTGCGCGACCGTCTCGCCCTCTTCGGCCAGGTCTGCCAGGCGATCCAGCATGCCCACCAGAAGGGCATCATCCACCGCGACATCAAGCCTTCGAACGTGCTGGTGAGCACCGTCGACGGCGTGCCTGTGCCCAAGGTGATCGACTTCGGCATCGCCAAGGCGACCAGCCGGTCGCTGACCGAGAAGACCTTCTTCACCGAGCATGGCCAGTTCATCGGCACGCCCGAGTACATGAGCCCCGAGCAGACCGATCTGAGCGGGGTCGACGTCGATACGCGCAGCGACATCTACTCGCTCGGCGTCTTGCTGTACGCGCTGCTGGTGGGCTCGACGCCGTTCGAATCGAAGACCCTGCGCAGCGCGGGGTTCGCCGAGATCCAGCGCATCATCCGCGAGGTCGATCCGCCGCGGCCGAGCACGCGCGCCAGCTCCCTCGGCGCCGGCCTCGATCAGGTGGCGATCCGCCGCCGCGAGCAGGCCGCCCGCTTGCCGCGCGTCCTGCGCGGCGAGCTGGACTGGATCGTCATGAAGAGCCTCGAGAAGGACCGTGCGCGGCGCTATGAAACGGCCAACGGGCTGGCCATGGACATCGTGCGTTATCTGTCGAACGAACCCGTGCAGGCCTCGCCGCCGAGCCGAGCCTACCGTCTGCGCAAGCTCGTCGCCCGCAACCGGCTCGTCTTCGCCGCCGCAACGGCCATGGTCGCGCTGCTGGCTGCCGGCGTGGTCGGCACGAGCTTCGGCCTGGTGCGCGCCAGGCAGGCCGAGGCTCGCACCCGGGCCGAAGCGGCCAAGGCCACGATGACGGCGGAATTCCTGACCGACATGCTGCAGGGCGTCGGGCCGTCGGTCGCACGCGGCCGCGACACGGAGCTGCTGCAGGAGATCCTGGCCGAGACCGACCGCAAGGTCGGCGAGGAGCTGGCGGATCAACCGGAGGTGGAGGCGAGCATCCGGTCGTTCCTCGGCACGACGTACTACGATCTCGGCGACTTCGAGAAGGCGCGCGCGCAGTTCGAGCGGTCTCTGACGCTGTATCGCGAAGTGCATGGCGAGCTGCACGAAGACGTGGCGATCAACCACAACAGCCTGGCGCTCGTGTTCTGGGGACTGGCCGAGTTCCCGGAGGCCGAACGGCAGGCGCTCCTGGCCCTGGATCTGCGCCGCCGCATCTTCGGCGATCGGCACCGGCAGGTCGCCAACTCGCAGCGCGATCTGGCGAACATCCTGGTCGCGCAGAGCCGCTACGCCGAGGCGGAATCGCCGCTGGCCGAAGCGATCGCGGTCCAGCGCGAGGTCCTCGCCCCGGAGAACCGGGATGAACTGGCCACCAGCCTCAACAGCATGGGCAACGTGCTGATGCACCTGTCCCGCTTCGACGAGGCGAGACCGCTCTACGAGGAAGCGCTCGAGATCCACACGGACATTCTCGGCCACGACCACCCGTTCACCGTCACCGACCTGCATAACCTGGGCTGGCTCGCTCGCTACCAGAACAAGCACCACGAGGCCGAGGCGCGCTTCGGCGAGGCGGCGGCGATCTCGCGGCGCATCTACGGCGAGGCGCACCCGAAGCTGGCCGAGAGCCTGGCCAGCCATGCGCGCGGCTTGCAGCAGCTGGGGCGGTTCGCCGAGGCGGCCGCTTTGGCCCGCGAATCCCTCGCCATGACGTCGGACCACTTCGGCCCGGATCATCTGGCGACGGCCTCGGCCATGGCATCGCTCTCGTTGATCCTGAGCGAGATGGGCCAACACGAGGAGAACGACCGCCTCAACCAGCAGATCCTCGCGATCCGCCGGCAGCAACTCGGCGAGGATCATCCGCAGACCCTGTCCACGCTGCAGAACATCGCCTACGCGTACTACCAGCGCGGCGAATACCGCACGGCCGAGACGATGTTCCGCGAATCGCTCGCCGCTTACGAGAGGGCCAACGGCCGCGAGCACCACGAGACGGCGCTGGTGATCAACAGCCTGGGCCGCGCCCTGCGCGACGCCGGCAAGCTGGCCGAAGCCGCCACCATGTTCGAGGAGGCGGGCGCGATCCGCGCGCGGGTGCTCGGTCCCGACCACCTGATGGTCACGGTCTCGCGGCATGACCAGGCGAACGCGTACTTCGCCATGGGCCGGCTGGACGAGGCGGCGGAAATGCTCGAGAGGATCGTCGCCGAATACCCGGCGCATGTCGGGGCCGCGCATCGCGTCAACGCGATCGCGCGGGGCGACCTGGCACAGGTCGAACTGGACCGCGAACGGCCGGCGCGGGTCCTCGAACTGGTCGAGCCGGCGCGGCAGATCGCGGTCGACGCCGCTCTCGACGAGGACGATCGGCTGGTGGCCCAATGCGACTTGCTGTCGGCAGCCGCGCTGAGCCGCCTGGGTCGGTACGCCCAGGCCGACAGCCTGTTTTCGGCGATCATGCCGCGTCACGCGGGGGCGTCGGCCGGGCGGGCGGCGTCGGCCCGCTTGCAGTTCGGCCGGCATCTGGCCGCGACCGGACGCTTCGCCGAGGCCGAACCGCTGCTCGAGGCCGCCTTCGCGCAGTATCGCGACGACCACGGACCGGAGCATCACCACACGCAGCGGGCCGTCCGGGCGCTGGTGTTCCTCTATGACCGCTGGTCGCAAACAGGCGCGTCCGACGCCAGGGTCAAGGCGGAAGCCTGGCGAGCCAGGCTTGGCGAGGTCGAGTTTACAAGCGGACGTCCTCGGTAGACCGGCCCGGGATTCCCCGGCCCAGGGCTCATCGGGGCCGCTACTTCGCCACCGCCTGCACCAGTTCCGCGTTCGTCGGCCACTTCTTCAGCAGGTCCAGCAGCGCTTCGACCGCCTCCTTCGGCGGCAGGTCGAGCGAACGCCGGCGCAGCGTATAGGCGCAGCTCAGTTCCTGCGGCGTCAGCAACAGCTCCTCGCGCCGCGTCCCGCTGGCCTTCAGGTCGATGGCGGGGAATACGCGGCTCTCGGCGAGCTGCCGGCTCAGGACGACCTCGCTGTTTCCGGTCCCCTTGAACTCCTCGAAGATCAGGTCGTCCATGCGCGAACCCGTCTCGATCAACACCGTGGCGATGACCGTCACGGAGCCGCCGTTCTCGACGTTGCGGGCGAGTCCGAAGAACCGCCGGGGGATCTCGAGGGCGCGGCTGTCGAGGCCGCCGGTCAGGGTGCGCTGCGAGCCTTCGCCGGCCGTGTTGAAGGCGCGGCCCATACGGGTGAGGCTGTCGACCAGGATCACGATCTCGTGGCCGCATTCGACCTCGCAGCGGGCGCGGGCCAGGCAAAGCTCGGCGAGCCGGACGTGATCGGCGGCGGACTGGTCGCTGCTGCTGGCGAGGACCTCGCCCGGAACCTGGCGGCGGAAGTTCGTGACTTCTTCCGGCCGTTCGTCGATGAGCAGGATCACGATGCGGGCGTCCGGGGCATCGGCGCTGATGGCCTTGGCGAGATCCTCGAGGATCTGCGTCTTGCCGGCCTTGGGGGGCGACACGATGAGGCCGCGCGTGCCGCGGGCGATCGGTGCGAAGAGGTCGATGATGCGCATCGCCGGATCGCCGCCAGTGCCGAGGTCGAAACGCCTCTGGGGGTTGATCGCCGGCAATCGCGCGAGAGGTTCGCGGGCGCGGAAGGCTGCGGGGTCGATGCCGCAGACAGTCGTCACCGACCTGAGTTGCCGGCCTTGCGGTCCCGGTGCGGTCGGGCCGGCGACCACCGCCCCGTCGACCAGTCCGCTGGCGCCGACCAGGGCCTGGGGCACGAAGACGTCGGTCACCGCGGGTTGGAATGAGCGGGCGGCGTCGCGCAGGTAACCGCCGCCGCGAGGTTGCGATTCGAAGACGCCAGTCGCGTCTTCTGTCATGTCGTTCTGTTCCGTCACCAGTCCGCCGCCCAGCGCGTGCCCATTCCCGGCCCCAGCAGTACGGCGTTGTTGAACATGCGCTCGGTGTCGCGCAGCCAGCGGCGATTGGCGGGATGGTCGGCGAAGAGGACGACCTGCCCGCGTCCGACGGCCTCGCGCGTCGCGTAGGCCGTGCGGGCGATGCGGGCCGCCGCCTCGGGCCACAGCAGACCGCCGAGGTGCAATTCGGCGAGGTCGGCGAAGCGCGCGGCCACGGCGACGGGCGGCGTGGCGATGAGCGTGTCGTCGCTGCCGAACCAGACCGGTGCGCGCAGGTTCAGGCCGTAGTTCAGCCAGTGCTCCGGGTCGAGGTCCGTCGCCACCAGGACGCCGCGCGGCATGAAGCGGCGCAGGCGCTCGTCCACGGCGGCGACATCGGTCGTCTCGGGCTTCGCGCGGCCCGGCGGCAGCACGGACCGGATCCATTGATCGACGCTCACGGGTCGTGTCGCCAGGGGCTTGCCCTGGGCGTGGCCTGCGGCGAATGGCGCGGCGCCGGGGCCGAGGATCGGGGCCACGTCGTAGAGCGCGCCGTGGCGCACGATCGGCGGCGGCGGCGCGCTGTTGCGGCCGGCTTCGGTCTCGGGCACGGCCACGCGCAGGCCCGTCGCGGTCGGTTGGCCGGCGGCGACGGCCTCGTCGGCCGCGATGCTCCAGACCGGCGGCGGGTAGAGATCGAGCGCGTCGGCGCGGAACCGCGCCATGGTCAGCTCGAGCTTGGGGTCGGCCAGCAAGCGCGCGCCGCCGCCGATGCCGATCGCCGTGCCGCCGCCGGCGACCCATTCCTTGAGGTTCGCCAGGCCGCCGGGGCCGAGGATCTGCCGGTACATCGCCGTGCCGCCGAAGATGGGCGGAAAGACCAGCACGTTGTAGCGCGACAGGTCGGTCTGCCGGAAGCGCGCGATGTCGAGGCCGACGAAGTGCACGTCGAGGTCGTGATCGAGCAGGTGCCAGAGATAGCCGTAGGCCGACGGCGAGACGGGGCTGCCGGTCAGCACGCCGATGCGCGGGGCGACCAGGACCCGGTATTCGACGCCGCCGAGATCAGGCCCAGCTTCGGGCCGCGAGGTCGTCACCCGCCACATCGCCACGCCGAGGTCGTCCTGGATGCGGCGCAGGCGCTCGCCCAGATCGGCCGCGTTGCCCTCGCGCCGCACGACCAGCGCGCCGGGCGCGAACGCGCGGCCGCCGAAGACGAACTCCTTGCGCGCGACGCGCACGACGACGCCGTCCTGCAGCAGTCGCGCGAGCACCCGCGGCGCCAGGTCGCTCTGGCCGCAGATGACCACGCTGGTGAAGTCGTCGGGCAGCGCGCCGCGCGGCTCGCCTGGCGGCGCGGCGTCCTTGGCGGTCCAGGCTTCCCAGGTGCCGCCGGGCACACGGTCCAGCCAATAGGCCGGCACGCCGAGGGCCAGCGGCAGCGACCAGGCCGTCGTCTCGTAGAGGCGGGTGCCCTTGCCTTTCTCCAGATACTCGCGTTCCTCCTGGAAGAACTCCTTGTTCATGGGGACGTGCGGGTCGAGGATCACCCGCGCGAGGCGCCCCTGCGGTTGATCCAGGCGCACGAGCAACGATCCCCGCCGCAGCGTCCGCTTCTCCGCCTGGCCGGTGCCGATGTCGTGCAGGCCGGACTCCTCGCGGCTCACGTCGGCCAGCACATGGACCTCGATACCCTGGCGGACGAGCGTCGCGGCCAGGCGCTGCAGACGCTCGGGTCGGCGCGCGTCGGCCGCGAAGACCCAGGCGCGCACCTTGCCGTCGCGCCCTTCGCGAACGGCCAGGGCGCGTGCGGCGATCATGTCGTGCAATACCTGCGCCGCGTTGTCGGCGAGCGTCGTGAGGTTGGCGACCGAGGAGACGGCCTGGTGCTCGACCGCCTGGGCGAACGTGCGCACGGTCTGGTCCCGCTTCTGCACGAGGGTGCCCGTGGTGCGGCTCATCTCGTACAGGATGCCGACAGCTCCCGTGTAGGACGCCCAAGAGGAGCCGTAGCCCGGAAAGAACTCCTCGTTCCATTCGCCCGAGTAGTACGGGTAGCCGCGCGCGTCGAGGGCGCGCGCCTGGGCGTCGCTGAAGGGCCGCTCCCAGGCGCGGGCGCTCGGCGGCAGGTGCGGGTTGAAGGGATGACGCGGCGGCGAGAACAGGTAGGTCGCGTTGGGCCCCATCTCGTGGCTGTCGACCATCAGCTGCGGCAGCCAGCCTGCGACGGCCGCCGACCGCTCGCTCTCGGGCTGGGTCAGGCTGAACCAGTCGCGGTTCAGATCGAAGAGGTAGTGGTTGCCGCGTCCCCAGGGCCACGCCCCGGCGTGGGAGAGGTCGTCCGGATCGGGGTTGGCGCGCCGGTGGGCGAAGCTGGTGATCTGCGCGAGATAGCGGGCCCGCCCGTCCGGGTTCTGCAAGGGGTCGATGAGGATGACGAGCTTGCTGCGCAGGGCGTCGGCGGCAGGGTCCTCGCCCGCGACGAGCCAGTACGCGACGGCGGCCGCCGCGTCGGTGCTGCTCAGCTCGTCGCCATGGATGCCGTAGGCGAGCCAGGCCACGGCCTTGGCGCCGGCAAGGCTCTGCACGCTCGGCACGCCGCCATGGCGCGGGTCCAGGCGTTCGCGATGCTCCTGCTGGAAGCGGTCCAGGTCGCGGATCGTCGCCTCGTCGCTCACGGCAAGATAGCAGAGCGGCCGGCCTTCGTGGGTGGCGCCGTATTCCTGCAACGTCGCCCGCGGCGACAGTTCGGCGAGGCGCTGGAAGTACCCGCGGACCTCGTCGTCGCGCAACGGGCGCTGGCCCGGCAGGATGCCGCAGAAGGCCGGCAGGTCAGGGATCGAGGCGTCGAAACGCGCTCCGGGGAAGAGGTCGGCGTACGCGATGCCGGCCGTGCCCAGGTTGAGTTGGGCGGTCGCGGTCGGCGCGACGGCCGCCAGAGACAGCAGGACGACCAATCCGCAGGCGAGTCGCGCGTGACGAAGGGGGATCGTTCGCATGAGGGAGCAGACTCCTGGGGCAGGGTTGAGCTCGGCCGGGGGTAATCGACCACGCGTCGATACGGTACCACGGATCGCGGGATTGGACTAGGTGCGGCTGGATTGCCGAGGCCCCGGTTCTGCGACCGGGGCCCCGCGTGAGATAATGATCGGCGATAGCAACCGTCCAGCCCGGTCAAGGCATCACTTCAACAAAGTCATCCGGCCGGACGACACATGATCCCCTGCCTGCACGCGATAGATGTAGATGCCGGACCTGACCGTCCGTCCCTGGTCGTCGACTCCCGACCAGCGCAACGCATGCTGGCCTGCCGCATACGGAACGCCCTGGCAGAGGGTCTTGACCCGTTTGCCCTGCAGATCGTAGATGTTCGCGTTGATCAGCGCGGTTTGCGGCAAACCGAGTTCGATCGTCACTGTCGGGTTGAATGGGTTCGGATAGATCCTGGCGAAGAAAGCCTGCGGCACGACGGGAGACGCGACGCCAGTCGCTCCCGCGAGCTCCGTCACCAGCAACTTCTGGCGCGTCGGGACGCCCTCGATGATCTGCACGATGCCCGAAGGCCAATGGACCGTGACGTCGACCGCATCGGCTCCGCCGAGACCGAAGCTCGCTGTCAGCGGTCCTTGGCTCGTG
>CAZJWO010000053.1:0-24993 GCA_964549735.1 uncultured Fibrobacteraceae bacterium | reverse complement strand
TGAGCGGTGACTGGAGTTCAGACGTGTGCTCTTCCGATCTCGCGCCACGACGCGCGCGCCGAGGCGGCGAGGCTGGTGCGGCTGTTCGCGCTCGGCGCGCACGCGGCGGACGGCGCCGCGCCGGTCGCGCCCGTCGCATCGGCGCCGGCGCCGGGGGCCCGCCCGTGACGGCCGTCGCGCAGACCATCCTGGTCGTCTTGGCCCTGCTGGCCGCCTTGCCGGTCGTGGTCGTCGCGGCGCAGTGCCTGCTCGCGCTGCTGCCGCCGCGGCAACGCCGCGAGACCGCGGCCGTGGCCTATCCCGACATCGTCGTGCTGGTGCCGGCGCACGACGAGGAGCTCGTCATCGGCCGCACCCTGGCCGCGCTGCAGGCCGGCGCCGATCGCGGCGCGATCGCCGACGCCGCGGGCCGGCATGGCGGCGGCCTGCGCATCCTGGTCGTGGCCGACAACTGCAGCGACCGCACGGCCGCCATCGCCCGCGCGGCCGGCGTCGAGGTCGTCGAGCGCACCGATCCCGAGCGGCGCGGCAAAGGTTACGCGCTGGACCACGGCGTCCGTCATCTCGCGGCCCGCCCGCCCGCGGCCGTGGTCGTCGTCGACGCGGACTGCGAGATGAGCGCGGCGGCGGTCCGGCTCGTTGCGCGCCGGGCGATCGCGACGGGTCGGCCGGTGCAGGCGGCCTACTACCTCACCCTGCCCGCGCGCCACCGTCCGCAGGATCGCATCTCGGTCCTGGCGTTCCTGGTCAAGAACGTCGTGCGACCGCGCGGGATGGACCGCCTCGGCCTGCCCTGCGCGCTGACCGGCACGGGCATGGCCTTCCCGTGGGCGCTGCTCGCCGCGGCGCCACTGGCCAGCGGGAACATCGTCGAGGACCTGCAACTCGGCCTGGATCTCGCGCTGGCCGGCGCGCCGCCGCTGCACTGCCGCGAGGCCGAGGTCACCAGCAGCCTGCCCGCCGCGGGCGACGCGATCGTCGCGCAGCGCCGGCGCTGGGAGCACGGGCACCTGCAGACGCTGCTGCGCTGGGGGCCGCGCCTGGTCTTCGGCGGCATCGCCCGGGGGCGGCCCGACCTGACCGCCCTGGGCCTGGACCTCGCCGTGCCGCCTCTTTCGCTGCTGCTCCTGCTGCTCGGCGCGGCCTTCGTCGCCACGGCCCTCGGCGGCGCGCTCGGCGCCGGCTGGGCGCCGCTGGCCATCGTCGCGGCGGCCCTGGCGCTGCTCGCGCTCGCGATCGGCGCGGCCTGGCTGGGCGCCGGGCGGCGGCTGATCCCGGCGCGCGCGCTGCTGGCGATCCCCTTCTACGTGCTCGGCAAGCTGCCGATCTACGCGTCGTTCCTGCGCTCGCGGCAGCGCGAGTGGGTCTCGACGGCCCGGGATCCCGAGCCGGCCGACCCCGCCGAGCCGGCCGACCCCGCCAGCTTCGACCTCCTCGGCGTCCAGGTGCACAACGTCGCGTTCGACGAGGCCGTGGCGCTGATCGTGCGCTGGTGCCGGCAGGACCGCGCGCGCTACGTCGTGACGCCCAACGTGGACCACGTCATGCAAGTGCGCCGCGACCCGGCGCTCGGGCGCGTCTACGCGCAGGCCGCCCTCAGCCTCGCCGACGGCATGCCGCTGGTCTGGGCGGCGAGCCTCCTGGGGCGTCCGCTGCGGGGCAAGGTCTCGGGTTCGGACCTCTTCGAGGCGCTCTGCAGCGAAGCGTGGCGGCACGACCTCGGCGTGTTCCTGCTCGGCGCCGCGCCGGGCGTGGCCGAGGTCGCGCGCGACGCGCTGCAGACGCGCCACCCCGGCCTGCGGATCGTCGGCGTGCTGGCGCCGCGCGTCGATCCCGGCGGCGACAGTCCCGACGCCGAGCTGATCGCGGCGAGCGTGCGCGCGGCCCGGCCAGACCTGCTGTTCGCCGCGTTCGGCACGCCGAAGCAGGAGCACTGGCTGGCGCGCCAGCATCGAGGACTGGGCGTGCCGGTGAGCATCGGCGTCGGGGCGTCGTTCGACTTCGTGGCCGGCGTGCAGCGCCGCGCGCCGCGCTGGATGCAGCAGGCCGGTCTGGAGTGGCTGTGGCGTCTGGCGCACGATCCGCGCCGGCTTTGGCGGCGTTACCTCGTCGACGACCTGCCGTTCGTCAGGCTCGTGGCGCAGGCCTGGTGGACGGGCCGCCGCGAACGACGCTCCGGTACAGATCGTCGAGCTGGGCATTGACGCGTTCGAACGCGTAGGTGCGGCGCACCAGCGCCAGGCCCGCCGACCGCAACCTGGCGCGCAGCGCCGGATCCTGCAGGCGCAGCAAGGCGTCGGCCAGCGCGCCGGGATCGTCCGCGGCGCAGAGCAGGCCCGTTTCGCCGTCGGCGATGACCTCGCGCACGCCGTCGATGTCGCTGCCGACCACGGGCGCGCCGGCGGCCAGGGCCTCCAGGAGCACCAGCGGCAGACCCTCCCAGAGCGACGGCAGCGCGAACGCGTCGGCAGCCTGCATGACCTGTGTCAGGTCGCTCACGTTTCCCGGCAGCAGCACGCGGTCGGCCAGCCGCAGGCTCGCGACCTGCGCCTGGTGCGCGTCGCGCCGCTCGCCCTCGCCGGCGATGACCATCCGGAACGCGGCGCCGCGGCCACGCAGGACGGCGGCGGCGGCGATGAGCGCCTGGAAGTTCTTCTGTTCGCTGTGCCGCCCGGCGGCCAGCACGAGTATCTCGCCGTCGCGGCAGCCGAAGCGGGCGCGGATCGCGGCGACCGCGGCGGGATCCGGCGCCGCCGGGATGGCGACGCCGTTCGGCACGACGCGCAGCCGCCGGGCGCGGTCGCCCCGCGCGCCGACCTCGCGCAGCAGCGAGCGCGCGACCTGCTCCGACACCGCGACGACGGCGGCGCAGCGGCGCAGCATCGCGCGGTAGGCGAGGCGCCGCAGCCGCGAGCGCACGCGCGGCGGGGTCATCTCGCCGTAGTAGAACTCGTTGTTGTTGTGCACCGTGGGGATGACCGCGACGGGATCGCGCAGGGCCAGCAGCAGGCCCCAGAAGTTGGCGTTCGGCAGATGGGATTGCACGATCTGCAGACCTTCGCGCCGCACCTCCTCGCGCAGCGCGCGCGAGCCATGCCGCAGCGAGGCCAGGAAACGCAGCGGCCGCGTGATCGACGCGCGCTCGAGCTGCAGGTAGCGCACGCCGACCCGCGGGTCGACCTGGGCCGCCAGCGGGCCGGGTCCGCCCAGCACCAGGATCAGCGAATGATCGCCGGCCTCGGCGCGGGCGCCGGCGATCTGCACCGCGAGACGCTCGGCGCCGCCCATGGCGAGGGTCTCGACGAGCTGGGCCACCCGCAGCGGTGCGCGCGCGTCGGACGCGGCCATGTCACGCGCCTTCCGCGTCGCGGCCGCCGCGGGGGCGGCGGGCCAGGCGTCGGGCGCGCCGCCAGGCGCGCCGGGCGATCCAGCGCCCGCGCTGCCAGGGCGAGGTCCGCCAGAATCGCTGGTCCGTCCACTCCTCGGCGAGGTCCCCCTCGCTCTCGCGGACCCACACGCCCCACTTGGCGGTGCGGCGGGCCTGCCGCCAGCGCGGATCCTTGCGCAGGAAGGCGGCCAGCTGCGCGACGGCCGGCAGCTGCAGGTCGTCCAGGTAGAGCAGGCCGCCGCGGCGCAGGCGGGCGCCCGCGTAGTACCAATCGATCTGCGGCGTGGGATAGGCGTGCCCGCCGTCGATGAGCGCCAGGTCCAGGCTCACCTCGAGGCGGGGCAGGATGCGGTCGGACCGGTCGATATGGAACGCGACCTTCGCCGGCGCGATGCCGCGCGCCGCCAGCGCCTCGCGCAGCACGGCGACCTCGTGCGCGGCCGGCGTGACGCAGTGGTGCGCCGCCGCGCCCGCGGCCAGCAGCACGGTCGACAAGCCGGCCCCGGTCTCGAGGGTGACGTGGCTCGGCGCCAGGCGCGCGATGAGATCGCGGTAGAGTTCCTCGTCGGCGGCCCAGATGCCGCGCGGCGCGACCGCGCCGTGCACCGGCGGCGGCTGCCGTAGCAGTTCATCGAGCAGGCGATGCAGTTCGTCCGGGGTCATCGGTCGTCCTCTGCGTGCCGCGGGCGGCGGGCCTCGACGAGCGCCGCGCGCACATAGGCCTCGGCGCCGCTGCCCGGTTCCCAGTCCTTGATGAACTCGCCGCTGCGCTCGTTGACGACGATCCGGATGTCGACGAAGCCGGCGCTCCGCAGCGCGTCCTGCAGCTCGCCGGTCGAGGCCGCGCCCGCGATGCACGAGCACAGCGAGCTGTCGCTGCCCGCGAGCGCGGCCGGAATCGCCGCGACGCGCAAGACATCGCTGATCGCGAGGCGGCCGCCGGGCTTCAGGACCCGGAACGCCTCGCGGAAGACCTGGCGCTTGTCCGGCGTCAGGTTGATGACGCAGTTCGAGAGGATGACGTCGACCTGGCCGTCGCCGACCGGCAGGTGCGCGAGCTCGCCGAGCCGGAACTCGACGTTCGCGCGGCCGGCCCCGGCGGCCGCGGCGCGCGCGCGGGCGATCATCTCCGGCGTCATGTCGACGCCGATGACCCGTCCCCGCGGGCCGACCTGATCGGCGGCCAGGAAGCAATCGAAGCCGGCGCCCGATCCGAGATCCAGCACCGTCATGCCGGGCGCGAGCAGCGCGGCGGCCAGCGGATTGCCGCAGCCGAGCGAGAGCTGGGCGTCCGCCGGCAACGCGGCCACCTGGTCCTCGGTGTAGCCGAGGGCGCGCGCGGCCTCGCGCAGGCTGGGCGGGGCGGCGCCGCAGCACGCGCCGCCGCCGCTTGGACCGCAGCCGTCCTGCTGGCCGGCCGCGATCGCGGCGTAGCGCTGGCGGACGAGGTCGAGCTGCAGCTGCGGCGCGCGATGGCCCGCCGCATCCGGCTGGGGCGTTCGTTCGCTGGTCATGGTTGGTGCCACCTTTCTCCTGGCGCCGAGCCTGGCCGGCGGCCCTCGCGATTCGTCAGGCCCGCCCGCGCAGGATCGCCGCGACCCGCGCGGGGGTGATGTCCTGCGCCTCGCCGAGTTCGGTGCCGCGCTCGGCGAAGCGGTCGGCGATGCGCGTGGCCGCCTCGCCGGCGTCGACTCCATGTTCCGACAAGCGGGTCGGCATGTCCAGCGAGCGGAAGAAGCCCTCCACCGCCGCGATCGTCGCCTCGGCTCCCTGCACGCCGAGGACGCGCCGCCCGAGCTGGGCCAGCTTGCCCCGCTTGCGCTCGAGCTGATCCCGCCAGACCCCCGGCAGCACGACGGCCAGCGTCTCGGCATGGTCCAGCCCGTAGAAGGCCGTCAGCTCGTGCCCGATCATGTGCGTCGCCCAGTCGTGGGGAACCCCCATGCCGATCAGCGAGTTGAGGGCCAGGGTCGCCGACCACACGAGGTCGGCCCGCGCGGCGTAGTCGTCCGGTTCGGCCAGCGTCGCCGGGCCCCGCGCGACCAGGGTCTGCAGGATGCCCTCGGCCAGGCGGTCCTGCAGCGGCGCGGCGTCGTAGCCGGTCGCGTACTGCTCGCAGACGTGCACGAACGCGTCGACGATGCCGTTGCGCACCTGCTTGCGCGGCAGGCTGTACGTGACGGTCGGATCGAGCACCGCGAAGCGGGGAAAGGCCAACGGACTGCCGAAGGCAAGCTTCTCCCGCGTGGCGTGGTTGCTGATGACCGCGCCCCGGTTGCTCTCCGAGCCGGTCGCCGGCAGCGTCAGCACGGCGCCGAGCGGCAGCATGGCCTTGATCGCGCGGCCGCCGCTGGTGCAGATGCGCCAGGGGTCGTCGCCCTCGTAGCGGGCGGCGGCGGCGATGAACTTGGCGGCGTCGATGACCGAGCCGCCGCCGGCGGCCAGGATGAACCCGACGTCGCGCTGGCGGCAGACCTCGACGGCGCGCAGGCAGACGTCGAGGGACGGATTGGGCGCGATGCCGCCGAACTCGACGACCGTATGCCTGGCGAGGGCGGCGGCGATCTGGTCGTGCACGCCGTTGCGCAGGATCGAGCCGCCGCCATAGAGCAGCAGGACCGTGCCGTCGCGAGGCGTCAGCCGTTCGAGCTTGGCGAGGGCGCCGCGCCCGAAGACCAGGCGCGTCGGATTGTGGAAATCGAAATTGCGCACGCGAGGTCCTTCCGTTGTCGCCCGCCGCGGCTGCCGCCGCCAACGCGGGACAAGTTAGCCTGCTAGAGCGGATTTGACAGCGGCCGACGGTCTTTCTAGGATGCGGGATACGGATGAGAGGTCGCGTTCAGCAACGCAAGGGTTCTGCGATGGATTCTGGAAACCGACCGCCGAAGATGCGCTCGCTGGCCGATCTGTACCGCGTCACGGTCGAGAAATCGCCGTACGGCGTCTTCATCGTCGATCACCGCGACCGCTGCATCTACGTCAACGATGCCGGCTGCCGCCTCTGCGGCCTTACGCCTGCCGAGCTGCTGGGGCGCAATCTGCTGGACCTGCTTCCGGCCGATCTGCAGGAACGCGGGCGCGCGCACTTCGCGATCGCGCGCCGCGAGGGAGTGCGCGCCGCCCAGCTGCCGTTCCCGCGTCCCGGCGGCGCGCTGCGCTGGTGGAACATCGACGCCTTGCCGCTGGGCGACGGCAGGCTGCTGGCCTACATCGACGACATCACGCAGCGCCACGATCTGGACGAGCGCCTGACGCGCGAGAAGGCCCGCCTCGACCGCGCCGGCGACCTGGCCCGCGTCGGCTGGTGGGAGTTCGACCTCTCGACCGGGCAGGTCTTCGCCTCCGCGCACACGCGCGACATCTACGGGGTGGCGCCGCACGAGGACTTCACGATCGCCGACGTGCAGAAGGTCCCCTTGCCGGAGTACCGGTCGTACCTGGACGACGCTCTGCGCGACCTCGTCGCCGGGGCGCGGCCCTACGACGTGACGTTCCGCATCCGGCGTCCGCGCGACGGCACGCTCGCCGACATCCATTCGCTCGCCGAGTTCGACCGCGAGAGCAATCGCGTGTTCGGCGTCCTGCAGGACATCACCGAGGTGCGGCGCCTGGAGGACCAGCTGCGCCAGGCGCAGAAGATGGAGGCCGTCGGCCGCCTGGCCGGCGGGGTGGCCCACGACTTCAACAACCTGCTGACGCCGATCCTCGGCTTCGCCGATCTGCTGCTGCAGGACTACGCGCCGGACGATCCCCGCCGCCGGGACGTCGCGGCCATCGTGCGGGCGGCCGAGCGCGCGCGCGATCTGACGGCGCAGCTGCTGGCCTTCGGCCGCAAGCAGGTCCTCGACGTGCAGCCGGTCAACGTGAACGACGTGGTCCGCGAGAGCGAGGGCATGCTGCGCCGGCTGCTGCGCGAGAACATCCGCCTCGACCTCGCGCTGGCGCCCGCGCTGGGCACCGTGCGCGCCGACGTCTCGCAGCTGCACACCGTGCTCATCAACCTCGTCGTCAACGCGGCCGACGCGATGCCCGACGGCGGGGTCCTCGGCATCGAGACGCAGGATGTCGAGCTCGACGCCGATTACGCCCACACGCACCCCGGCAGCGCGCCGGGCCCGCACGTCATGCTGGCCGTCACTGACCAGGGTTGCGGCATGCCGCCCGAGACTCTCGCGCTGATCTTCGAACCGTTCTTCACGACCAAGCGGACGAACGAGGGCACCGGCCTCGGTCTGGCCACCGTGCATGGCATCGTCAAGCAGCACCAGGGCAGCGTGCAGGTGTACAGCGAGCCCGGTCACGGGTCGGTCTTCAAGGTCTATCTGCCCCGTGTCGCGGCCGTCGCGGAGCCCATCGCGGCGCCCGAGGCGCCGCGGCGCCTGCATGGCGGCGAGCGCATCCTGCTGGTCGAAGACGACGCCGCCGTGCGCGAACTGGCGGCCAAGGCGCTGGAGCGCTACGGCTACGCGGTCGTGCCCGCGGCGACGCCGCCAGCCGCGCTGCAGCTGCTCGCCGACGGCCTCGAGCGCTGCGACCTCCTGCTGACCGATGTCGTCATGCCGGCCATGAACGGCGTGCAGCTGCATCGTTCGGTGCTGGAGGCTTGGTCGGAGCTGCCGGTCCTCTACATGTCCGGCTACACGAGCAACGTCATCGCCCACCACGGCATTCTGGATGCCGGGCTGCACTTCATCCAGAAGCCATTCACGCCGCAGGACCTGGCCGCCAAGGTGCGCGCCGTCCTCGACGGATGAGGTTCGACATGCAGAACACCGTGATCGGCAAGCGGCCCGCGCTGGCGGCGGCCGTGCGCCTCCTCGTGGCGACCGTGGGTCTGTCGTTGGCGCTGGCCGCCGGGCCGGCGATCGCCGTCGCGCCGCCGGTGGCGCGCCCGCAGCCGCACGTCATCACCGCGCATGGCCAGGCGCGCGTCGACGAATACTACTGGCTGCGCGACCGCGACGACCCCGCGGTCCTGGCGTACCTCGCGCAAGAGAACGCGTACCTCGCCGCGATCATGGCGCCGGTGGACTCCCTGCAGGCGGCGCTCTATGAGGAGATCGTCGGCCGCCTCGAGCCGGACGACGCTTCGGTGCCCGTGTTGGCGCGCGGCTACTGGTACTACACGCGGTTCGTCGAGGGCGGCGAGTATGCGCTGCACTGCCGCCGCGCGGGCGCCCTGGACGCCCCGGAGGAGGTCATGCTCGACGGCAACGCGCTGGGCGCCGGCCTCGGCTACTTCGACCTGCGCGGCGTGGAGGTCAGCAGCGACAACCGCACGGTCGCCTATGCGATCGACGCCGTCGGACGCCGCTTCTACGCGCGGCGGTTCCGCGACTTGGCGACCGGCCGCGATCACGCGTACGAGATCGCCGGGGTCACGGCCGGCGGCGTCTGGGCCGAGGACGGCCGCACCTTCTTCTACGTGCGCCAGGATCCCGCGACGCTGCGCAGCCATCAGGTCTGGCGTCATACGCTCGGCGCCGACCCCGCCGGCGACGTGCTCGTCTACGAGGAGACCGATCCGACCTACAGCGTCCGCGTCGGCAAGACCAAGTCGCGACGTTTCCTGACGATCGCCAGCTCGCAGACGTTGTCCGACGAGGTCCGTTTCCTGCCGGCGGACGACCCCGCCGGCGTTTGGCGCGTCTTCGAACCCCGCCGGCGCGGCCTGGAGTACCGCCTGGACCACGACGGCGTGCGCTTCGTCATCACGACGAACCTCGACGCGCCCAATTTCCGCGTCATGGTCTGCGGCGACCTCGCGACCGGCAGCGACGCCTGGCAGGAGCTGGTGCCGCACCGGGACGACGTCCTGGTCGAGCGCGTCGAGCCGCTGCGCGACGTGCTCGCCATCCAGCTGCGCCGCGGCGGGTTGACGCGGCTGCACGTGCGGCCCTGGGACGGCGGCGCGGCCCACGACATCGATTTCGGCGAGGCCACCTACAGCGCCTGGCTCCAGGGGCTGCCGGAGCTCGATGCGACCGTGCTGCGCTACGGCTACAGCTCGCTGACCACGCCGACATCGGTCTACGATTACGACTGGCAGGAGCGAACCCGGACCCTGCGCAAGCAAGACCGCGTGCTCGGCGACTTCGACCCCGCCCGCTACGAGTCGGCCTACGTGCTGGCCGAGGCCGACGACGGCGCGCGCGTGCCGATCTCGGTCGTCTGGCGGCGGGATCGGAAGACGCCCGGCGGCAACCCCTGCCTGCTCTACGGCTACGGTTCCTATGGCGCGAGCAGCCACGCCGCGTTCAGTCCCTGGCGCCTGAGCTTGCTGGACCGCGGCTTCGTCTTCGCGATCGCCCACGTGCGCGGCGGCCAGGAGCTGGGGCGCGCCTGGTACGAGGACGGCAAGCTCCTGCACAAGAAGAATTCCTTCACCGACTTCATCGCCTGCGGCCGCCATCTGGTGGCTGCGGGCCTCGCCGATCCCGAGCGCCTGTACGCCATGGGAGGCAGCGCGGGCGGCCTGCTCGTCGGCGCGGCGATGAACATGGCGCCAGAGCTGTGGGACGGCGTCGTCGCCCAGGTGCCGTTCGTGGACGTGGTCACGACGATGCTGGACGAATCGATCCCCTTGACGACCGGCGAGTACGACGAGTGGGGCGATCCGCGCGAGCCGATCCACCACGACTACATGCTGTCCTACTCGCCGTACGACCAGGTGGCGGCGCGCGCGTACCCGCACCTGCTGGTGACGACCGGCCTGCACGATTCGCAGGTGCAGTACTGGGAACCGGCCAAGTGGGTCGCCCGGCTGCGCGCGCGCAAGACGAACGACACCCTGCTGCTGCTGCACACGAACCTGGAGGCGGGACATGGCGGCGCCTCGGGGCGCCTGCGGCGCCACCAGGAGACGGCCCTGGAGGTCGCGTTCCTGCTCCTGCTCGCCGAGAGGCCCGCCTGGACGCGGCCGTGAGCGCGGCCGCCGGCGCGGCGTGGGCGTTCGCCGAGCCGGCGGCCGTTCGCCGCGTCACCGCGGCGGGTAGAGAGCCTCCCACCACTCTGGCTGGTCCTTCAGCCAGCGCGCGAAGAACGCGAGGATCGTGTCGTTCCAGACGATGCGCTGGGCGCGGTCCAGGATGTGGTGGTCCTGGCCCTGGATCTGCACGTACTCCACCTCGCGCCCGAGCAGCTTGAGCGCCGTGAACAACTGATCGCTCTCGCCTGCCGGCACGTTCGTGTCGCCGTCGCCGTGCACGAGCAGGAGCGGCGTCGTAATCTTGTCGGCGTGGAAGAGCGCGCTCTGCTCCACGTAGAGGTCGCGGTCGCTCCAGGGGAAGGCCTCGGCCAGCGCGCGGGCGCCGTAGACGTAGCCCCACAGGCCCTGCCCCCAGTAGCTCGCGATCGACGCGATGCCGGCGTGGCTGACGCCCGCGGCGAACATGTCCGTCTGCGTCAGCAGGTACATGGTCAGGAAGCCGCCGTAGCTCGCGCCGATGCAACCGACGCGCGACGCGTCGGCGGCGGGGAAGGCCTGCAGGAACGCGCGCGTGGCCTCGATGACCTCCCAGGCCGTGCGCCGGCCCCAATCGTTGACGTGACGCGCGGCGAACTCCTGCCCGTAGCCGATCGCGCCGCTCGGCTGCGGCACGTAGACGATGTAGCCCTGGCCGGTCCAGACGTTCTTCGGGTAGCGGCCGCCGAAATCGACCGTCACCGGCGACGTGCCGCCGTAGTAGTAGACGATGACCGGGTATTGGCGCGCCGGGTCGTAGTCGACCGGCCAGTAGATGCGGCCGTCCAGCAGCTCGCCGTCCGGCAGCGGCGCCTGCCAGTACTGGACCTCGCCGAAGGCCACGTCCTGCCAGATCTCGCGGCCGGGATCGTGCAGCAGCCCGCTGCGGTTGCGGCGCAGATCGACGCTGTGCACCTGGTTGGGCGTGGTCGCGCTCGTGCCGCGTACCAGCGCGCGGCGGCCCTGGCGCGCGAGGTCGAACTGGTCGGCGTATTCGACACCGGTGTCGACGCGCTCCCACCGCGGCCGCTGGGGGTCGCAGCGCCAGATGCGGCGGAACTGCGTGTCCGTGCAATCGGCGTAGATCAGGCCGTCGTCGAGCGACCACCAGGCGCTGCCGACGTCGGGCGTGAGCTCGCGGGTGAGCGCCACCGCAGTGCCCCGCGCGCGGTCGTAGAGGAAGAGCTGGCCGCCGTAGTCGTTGGCCGCGACGCTGTCGGGCAGGTCGCGCCCGAGCCCGGCGAAGGCCGACGGCGACCCCTGCAACAGCAGCGTGCCGGGCTGCGGGCCGTAGGATGCGGCGCCGATCCAGCGGTCGCTCAGCACGCGCTCGGCCCGCAGGGTCGCGAGGTCGAGCTCCCACAGCTCGCTCGAGAAGTACGGCCGCCCGCCGGCCATGTCCTGATCGCCGAGGAAGAAGAGCAGCCGCTCGCCGTCGGGGCTCAGCGACCAGTTCGTCGGATTCAACGGGCCGGCGGTCAGACGGCGCGTGACGCCGCCCGGCACCGCGGCCATCACGAGGTGGCTGCGGTGGCGCCACCAGGGCTGGCGGTCGGCGGGGTCCTCGATGCGTTTGACCTTGCGCTCGTCCGGCTTGACCTCCTCGTGCACGGCGTAGACCACGAAGGAGCCGTCGGGCGCCCACTGGTAGTCGCGCATCTCGGCGACCTCGCGCAGCAGCCGCTGGGCGCCGCCGCCTTCGAGGTCCCAGAGCCAGAGGTCGGTCTTCTTGTCGCGCGTCTGGGTGAAGCTCAGGCGAGGGCCCCGCGGCGCCCACTGCAGCCCGCCGAGATCGTGCCCGCGCCAGGTCGTGACGAGCTCGCCGCCGGGGACGCGCCGGATCTCGAGCCATTCCTGCTTGGCGTCGCCCGGGGCGAACTCGACGAGCCGCAGCGCGGCCAGCGCGCCGTCGGCCGAGATGACCGCGTCCTGGACGCGCGGCGCGTCGAGGATGAGGCGGATGTCGGCCGGGCGCCGGCTGTCGGTCGCGAGCGCGACGGGCGCGAGGGAAGGCTCCAGGCGAACGGCCACGGTCCAGCCGTCGTTCAGGCCGGCGGCCGCCACGCTGCGGACGACGAGCAGGCTCGAGCCGATCGGCAATTCGCAGCTGGCGCTTTCCTCCGCCAGCGCGAGCGCCGTGCCGTCGAGCCAGAGCTGCAGATGGACCTCGTCCGGAACCGTGACTGCCACCTGCGCCTTCTGCCAGCGATCGCTGCGCACATAGAAGGCCAGCCACACCTCCGCCGGTTCGCCGACCGGCGGGGTCCAGGCGAACGGCGCGGCGGTCTCTTGCCAGGGCGCGCCGCGGCCGCCGGACAGCGGCACGCGCTGCCCGGCGACGGGCCGCAGCGCCGGCACGTCGAGCGACCGCGCCTCCAGGAGCTGCGCCAGGGTCATCCCCCGCCGTTCGGCGTCGGAGAACGCGGGCAGCGGCAACGGCAGAGGTCCGAGCGTGAGCGCGGCGCGGACCTCGACCGCCGCCGCAACGTCCGCGGCGCCAGCGGCGGCGGGCTCTTCGCCGGCGGGCGTCGCCGGGGCGGGCAGGACGGTGGCGGCGACGAGGATCAGGCCCAGCCAGGCCTGCGGCGGCGGCAGCGTGCGTGCGATCATCGGCGGCTCCCGTGGGCTGAAGGGTGGCGCGAGGGGCGGCTCGGGACTCGCCGACAAGATCGCACGCCGGCGCGCCGCGCACAACGCGGGGTTGCTTCGCCGCGGTTCTGGGCCCATTCTAGCCGCATCATGGTGCGCGAGAATGTCAAACGAGCCGTCTTCTACCTCGAGCGGCTGCGGCGCGAGATCGCCTACGACGACTGCATGGGCATGGCGGCGCAGATCGCCTACTACATGCTCATGTCGTTGATCCCGTTCCTGATCTTCCTGCTGTCGCTCATGAGCCACCTGTCGTTCGGCGAGTCGCTCGCGCCGCTGCTCTTGCAGACGATGCGCGAGCACATGCCGCTGGAGGCGGCCGACTTCGTGTTCGACGTCGTCGCGCGGGTGCTGCCGACGCGCAGCAGCGAGACGACGCTCATCTCCTTCTTCATGACCCTGTGGGGCTCCAGCATGGCCGTCGGCGCCTTGATCACCACGATCAACCGGGCCTACAACCTGCGGCCCCGCCGCAACATCCTGAAGCAGAAGCTGCTGTCGATCGGTCTGGTGCTGCTGCTGTCGGCGATCCTGCTGCTGGCCATGGTCATCATGCTCTTCGGACCGCAGGTCACGCAGAGCATGTTCCGCCTGCTGCGCCTGGCCACCGAATCGAGCACCTTCTGGGCGTCCGTCCGCCTGCCGCTGGCCTCCCTGCTGGTCTTGATGACCATGGTGGTGCTCTACTACTGGGCGCCCGAGGCCCGCCAGCGCCTCGTGCACATCTTGCCGGGCAGCGTCGTGGCCACCATCCTGTGGCTCGGCGCGACCTCGGCGTTCCGGCTCTTCGTGCGCAACTTCGGCAGCTACAACGCCACCTACGGTTCGTTGGCCGCCGTGGTGATCCTGTTGGCCTATTTCTGGCTGACCGGTTTCATCTATCTGCTGGGAGCCGAGATCAACGCGCTCATGAAACGCGTGGAGATCGAAGAGGGGCGCAGCCTCTTCCGGCCTCTGCGCTGAATCCGCAAGAGAGGACGCGATGCCGACCTGCAAGGCCGTCTGGACCGACAAGGTCCGTTTCCTGCACACCTCCGGCAGCGGCCACGCGCTGGTCAGCGACGCGCCGGCGGCCGCCGGCGGCGGCGACACGGCGCCGTCGCCCATGGAACTGGTGCTGCACGCCTTCTGCGGCTGCCTGGGCGTCGACCTCGCCGGCATCCTGAACAAGATGCGCCAGGCGTGGACGGGACTGGAGATCACGGCCGACGGCGAGCGCGCCGGCGAGCATCCGCGCGTCTACACCCGCATCGCCGTGCACGTGGCGGTGGACGGCGCGGTCGAAGAGGATAAGCTGAAGCGAGCGATCGATCTGAGCCTCGAGACGTACTGCTCGGTGGCGGCGATGCTGCGGGCGACCGCCCGCATCGAGCCGACCTGGGAGATCAGGCCGTGAGGGCGCGCGCGCGCGCGACGGCCGCCACCGTCGCGGCGCTGGTGCTGGCGAGCGCCGCTGCGACCGCCACGGACGGCGATCTGTCCGCCAGCGCCGACGCGGCGGCGCTCGCCCGCGCCGTTGCGCTGAACCTTGCGCAGCCCGATGTCATGGCGCCCGCCGCGCTGGACAGCGTCCTGGCGGCGCAGCGGCACCTGCCGGCGCCGGCGCGGGTCGCCGACTGGGCGCGGCGCTACCTGGAGGAGGCGCCCACCGAGTACCGCTTCGGCCTGGCGACCGGCGGCTACGTCGACCAGGGCCTGCTGGTGCCCGGCCTGCGCCACGATTGCATCAGCCTGCTCTACCGCACGACCGAGCTCGCGCGGGCCCGCGACGCGCGCGATGCCGTGCGCCTGGCCCTGGCCGTCCGATTCGCGGGCGCCGCCCCGCGCGAAGTCGTCGGCCCGGACGGCCGCGCCGACTACGATCATCCGCGGCACCTGGACTTCGCCCTGGACATGGTCCGCAGCGGCCACTGGGGACGCGACATCACGGCCACGCTGGCCGGCGCCGTGCTCGACAGCGCGGGCAGCGCGCGCTACGCGCCGGGCAGCTTCGCCTACCTGCCGTCGCGCGCGGTCGCCGCCGTCGAAGCGTCGCTGCGGGAGGGCGACCTCGTCTGGCTGGTCCTCGATCCGAACGATCGGCGGGCGCTCGCCTTGCGCCGCGAGCACGGACCGGTCATCGGGCATGCGGGCATCGTGCTGCGCCGAGGCGGCGAGGTCTGGATGGTGCACGCCGCCAGCCGTCCGCTGGCGCCCTGGTACGACCGCACCGGCGTCGTCGCCGTGCCGCTGCTCGAGTATCTGCAGCGCGTCGAGCGCTACGCGGGCGTCGTCGTCACGCGTCTGGCTACCGACCCGGCGGAGTGATCGTCACCTCGATCCAGGTCGTGGCGACCATCACGTCGTCGCCGCCGCGATCGCCCTGGATCGCGCGCGCGCCGAGCCGCTGAACCGTCGCTTCCTCCACCGCCGGAATCGACCACAGCGCCGACCAATGGTCCGTTCCGTCGGCCGCTTGCCACTCGTCGCCGAGATGCACCTGGACCAGGGTCACGGGCCGATCGCCATCGTCGGTGCTGGCGATGCCGGCCAGCTGGATCGTCGTACCCCCGGGCACCGACTGTCCCGCCGTGGGGTTCGTGAAGGCGATGCGAGGCCCCGCGCCGGCCAGGATGACGTGTTCGGTCAAGATGGCCGACTCGTACCAGTGATTGCGGAACCAGGCGAAGATCTGGAACAGGCCCGGCTCGCCTTGCAGCGAGATCTCGTAGCTGTCGGCGTAGGGCCGCCAGGGCGCGTCGCGGAAGTCGGGGTACTGGCTGATCCGCATCTCGGTCGCGACCGCGTCGCAGCTGATCGCGATGCGGCGCGTGGGCGAGACCCGATTGGCCGGCACGAGCAGCGCGAAGCCGGCGCCGCCGAGGTCGTCGCCGACCAATTCCAGCGTCGTGCGGCGCGTGAAGCCGAACTCGCTGAGCAACTCGGCGTGCAAGGTCTGCGGCGCGGGCGTGTCGAGCAGCGCGACGCGTTCGACGAGCGGCGCGCCGGGCCGCCAGGGCGCGTCGGCCAGGCGCGCCTCGCTGGCGGCGAAACGCACGCTCTGGACGCCGGCGGCGGCGTGGCTGATGACGAGATCGGTCCAGGGTTCGGCCACCGTGGAGGTCGAGTCGGGGCGCAGGATGGTCGGATTGAAGCTGATGCTCACGACCAGTTTGCCGACCGGCGACCACGTGGCGTCCTGGCCGCCCGCGGCGCCGGACAGCTCCGCGCGGGCGAAGACCGTGCACCGCGCGGCGGCCGACGGGCGCGGGCCGAGGTCGAAGCTGGCGAAGACGGCGGTCGAGTCGGGCCGGATCGCGGCCTCGACGGCCGTGGCGAAGGACCGCGACGTGTCGACCTGGACGTAGACGCCGCGCGCCGACCTGACGACGAGGTCGACGCGACGCGACCGGACCGACGTGGCCGGCGGCACCAGGCGCAGGATCGGCGGCACGGCGATCTCGGCCGGCACGACGTGGCTGATCGCCGCGCCGCTGCCGCTGGCGTCCAGCGCGCGCACGAGGTACTGGTTGACCGCGTTGGGCACCGGATCCTGCACCACGTAGGTCATCTCGCCGTTGCTGGCGTCCAGGCGGGCCAGCTCGTAGCTGTTGGCCAGGTAGACCCAGTAGACCACGTAGGTCTCGATGCCGTGGCCCGCGATCGGCGTCCAGGTCAAGGTGACCTTGCCGTCGGCGTACGTGGCGCGCAGCTGCAGCGGATCGGCGCCGCCAGGCGTGTTCGGATCGAAGGGATTGTCGAACGTCGGGCGCGGCGGATCTTCGGCGCAGCCCGGCAGACAGAGCGCGACAGATCCGATCGCGCCCAGCAGGAGGAGCGCCAGGAGCGGCCGATCGTGGCGCTGGCGGCGGTTTCGCAGGTGCGGCATCGCGTACGCGCTCCCGGTTGGGGATCAGAAGCCGAACGCCAGTCCGGCGTGCAGTCCGACCGCCGGCGGCGCGGCGTGCGCCACGGGCGGCACCAATCCCGGTCCGATGTCCACGCCGGGAAAGAGCAGCCAGGCATCCAGGAGGCTCGCCAACCAGGCGCCGGCCGCCACGTAGAGGCCGGTGTCGCGCAGAGCCGTCATGTCCCGCATGTCCTGGTAGGCCTGGTCGGCGCGGCCGCGCCAGAGGGCGATGTCCGCGGCCAGCAGCGCCTGCTCGTACCGATCGAGGTAGTTGAGGTAGTCGGCACGGTGGTTCTTGCGCTGCAGCTCGCCGGCGAGGGCCGTCAACAGGCCGCCGCTCTCGCCCAGGAAGTAGACCCAGCCGCGGACCCGCGCGCCGGTGTACCACTGCCCGAGGCCGGCGAACAGCAGGCTGGCGCCGATCGCGTGCCGGCGTTCCAGTGGCAGCGGGCGCAGGCGCAGGTGGAGCCAGCTCGTCGGCTCGGACAGCAGCACGACCTCGCTCAGGTCGTGGTAGCCGCGGGCCCGGCACTCGACCTGGTACAGGCCGGGCGCGAGTTCGAGCGGGCCGCCCAGCGGCAGCAGGCCGAGGTCCTGGCCGCCGAGGCGCACCGACGCGCCGGCCGGGCCGCTGATCTCCAGCGTGGCCGCGCGCGCGCCGACGTGGCAGAACCCAAGCAGCAGGGCGGCGGCGACGGTCAAGCGGCGCGCAGGCCGCGCAAGCGTAGGCAGCATAGGATCAGCACCTGCGGTCGGAAGCGGCGCGACCGGCGGAAGGCCGGTTCGTCGCGTCCATGATAGGGCAAGCGCGGCGGCCGGGAAAGCGCCAAAGCCGCGCCGAACTCTCGGCGGTGAGCGCGGCGCGCGTCACGACGGTTTGGCGCCGCGGTGGTACGGCAGACCGCGCAGGATCGACAGGCCGCGGTAGATCTGCTCCAGCAGCAGGACCCGGGCCCACTCGTGCGTGAGCGTCAAGCGCGACAGCCGCACCACACGATCGGCCCGCTGCCGCACGTCCGCGCTCAGCCCGTCGGCGCCGCCGATCAGGAACGCGAGGCTGCCGTGACGCCCCAGCAGGGCGGCGAGCCCCGCCGAATCGACCGCCTTGCCGCCCTCGTCCAGCGCGACGACGACCTCGCGCCGATCGGGCGAACCGAGCTGAACGAGGAACTGCCGTCCCTCTTGCGACGGCGTCCGATCCCTCAGCTCGACGATCGTCAGCGCGGCCAGCGGCTGGATGCGGCGCTGATAGTCGGCGGCCAGATCGGCGAGGCGCCGGTCCTTGAGCCGGCCGACCGCCAGGATGCGGATCATCACGGCACCTCCGCGGGCGATCCTAGTCCGACCGCCGCGTGCTGGCCAGCGGTAGAATGGTCCTTGCGCCGGTGGCCGCGGTTCGGTGTAATGGACCCGGCCGTGGTCGAGCCCGCGAACGAACGCGCACCGGCGAGGCGGTATGGACATCGGGTCGTTGGCATCCCAGGGAGTCGAATCGGCGGCCCAGGCGGCGGCCGCGCCGGTGGCGTCGCTAGCGGCGACAGTCGGCGGGGTCCTGCTGGCGGCGCTGTTGAACGTCATGGCGATGCGCTGGCGCGCCCGGCGGCGTCGCGCCGAACCGGCCGCGAGCGGCGGCGACGCCGTGGCGCCGGGTCTCACCGCTTCCGCTTGCGGCCTTGGCGTGGCGCCGTACTTGCGCCTGGCGGCCGTCGCCGTGTTGGCGGCGTTCCTCCTGCCGGCGGCAGCCGTCGTCCGGCAACTCTGGCCGCACCCGGATCTGGGTTGGCCCATGCTCGCCGGCTGGGCTGCGGTCCTCGTCGCGGTCGTGGGCGCCTGGTCGGTGCTGCCGGGCTCGACAGCGCCCGCCGCGGCCGGCGATGTCCCCGCGCGGGAGCCGCGCTCGTGAGCGAGGGCACGCCGTTGCGCGCCATGATCTGGGGTCTGGCGACCGCGGTCGTGCTGCTGGCCTGGCCCTGGCTGCTGGCCTGGGTACAGCGCAAGAGCCCGCAGCTCCTGGCAGGGACCCGCGTCGTCGAGGTCGCCGATCTCGGCGCCATGTGGCGCGCCGCCGGCCGCCCGCGCGCCGGCACGCTGCTGGCCTGGTCGACCCTGGCCGTGGGGGCGGCCCTGCTGCCGGCGGGCAACGGCTGGCAAGCCGCCGACCTCGATGCGGGGCTGCTGTGGCTGACCATGCTGGCCTTCGTGGCGCTGGCCGGCCTGCCGCCCGCGGATCTGCGCACGGCGGCGTCGCCCGCGGCCGGCGCGCTCCTGGCGATCCTGCTCTGCCTCGCCCCGCCGGTCCTGCACACGGCCTGCCTGCACCTCGGCGATCTGGCGGTCGCCCAGAGCGGCGGCCTCGGCAACTGGTTCCTGCTGCGTGATCCGTGCCTGCTGCTGGCGGGCGCCGTCTACCTGCTGACGGCCGCCGCGGCGTGGCCGCCGCCTGCGGCCCCTGCCGCCGGAGCGGAGGGAGTGTTCGCGGTCTCGCTGCGTCTGGGCCTGCCGCTGGTGCTGGCCCATCTCTTTACGGTCGTCTACCTCGGCGGCTGGTGGTCGTTCATGCCCGCCCTCGACGGATTGACCTGGCTGCAGACGGCGCTGAAGAATCTTCTCGTGCTCGCGCTGCTCGTGTGGCTGCGCCGGCGGACGTCCTGGTGTGCGCAGCGGCACCTGCAACGGCGCCTGCCGCTGGCGGCGCTTGCGGTCTGCCTCGCGGCGGCCGCCTGGCTCGTGATCTCGGGAGCGGTGCTGTGAGGGAGGGCGGGTGATGCTGACCGCGGCCGCCTGGATCGCCCTGTTCGGCGCCGTCATCTTCGGCGCGGCGCTGGCCGCTCTGGCGCCAGCCCAGTCGAGGCGCGCGGCCGGTCTGCTCGTCTTCGTCCTCGCGCTCGGGGGCTTGCTCCTGCTCCTGGGCGCGGACCTCGCGGCGCTGGCGTGGCTAGGTTTCGGCGCGCTGCTGGCGCTCGGCCCGCGCGCGGGCGAGGCGCGCGACGCGGATCCCGGCACGTCACCGCGCGGGCGCTGGGCCGCGGTCGCGCTCGCCGGCGGCGTGGGCGCCACGCTCATCGCGGCGGTCTGGTCGATCGACTGGCGCGAACCGCCGCTCGCGCCGCCGGTGGCGGGCGCTGCGGAAGTCGGCGGCGCTCTGCTGACGCAAGACCTCGCCCTGCTGGGCGGGGTCGGACTGCTCATGACGGCGGTCCTCGTGGCGGCGGCCTGGATGACCGGACGCGCGCGCCGCGGCCGCGAAGGGGCCTGACCATGCCGAACCTGACCGTCTGGCTGATCGCGAGCGCATTGCTGTTCGCGTGCGGTCTGCTGGCGGCGTTGGTCGACCGACGCGCGAGCGCGACGTTGTGCGGAACGATCATCGCGCTGGCCGCAGCGGTCCTCGCGCTGGCGGCGCTCGTGCGTTTCGCGGTGCTGCCGCTCGCGACGCTGGCGACCTTGCTGCTGATGATCGCCCTGGGGTCGGTCCTCGTGCTCGTGGCGGCCGTCATGGCCGCGGCGGAGGATGCGTCGTGATCCTGGTGCTGGCCCTGTTGCTCTGCGGCGTGGCGGCGTTGGGCCTCTGGCTGGCCGGCGACTTCACGCTGCTGCTGGCCTGCTGGAGCGTCGGGCTCGCGTTGCACGCGGGTCTGGCCGCCCAGGGTCGCAGCCGGCGCGCGGCCGCCGCTGCACGCGAAGCGTTCCTGGCCGAGAGCGCCGGCGCCTGCGTGCTGGCGATCGCGGGGCTGGCGCTGGCGCTGGCGGTCGGCACGGCCCGGCTGGACCTGTTGGCCGAGCGCCTGCCGTCGCTCGCGCCGGAGAGCGGCGTCGCGTCCTGGGCGGGGGTGGCCGTCGTGCTGGCGGTCGCCAGCCGGCTCGGCCTGCCGCCGTTGCCGTGGTGGCCGGCCCGCTTGACTGCGGCGCCGCCGGCGGTGCGGGTCTTCTTGTTGGCGGGATTGCACCCGGCGACCGCGATCCTGCTCTGGTTCCGGCTGGCCGACTGGCTGCAACCCTGGCACGAGGTCCTGGCGCAGTGGTTCGGCGGATCGGCGGCCGTGCTGCTGATGCTGGCCGCCGCGGGCGAACGGCACGCCGCCCGGCGCGCGACGTGGCTGGGGGCCAGCCACTGGGCCGGTCTGCTGGTCGCCGCGGGCGCGCCGCTGGCGGCCGTGTGGTCGCTCGCCTTCGGGATGGGCCTGGTGCAGTTGCAGACCGTGTTCGTGCGCTGGCCGGTCGCCTGGCAGCGGCTCTGCCTGGCGGCCGGAAGCGCGGGCGTGCTGGCCGCGGCCGTCCTGTCGCCGCCGGCCGACCCGGCGAGCGGGCCGGCCATGCTGCGTCTGGCGGCCGCGATGCTGTCGGTCTGGGTGTTCTATCGTTGGCTGCGCGACGCGGCGAGCGCCGCCATCCTGCCTCCGGCTCCCTTGCAGCGACGACCGGCAGTGGCACCGCTGGCGGGCGTCGCGCGCCGGGGTCAGGGCAGCGGACCGCTCCCGCTGCTGGCCGGCGTATCGGTCCGCGCACTGGGTCGGCTCGTCGCGGGGTTCGACCGCATCGTGCTGGCCGGCGTCGCCGATGGCCTGGGCTGGATCGCCCTGGGCCTGGGCTGGCTGGTGGCCTGGATCGATCGTCGCGGCCAGGACGCCGTCTACGGCGGCGCGGCGGCGGGCATCAGGCTGACGGGGCGCGCCGTGGTGCAGGTGGCCGGCGGCCGCTCCCGGCGCGCGCTCGCCGCGGCGCTGCTCGTCATCCTGGGGCTCGCCTGGCTGGGCCGATCAGCAGGCTAGGCGCGCCGCGATCGCGGACAACGGAGGAGACGTCTCGTGGTTCCTGCCCACAGCCTGTCCTGGATCATCATGCTGCCGCTCGGCGGCGCGTTGGCCATCTTCCTGTTGCCGCCCGAACGGCGCGAGGCGATCAAGACGGTCGCCCTCTGCACGGCCGCGCTGCCGCTGGCGCAGTCGGCGGTGCTCCTGTGGCGCTTCGACCCCGTCGAGACCGCGCTGCAGTTCGTCGAGCACTACACCTGGGCTCCGGTGCTGGGCTTCGAGTATTTCGTGGGCGTCGACGGGCTCTCCCTGCCGCTGCTGGTCTTGACCACGCTCGTCTGTTTCCTCGGGCTGCTGACGGCCTGGAGCGTCGAGGAAGGGGTCAAGAGCTTCTTCGGCCTGGCCCTGCTTCTGGAGACCGGTCTGCTCGGCGCATTCTGCGCGCTCGATACGGTGCTGCTCTTTCTCTTCTGGGAGGTCGTGCTGCTGGCCACCTTCTTCCTGGTCTCGCTGTGGGGCGGCAGCGAGGGGAGGCTCGCGGGCCGCTACTTCCTGCTGCTGAGCCAGGCCGGAGCGCTCGCGATGCTGCTGGCCCTGCTGGCGCTGCAGCAGCACGTCGTCGATCCGTTCAGCGGCGGACCGACCTTCAATCTCCTGCTGCAGCACGACCAGGCCAACCACGACCTCTGGCTGAGCAACACCGGCGTGCGACGCTGGATCTTCGGCGGGCTGGCGCTCGGCTGCGGGGTCCTGATCCCGCTCTTCCCGCTGCACGTCTGGCAGCCCCGGCTGCACCGCTCCGCGCCGCTGGCGGTGGCGCTGCTGGTCTCGGCGCTGGTGACCAAGCTCGGGTTCTACGGCCTGCTGCGGCTGGCCTGGCCCATCTTGCCCGACGCGGCGGCCTGGGCGCGGCCGTTGCTCATGACGCTCGGCGCGATCGCCGCGGTGTACGGCGGCCTGGGCGCGCTGGGCCGCCGTGACCTGGCGGTCATCCTGGGCTACGGCAGCTTCAGTCTGCTGGGGCTGGCCATGATCGGCGTGGCCTCGTTCTCGCGCGCGGGCGCGCTGGGCGCCGGACAGCTGCTGGTGGCGCATGGCCTGGCCTACGCCATGCTCTACGCGGCGGCGGCGGGTCTGCGCGACCGCCTCGGCCATCTGGACCTCGAACATTGGGGCGGTCTCTACGCGCGCGCGCCCGTTCTGGGCGCGCTGTTGACGGTGGCGCTCCTGGCCGCCTGGGGCCTTCCCGGACTGGCGATCTTTCCCGGTGCGGCCCTGTCGATCGCCGGAGTCCTGGGAGGCTATCCGGCCGCGGCGATCGCCGGCGCGGCGGGTCTGCTGCTGGCCGCCGCTTGGACGAGCCGCGTCGTGCTGAAGGTGTGCCTCGGCGATCCTCCGGCCGAGCTGGCCGCGGCCCCGCCGCTGCGCGGCCGCGAGCTCGGCGCGCTGTTGCCGCTCGGCATGCTGCTGCTCTGGCTCGGCATCTACCCGCGCGCGCTGGCCGATCTGATGAGCACGACCCTGACGAACCTCGTCCGCGCGG
The DNA here is from genome assembly GCA_964549735.1 of uncultured Fibrobacteraceae bacterium. Taxonomy (GTDB): domain Bacteria; phylum Krumholzibacteriota; class Krumholzibacteriia; order LZORAL124-64-63; family LZORAL124-64-63; genus Glo-17. The sequence goes on along the minus strand of CAZJWO010000053.1, from coordinate 1,809 downwards.
TGGGAGGTTGACCGTGGACGACGCGCGCGTCCTCGTGGTTCCGGACTTCGCCGCCGCCGCGTGGCTGCCCGAGCTGCTGCTGGCGGGCACGGTCCTGCTGGGTCTGCTGGCCGCCGGAGCGCGGACCGCGCGTCTGACCAGGCCGGTGCTGCTCGGCGGGCTCGCGGCGGCCGCGATCGCGGCCATGCTGGCCTGGCCCGCGGCGCCGGCGCAGCCGCTGGGCGTCCACCTGACCGTCGACGCGACCGCGGGGCTGGTGCGGCTCGCGGTGCTGCTCGCCACCTTCCTGACCGTGCTCAACCTGCCCCGGACCGATCACCGTGCCGCGGTCATGCTTTCGCTGGCGGCCCTCGGCGTGATCTGGCTGAGCGAAGCGGCCACCGTCGGCGCGCTCTTGCTCGCCGTGGCGGTCTACATCGTGGCGGCCGGCCTGGGAGCGTGGTTCGCCGCCGCGCCGGTCGATCGCGGCGCGGTGCGGCGGTGGTATCTGACCGGCACCCTCGGCTTCGCGCTGCTGGCCTTCGGCGCCGTCCTCTGGAGCGGCCTGGCCGGCACGCCGGACCTCGCCGTCTCGGCGCGGGAGATCGCGCGCTGGCCTTACCTGCCGCCGCTCGCGCTCTCGGCCCTCGTGGCCTGCGCGGGAGCGGGCCTGGCCATGGCGCTGCTGGGCGAACCGGGCCGCTTCGCCGAGGTGTCGCGCGCCGCCGGCGATCGGGCCGCCCGCGGGCTGCGGCTTCGCGATCACGATCGCCGCGTGCTCGCGCCCGCCATGACCGGCTGGTTGACCGCCGTGCCGCCGCTGGGGCTGTGCGCGCTGCTCGAGCGCTCCCTGCGCGACCTGCCGCCCACCAGACCGCTGAGCGACGCCGCCGAAATGCTCGTGTGGGCGGCGGGGCTGCTGCTCATCGGCGGCTTCCTGGCCGCGCTGACGCGCCGCGATCTCGAGCGGCGCCTGGCGTGGGCGGCCGTCGGACAGGTCGGTCTGGCGATGCTGGGTTTCGCGGTCGTCGCGGGCGGCGGGGCTGGCGGCGTTGGCGGAGTTGGCGGCGTCGCGCTCTCGTCGCTGCTCGTCTTCGCGGCGGCCCAGATCGGCGCGCTGCTGCTGGCCGACCTCGTCACGCGCCTCGACGCGGCGGGCCGGCGCCGCCAGCTCCTGCCCTTCTTGATGGGCGGCATGCTGCTAGCCCTGGCGGCGTTGCCGCCGCTGGCCGGCTGGCGGCCGCGCCTGGCGTTGCTGCAGGCGCTGGTGGCGGGCGACCGCTACGCGGCGGCGGCGCTCGTGCTGGGGGGGCAGTTGCTCGCCTGCTTCGTGTACCTGCGCCCGCTGGTGGACCTGTGGCGGCAGGACGGCGGCACGACGGCCGACGCGGTCCGCGCCGAACCGGCCTGGCCGCTGGCGGCGCTGCTGAGCGCGGCCGCGCTGCTGGCGGTGCTGTTGGCGTGGGGGCTGGGGTTGCTGGGATTGCCGCAGGTGTCGTTGCAGCCGATGGGATAGCGTTCGGAAAACGAGGAGGCCGCCGGCGCGGATCGCTCTATCGTGTCGGTCGCGCTGGGACTCTCGTTACACCCGAGCTCTAGGAGCAGGCATGCCTTTCCCGCAGAAGTTCTACCGCTGGCGGCCCCATCCCTGGCACGGCCTGGAGGTCGGACAGGACCCGCCGCGCCTGGTGACCGCCTACATCGAGATCTCGCCCTATGACCTGGTCAAATACGAGGTCGACAAGCAGACCGGTTATCTGATGGTGGATCGGCCGCAGCGCACGAGCAGCCAGCCCCCGGCGCTCTACGGGTTCATCCCGCAGACCTACT
>CAZJWO010000052.1:0-25034 GCA_964549735.1 uncultured Fibrobacteraceae bacterium | reverse complement strand
TCAGACGTGTGCTCTTCCGATCTGACGCCGCGTCCGAGGCGGCGGCGGCGGACCGTCCGCGCCGCCCGGCCGTCAAGAACGACGGCTTCAAGGTCGGAGATATCGTGCGGCCAGCGCCGGCCGCGGAGCCCGGCGCCCGCCTCGACGCGGAGCCGTCGGCGGCCGCGCCAGGGCACGGCAGCAGTTCGCAGAGCGTCAAGGAATCGATCCAGGCGGCGATCCGTCGCCGCCAGGACGAGAAGGCGGCCCAGGAAGCGGCCGGTGGCCGGCGCAAGCGTTCGCGCTCGAAGAAGAAGAAGGTCGACGAGGCCGAGGTCGAACGTCAGCTCAAGCTGACCATGGCCCAGATGGAGGGGACGGCGGGGCGCAGCCGCCGCCGTCGCAAGGGCGGGCCGCAGGAGGAAGTCGTCGCGGAGGCAGTCTTGCGCATCACCGAGTTCATCACGGTGCAGGAACTGGCGGAGAAGCTCGAAGTGCCTCCGCGCGAGATCATCGCCAAGCTGTTCGGGTTGGGCATCATGGTCACCATGAACCAGCGGCTCGAGCGGGAGCACATCGAACTGCTCGCCGAGGAATACGAACGCGACATCGAGTTCTTGAGCGAGTTCGGCGAGGAGCGGTTCCAGGAAAAGGACGAGGACGTGCCGGTCGAGGATCTCGAGACCCGACCGCCCGTCGTGACGGTCATGGGACACGTGGACCACGGCAAGACCTCGCTCCTGGACCGCATCCGCCAGACGAACGTCATCGCCGGCGAAGCAGGCGGCATCACGCAGCACATCGGCGCCTACCGCGTCGAGACCGACGGCGGGCCGATCACGTTCCTCGATACGCCCGGCCACGCCGCGTTCACGGCCATGCGCGCCCGCGGCGCCCAGGTGACAGACATCGTGATCCTGATCGTGGCCGCCAACGACGGCGTCATGCCGCAGACGGTCGAGGCGATCAACCATGCCAAGGCCGCCGGCGTGCCGATCATCGTCGCCGTCAACAAGATCGATCTGCCGGACGCCAGGCCGGACCGGGTCAAGCAGGAGCTCACGGCGCACGGCATCCTCATCGAGGAGTTCGGCGGGGACGTGCTCTGCGCCGAGATCTCGGCGAAGAAGGGCCTGGGCATCGAGCGCCTACTCGAACTCGTTCATCTGCAGGCCGAGGTGCTCGAGTTGCAGGCCAGCCCGAAGGGCTCCGCGCGCGGCACGGTCGTCGAGGCGCGCAAGGAGCCCGGCCGCGGCGTCGTCTTCTCGGTGCTCATCGAACGTGGCACGCTGAACGTCGGCGACATCTTCGTCGTCGGCCTGCGCGACGGCCGCGTGCGAGCCCTCGTCAATGAGCGCGGCGAGAAGCTCGAGGCCTGCCTGCCCGGCCAGCCGGCCGAGGTGCTCGGCGCGCACGATGTGCCCGAAGCGGGCGATCGCTTCTACGTCATGGAGAGCGAGCGCGAAGCGCGCGAGATCGCCGCGCGGCGGCAGCAGGAACTGCGCGTGCAGCAGCTGACGGCGCCGCGCAAGAAGCTGAGCCTCGAGTCGCTCGCCACCCTCATCGACGCGGCCGATCTCAAGGAGCTGCCGATCATCATCAAGGGCGACATGGCCGGCTCCGTCGAGGCCCTCGCCAACCAGTTCCTGGAGCTGGGCACGTCCGAAGTCCAGGTGCGCATCATCCACAAGGCGGTCGGCGCGATCAGCGAATCGGACGTCCTCCTGGCCGCCAATACGGGCGCCCTGATCATCGGCTTCCATCTGCGGCCCGGTGCGGCCATCCAGGAATTGGCCAAGCAGTACCATGTCGAGATCGAGGTCTTCGACATCATCTACGAGGCGGTCGACACGCTGAAGAAGGCGATGGCTGGCCTGCTCGGGTCGATCCAGCGCGAGGTCTCGACCGGCAAGGCCCAGGTCCGCCAGGTCTTCTCGATTCCGAAGATCGGCCAGATCGCCGGCTCCATGGTCCTCGAGGGCAAGATCACGCGCAACAGCCGCGGCCGCCTCGTGCGGGACGAGGTGGTGATCTTCGAGGGGAAGATCTCGTCCTTGAAACGCTTCAAGGAAGACGCGCGCGAAGTGGCCCAAGGATACGAGTGCGGGATCGGTCTGGAGAATTACCAGGAGATCCGCGAAGGCGACCTCATCGAGACGTACGAGATCGAGGAAGTGCGGCGGACCACGCTCTGACCCGGGTTGTTTCCGGGCCAGCCCTCGCGGTTGCGCCCGCGGCGCGATCCGCTCCAGCGCGCGCGACGAGCCCGCGCCGTGCGGACCACGCTGCCGCTTTCGCCCGCGGCGGACCGCCACGTAAGGACGGAAGCGCATGGATCCCTACCGGACCAACCGCCTGCAGGCTGCCATCCAGCGTCTGCTCGGCGATCTGCTCGCCACCCGGGTCAAGGATCCGCGGGTGCAGATGGCCGCGATCTCGCAGGTCGAACTGAACCGCGATCATAGCCAGGCCCGCGTCTACGTCGCGGTCACCGGCAGCCCGCAGCAGCAGGAACAGAGCCTCGTCGGCCTGCGCAAGGCGGCGGGCTTCCTGCAACGGGAGCTCGGCTCGGCGCTGCGCCTGCGCACGGTGCCGGCGCTCCACTTCGCGGCGGACGACGGCCTGGAGCGCGGCTTCAAGGTGGAGGAGGCGCTGCGCGAGCTCGAGGCCAAGGGCGAGTTCCTCGACGAGAAGCAGCGGCGGCGCGCGCTGCGCCATGAAGATCTCGAACCTCCGCATGAACTCCTGGCGCCGCTGCGCGCGGCCGCGCGGATCTGGCTCAGCGGCCATTGGAATCCCGATCCCGATTGCGCGGGAGCCATGCTCGCGCTGGCGGCGGTCTTGCGCGAACTGGACAAGGAGGTCGTCGCGTTCGTCTTTCCGGACCCGCCGCCCGGACTCGCCGAACTGCCCGGCTGGCAGGACACGACGCCGGCGGCCGCGGCGCCCGCGCTCCTGGCGGACGAGCCGCCCGACCTGGTCCTGCTGGTGGACTGCCATCGCACCGACCGCTGCGGCGAATTGCAGCCGGTTTTCGATCGCCTGCCGGCCGTGTACAGCCTCGACCACCATCTCGTCGGCGCGCGCCGCGCGCCGTTGCCGGGCTGGCTCGAGCCGCGCGCCGAGTCGACGTGCACGCTCGCGTACCGGCTCATCCAGGAGCTGAGCGCGGCGGCGGCACAAGAGGCGGACGTCGTGGACGCCGACGTGGCGACGAATCTCTTCGCGGGGCTGTCGGGAGATACGGGCGGCTTCCGCTTCAACAACGTGACGCCCGCCACCTTCCGGCTGGCCGGCGAACTGGCAGCCCGCGGCGCCGACACGGCCGAGATCCAGCACAAGCTGCTGCATCGGCGCACGCGCGAGGGGCTCGACCTCATGCGGCGGGCCCTGGACGGGCTCGCCTACCACGGCGACGGCCGCATCGCGGTGCTGCGCGTCTCGGCCGCGATGCTCCGCGAGAGCGGCGCCAACCTGGCCGAGAGCGAAGGGCTGGTCAATCTGCTGACCACCGTCGCGGGGGTGCGCTACGCCGCGCTCCTGAAGGAGCAGGACGCGGGGATCTGGCGCGTCTCGCTGCGCAGCCGCGAGGGCGACGTGCAGGCGGTGGCGGTCGGTTTCGGCGGCGGCGGCCATCGCGCCGCGGCCGGCTGCACGATCGAGGGCGACGGCGACGAGGTGCAGGCCTTGATCGTCGAGGCGCTCCTCGGCGCCGACTGACGAGAATGGCGGTCCGGCGTGTGCGAACCCTGCGGCATCCTGCTCGTGGACAAGCCCGAGGGCCCGACCTCGCGGCAGGTGGCCGAGGCGCTCGGCAAGGCGCTGCGGCCGGGACGGTCGCGCCGCACGCGGGGCGGCCAGCGCTTTCGGGTGGGCCACGCCGGCACGCTCGATCCGCTCGCCACGGGACTGCTCGTGGTGCTGGTCGGCCGGGCGACGCGGCTGGCGCCCTTCCTGCAGGGTCTGGACAAGCGCTATCTGGCCACGGTGCGCCTCGGCGCGGCGACCGACAGCCACGACCGCATGGGCCAGCAGACGGCCGCCGCGCCGGTGCCGGCTGCGGCGGAGGGGCTTGAGGAAGCGCTCGATGCGTTGCGCGGCACGGTGATGCAGGTACCGCCGGTCGTCTCGGCGATCAAGCGCGGCGGCCGCTCGCTGCACCGCCTGCTGCGCGCCGGCCGCGCCGTGGCCGAGCCCGAGCCGCGCCCGGTGCGCATCGATTCGTTGCGGGCGATCGACGTGCGCTGGGCGCAGCCGGTGGGGTCGGATCCGGTCGGGCTCACGGCTTCTGACGGACTGCTGTACGAGATCGATCTGGACGTCGCCTGCGGCAGCGGCACCTACGTGCGGGCGCTGGCGCGCGACATCGCCGCGAGCCTCGGCACCGTGGGCCACCTGCACGCACTGAGACGCAGCGTGGTGGGCCCGTTCGCGGTCGACGACGCCGTGCCGCTGGCCGAGATCCTGCGCGACGAGGATCCTGGCCGTTGGCTGCGACCGCTCGCCGCGGCGCTGCCGCATTTGCCGGCGTTCACGCTGACGGCCGCGCACGCCGACGGGGTGCGCCACGGACGCCAGCCGCAGCCGGACTGGGGATTGCCCCTGCCGGCGCCGGCGCAGTTCCGTCTGCTGGACCCCGCCGGCGGTCTGGCCGCGGTCGGCCGCCACGATCCGGGCACGGGACAGCCGCTCGCGGTGGTCGTGTTCCCCGCTGAGGCCGTCGGGCCGTCGGAGGTCGACCCATGCGGATGATCCGTCTGAATGCCGATTACCTCGAACGCGTGCTGAGCGGCGAGTCGCTTCTCGGCAGCCTCGGTCTGGCGCCGGCGGGCCTCGTGCTGGGATCCTTCGACGGTCTGCACCGCGGGCACCAGCAGCTGGTGGCCGCTCTGCGCGCGGCCAAGCGTGACCGCGGCCTGAAGGCCTCGGTCCTCTTCACGTTCCGCAAGCACCCCCGCCTGGTGCTCGGCGGCGGCGACGGGCCGTTCCTGCTGACAACGTGGCGCGAGAAGATCTCGCTGCTCGAGCAGCTCGGCGTCGACGTGGTGGCCGCGGTCGACTTCAGCCCCGAGCTGTCGCGGGTCGACTACCGCGATTTCGTGCAGCGATTCCTCGTCGACTGGCTGGGCATGGCCCACCTCGTGGCCGGCCGCGACGTGCACCTCGGCGCCGACCGTCGCGGCGATGCCGGGGCGCTGACGGCGTTCGGCGCGCAGGCCGGCTACACGGTCGAGCTGCTGCCCGCCGCCGCCTGGCAGGGTCGCGTGATCTCCAGCTCGGCGATCCGCAACGCCCTGGCCGCCGGCGATTGCATCACGGCGACCGCGATGCTCGGCCGGCCGTACGCAGTGTGGGGAGAGGTGTCGCCGGGCGAGGGGCGCGGCCGCACGCTGGGTTATCCGACGGCGAACGTGCAGCCGCTGAACCCGCGCAAGCTGCTGCCCTCGCCGGGCGTCTACGCCTGCCGCGTGCAAGTTCCGGGCGACGTGAACATCCGGGGCGGCAACGGCCTGCTGGGCTTCGTGGAGGAGCCGCTGCCCGAGATGGATCGCCACGGCGATATGGTGGCGCCCGGCATGGGACGCTGGCGCCTCTATGGCGGCATGCTGAACTTCGGTCACGTGCCGACGTTCCACGAGGGCGGCCTCGCGCTGCCGCGCATCGAGGTGCACGTGCTCGATTTCCAGGGCGAACTGCGCGGGCGCACGATCAAGGTCGAATGGCTGCAGCGGCTGCGCGACGAGAAGCGCTTCGGCGGCGTCGACGAATTGCTCGGCCAGCTGCGCCAGGACGAGCAGCGTGCGCGGCAGGTGGTGGCGGCCTGGGGTCGGCCCGCGGACTAGTGCAATCCGTCGTTGCCAGCGCCGAAGGGGTCGGTCATACTGCGCCGACGACGTAAGGGTCTGTCCAGGGAGGGCGTGGCTTGAGGATCGTCATCAGGAACGACGGAAGCGCGCGCCTCCGCCGCGGTCGCCGCGCCGGAGCGTGGCAGGCGCTGGCGCTCGGGCTGCTGGTCTGCGGCGGCACCGGCGTCGTGACGGCCGGAGCCCAGGAACCCACCTCGGCGATGCTGCGGGAGGCGGCGCGGCGCAGCGGCCTGAGCGAGGACGAGATCCTGCAGCGGTGGCGGCAGGAGCAGGGGGTCGCGGCGCCGGCGAGGGCCGAGGCCGGCGAGGAGCCCGGACGGACTGAACCCGTCGGCGGCGACGACCGCGCGCCGCGCCCGGTCGGCGGCCGTGGCGAGCGCAGCTACTGGACCGAGGCGCCGGAGATCCGCCTGCCGCTGAGCGACGGGCAGCTGACGGTCGACGAGGCCGAGGGCGCCTTGCAGCAGCTCGAGACGGCAGGGGCGAGGCTCGACATCTTCGGCCACTCCTTCTTCCGGCTCGCGGGCGGGGTGTTCAACCCGCCGAGCTTCGGGCCGGTGCCCGCCGACTACCTGATCGGCGTGGGCGACGAGCTCGTCGTGGACGTCTGGGGCGAGGTCGAATTCCGCATCGAACGGCTGGTGGATCGCGACGGCTCGATCATCCTGCCGCGGGGCGGCAAGGTGGTCTGCCACAACCGCACGCTCGCGGCGGTCGCGGCGGCGGTCCGCGAGCGCCTGGAACGGAGCTACGCGGGCCTCAAAGACGGGTCGATCCAGCTCGACGTGACGCTGGGACGGCTGCGCGCGATCCGCGTCAACGTGATCGGCGACGTGGCGCAACCCGGGGCATACGAGCTGAGCTCGGTCGCCACGATCCTGACGGCCCTGTACGCCGCCGGCGGCCCCGCCGAGACCGGCAGCCTGCGCGACGTGCGGCTGATGCGCGACGGCGCGCGCGCGGGCGGACTCGACGTCTATCGCTACCTGCTGGAGGGCAAGCGCGACGGCGACGCGATCCTGCGCGAGGGCGACACGGTGCTGGTGCCGCCGCGCGGGCGCACGGTGCTGCTACAGGGGGCCGTGCGGCGGCCCGCCTTCTACGAGCTGATCGACGGCGAGACCGTCGGCGACCTGCTGGGTTACGCGGGCGGGTTCACGCCGCAGGCCGCAACCAGGGTGCTGGGCATCGAACGCGTGGTGCCGCCAGCGCAGCGGCGGCCGGACCAGCCCGACCGCGTCTTCCGGGACCTGCACCTCGATCCGACGACCGGCCGCGCGCTCGATCCCGCGGCCGCCGTTCTGGTGGACGGCGACCTGGTGACCGTGGGCGCGGTCGCGGACAAGCTCTGGGGCTGGGTGGAGATCCGGGGCCACGTCAAGTACCCGGGACGGTACCAGTACCGCGACGGTCGCACCGTGCGCGAGCTGATCGAGGAGGCCGGCGGCGCCTGGCCGGACGTGCTGTTGGAGGTGGCGCTGGTCGACCGCGTCGACGAGCGGGAACGGCGCTCCTCGCTCACGGTGCCGCTGGGGGCCGTCCTGGAGGGCGACCGGCCGGACGTGCTGCTGCGGGAGCGGGATGTGCTGCACGTTTTCGCCGAGGGGCGGATGCGCGACCGCGAGACCGTGGCCGTCAGCGGCGAGGTGCGCGAGCCCGGGACCTTCGAATACCGGCGGGGTCTGACGCTGCGGGATCTGCTGGTGCGGGCCGGCGGATTGCCGCCGTCGGCTGATCTGTCGCGGGTCGAGATCCAGCGACTGCAGGAAGAGAAGGTGTTCTCCAGCGCAGAGCAGCCTCCCGTGGGATCGGTCGTCCAGACGCTGGCGTTCGACCTCTCGCCGGATTTCCTGCTGCGCGGCGACGCCGTCCTGCTCGAGCCCTACGACCATGTCGTGGTGCGGCGGTTGCCCTGGTACCAGCGGCAGCGGCTGGTCACCGTCCGGGGCGAGGTCTTCTACAACGGCGTCTTCAGCCTCGAATACGAGGGCGAACGACTCTCGACGCTGGTTGCCCGCGCCGGGGGCCTGAAACCGGAAGCCTACGCGCGCGGCGCGCGCATCGAACGGCCGGGCCTCGGCAACATCGCGATCGATCTCGAGGGTGCGCTCGCGCGGCCCAGCGGCACCGCGGACGTCGTGCTCGAAGCGGGTGACGTGCTGCTGGTGCCCCAGCGGCTGGATGCGGTGAAGGTGGTGGGCGAGGTCGGCTTCCCGACGGCGCTGGTCTTCGAGAGCGGGCGTAGCATCAACTGGTACGTCGATCGGGCGGGCGGCTACCTCGAGCGGGCGGACCGGAAGCGGGCGCGGGTCGTGCATCCGAATGGGATGTCGCAGCCGAACAAGCGCGGGCATGAGGTGCTGCCAGGGTCGACGATCATGGTGCCGGTGAAGGCGCCGCCGGAGGGGCGCACGACGCTGGAAACCATGAAGGAAATCGCGGCGATCCTGGCGAGCGTGGCGACGGTGTGGCTGGTGGTGGATCGGGTTGCCGATTGATATGCCGGGCGTCTCGACGACGCGAGGTCTCGATGGGAGCTAGGACGGATCGAGAAGGGAAGCCGACGGCGACGCAGGACGCGTTCTCGCTGCTCGCGGTCGGCACCGCGCTGCTGCGTCGTCGCCGCATCGTGCAGATCGCGGGGCTGCTCGGGCTCCTGCTCGGATTGCTCGTCGGACTCCTGCCGCCGCGGCTCTATCGCTCCACCGCCGTGTTCCAGCCGCAGACGAGCGACGCGCGCACGAACAACCTCGCGCTGATGGCCAGCCGTTTCGGCCTGCAGGCCTCCCCCGGCGAGGGTGAATGGAGCGCGCCGGTCTACGTGGAACTGCTGCGGATGCGAGCCCTGCTCGAGCCGCTGGCGCGCGACACCGTCGTTGTCGCCGAACTGGATGGTCGCGCCGTGGCGGTGGCGGACCTCCTGGAGATTGGCGCCGAGGAGCCGCGGCAGCGGATCGACCGGACGGTGAAGGAACTGCGGCGCGTCGTGCGGGCGAAGGAGATCACCCACATCGGCGCCGTGGAACTCAGCGTCACGACCCGGTGGCCGAGCGTTTCGCTGGCGCTGGTCGAGCGGCTGGTGCGGGGTGTCGATCGTTTCAATGTCGAGACCCGCCGGTCGCAGGCGGCGGAGGAACGCGCTTTCGTCGCGATGCAGGCGGAAGCCGCCAGGGGAGCCTTGCGGCAGGCAGAAGAGGAATTGCTCGGATTCCTGCAAGCGAATCGCATCATCGCCGGCTCGCCGGAATTGACCTTCGAGCACGAACGCCGGCAACGGGACGTGAACCAGCGCCAGCAGGTCTACACGTCGCTCATCCAGAATCTGGAGGAGGCGCGGATCCGGGAAGTCCGGGACACGCCCGTGATCACGATGCTCGAGCTGCCACGGGCAGCGGTCGAGCCCGTGCCGCGCCTGCTGGTGCTGAAGGCGATCGTCGGTTTGCTGACCGGCCTGTTCCTGGGCCTGGTCGCGGCATTCTGCGCGCAGGCATGGCACCAGGCCTCCCGCCAGGAAGCGGGCGAGGCCCGCGAGTTCCTGGACCTTGTCAAGGACGCGACGCCGCGGCTGCTGCGCAGACGCGAGCGCTGACGCGCGGACGGAGCCCGTGCCGATGGACATGGCCTCGCCGCAGGCATCACGAAGCCGCACAGCGCGGGGCGGATTCGTCTGGACCACGTTGAGCGTCGCCGTGCATGGCGTCCTGCAGATCCCCGTGCTGGCGGTCCTGGCGCGCCATGTCAGCCCCGAAGAGTTCGGCATGGCCAATGCGGCGCTGCTGGTCATCGGACTGGGGCTGAACGTGTTCGAGGGCGGGGTCGCGCTCAACGTGGCGCAGCGCAAGCGCCTCGATCGCCGGGATGAGGCCGCGGCGTTTCAGGTTTCGGTCACGTTGTCGCTGGTCGTGTTTGGCGTCGTGTCGGCGGCGAGCGGGTTGATCGCGGGATTCTTCTCGCGGCCGCAGATCGCGTCGGCGATCGTCGTCGTGGCCTGGAGTTTCCTGCTGAGCGGGCTGACCGCGGTGTCGGAATCGCTGCTCTACAATCGCGGCGCCTACCGGACGGCGGCGATCGTGATGATCGTCTCGTACGTCGTCGGGTACGCGGCCGTGGCGGTGGCGCTCGCCCTGGCCGGTCACGGGTATTGGTCGCTCATCTACGCCCAGATCACGATGAAGCTGGTGAAGCTGGCGTTGCTTGCGGTATGCGCGCGTCACGCGATCCTCATGCGGCTCGACCTCGCCACCTGGCGTCAGCATCTGACGCAGACGCTGGCGTTCTCGGTCGGCAGGGTCGCCACGTTCTTCGCCGACCAGGGCGACTTGATCGTCGTCGGGCGCGCGCTCGGCGTCGAGGCGCTCGGATTCTACGGGCGCGCACACCAGCTGATGATGGTGCCGAACAAGGTCTTCCTGAAGATCGCGATCAGGGTCACGACGCCGCTCTTCGCCAGCATCCAGGACGACCTGCCGCGTGTGGGCAGCGCGCTCTGCCGATCCGTCAGGATGACGAATCAGGCGCTGATGCCGGTCATCGTCTTCCTCATCCTGTTCCGCCGCGAAGTCGTGGGGCTGCTGCTGGGGCCCGACTGGAGCGCGGTCGCGGACCTGCTCGCGATCCTGGCGATCGCCGGGTTCTTCCACGTGATCTACAAGGTGCCGCTGTCGGTGATGCACTCGCAACGGCTGGCAGGGAACTCCGCCGTCTCGCAGAGCATCTTCGGGACGGCCCTCGTGCTCGCCGTCATCGGCGCGACGCGGCACGGCCTGCCTGCTGTCGCGGCGGCGGTCGCGGTGGTGACCACCGCGAACTACGTGTTCATTTCGCGGCAGATCGTCACGCGCCTACGCGTACCGGGGAGGGCCTATGTCGCCGCCCACCTGCCGGGCGCCGCCGCCGCGGCGGTCGCGCTGGCGATGGCCGTCATGCTCCGATACGGTCTCGGCGGTAGGGTCGACGATGTCGTCATCGCCGGAGCGGGCGCCCTCATGGCCGCCGCGGCCGCGGCCGTGCCCTTGCGTGGATTCCTGCGCGGCCCCGCGCGGCGAACGGGGTCGTGAGCTTGCGCCTGGCTGGCCGGGCGTCCGGACGCCCGGCGGCCCGGCGGCGGAGGTAGCCGGCATGCAGATCACAGCGATCGGCGTCGACATCGCCGCGTTGCTGATCGCCGGCGCCGGCGTGCTCGCATTCCTCAGGTCTCCGCTGAACGTGGGCCTGATCGTGGGCGCCCTGAACTCCGTGTTCCTGATCATGCCGATGTTCCTCTTCGTGAACTTCCGCCCGCCGTTCCTCGACTACGCGATGTCCAGTTTCGGGGTCATCGATCCCTATGCCGACACCTTGATGGCGCGGGTCGTCACCGTGGCGACGGCGGCGTTCTGGCTAGCGGGGGCGCTCCTGGCGGAACACATGCGTCTCGGTCTGCCGCGCCTGGCGTTGCCGCCGGGCGAACGAACCGTCGTCGCCGCAGGCCGGGCGCGGCTGCTGTTCGCGACCTGCGTGGCGCTCATCGTGTTCTTCGCCGCCCGGGGAGGCTTCTCGCTCATCGAGATCATCAGCCCATCGCGCAAGACGATCGCCGACCTCTACGGCAGCTACTGGATCGCGACGTTCCTGATCTACACGCCGGCGATCCTGGCGGCGCTGCTCGGCGCCGCCCGGGGGCGTGCCGGAGTGCCGGCGATGTCGCTGCTGGCGTTCTCCGCGCTGGTGGCGCTCGGCACGGGGCAGCGACGGACCATCTTCCTGCTCGTGTTCATCATGTTCCTGTCGCTGGTCGTCGCGCGAGCGACACGCGCCTCGGCGTGCGGCGCCCTCCGACAGATCCGCGGCCGGATCTTGGTCCTGCTCGCGGCGGTCGCGCCGCTCGGGCCGCTACTCTGGGCCGCCCGCGCCTATTTCACGCAGCTCTATGCCGGCGTCGGCGCGGTCACCAACCCGTTCGCGATGCGAGGATTCTGGGAGTTGCTCTTCGGCTCGGCCGCGACCGGGTTCCGCACGACGATCGCGACGCTGGAGATGTGGCAGGCCGGAGGCGTGGCGCCCGGCTATTCGCTCCTTTACGTGTTCTGGGCGCCGATCCCGCGGGCCATCTGGCCGGACAAGCCGATCGCACCCGATGGCGTGCTGCAGGAGCAGATCCAGCTCTGGAGCAATCCGTCGCTCTTCGTCATCGCGGACATGGTGTTCAGCTTCTATCTGCTCGCGCCGCTGGCGGCGCTGGTCGTGGCGTATCTGCTGTCGCGGCCCGGCGTCGTGCTGTGGCGCCGGATCTGCGGGCAGGCGGAGCGCGACGGTCGTGCGGCCCCGATCAGCGTGGTCACGCTGGCGATCTACGTCTCGGGCGCTCTCATCCTCTTCAAGAACGGCGTGGCCCCGTATGTCATCTTCGTGCTCTCGACCGGCGCGATCCTCACGTTGGTCGCTTCGTTCGCCATGGTTCGGCGTCGCGACGGGAGATCACGATGAAGGTGATGCTGGTGGCGCCGGACGAACGCGATGGACTCGGTGGCGGCCAGGCCCGTGCCGGCCGCTTGCTGGCGGCCGGCCTGGCCGCCGATCGGCGGGTCGAGCATCGGCACGTCGTGGTCCCGCATCAGCACGCCGCGCGGGGACGTTTGCAGGCGGCGCGCCTGCGCCTCGGCTTCCACGCTCGCCACCTCTGGTGCGTGCTGCGCTGGCGCCCTGACGTCGGCCACTACTTCGCACCGTGCCACCCCGCCGGATTCCTGGAGAAGGCCGCGCTGGCGGCGGTGGCGCGGCTGTTCGGCGTGTGCGTCCTGGTGAACTTCCGCAACGACCTGCGCCGATACGAAGCAGCCTTCTCGCCGCGCACGCGGGCGCTCTACCGCGGCGGGCTGCGGCGATTCCACGGGGCGATCTGCCAGTTCCGCGCGCTCGTCGAGCCGCTGGCGACGTTAGGCGGGTTCCAGTCCGATCGCCTATTCGTCGTGCCGAACGCGGTCGCGCCGCGCGAGGTCGGACTGGACGACGGCGTCCTGGATCGCCGTTGCGCGGAGCGCCGGATCATCTTCATCGGCAGCCTGCAGCGGCGGAAGGGCGTCGACACATTGATCGAGGCCGCCGCGCTGCTGCGCGATCGTCGCGGATCGAGCGATCCGGTCGACGTCGTCGGTGAGGTCCAGGACGAGGTGATCTACGCGACGCTGGTCGCGCAACGCGATCGCCTCGGCCTGCAGGCTTCCGTCGTGTTCCACGGGCCGCTGTTCGGCGCCAGCAAGCAGGCGCTGCTCGACCGGGCGGCCGTCCTGGTGTTGGCTTCGCGTCGGGAGGGATTTCCCAACGTGGCGCTCGAGGCGCTGCAGGCGGGCGTGCCCGTCGTGCTGGCGGACAGCGGCGCGGCGGCCGACATCGCGGCGGCATTCGGACCGCCCGTGCGGCTGGTGGGCGCCGACGACGCGGCGGCGGTCGCCGACGCCGTCGAGGCCTTGCTGACCGACCCGGCGGTCTACCGCCAGCTGGCGCGACGAGCGGCGCATGAGGTCGTCGCGTACACACCCGACCGCATCACCGACCGGTTCGTGGCGGCCTACGCCTCATTGCTGAGCCTGACGGGCCGCGACTGAGCCCGACCGGCGGTCGTCGCCGGTGGCCTACCAGGAGACCGGCGGCGGCGGCGCGCCCGCGGCGACCGCCAGCAGGATCTGCTCGGTGCGCGCGGCGATCGCGTCACGGTCGAACCGCTTCGCGAGCCGGATCGCGTTGGCCCGCACGCGGGCGTGCTCCGCCGGATCGCTCCGCAGCTCGAGGATCCGGGCTGCGAGATCGTCGCCGTCGAGCGGCGTGAACGCGCGGCCGGCGTTGTGGCGGAGCACGAGCTGTTCACCCTCGCAGTCGCGCGCCACGATCGGCGGCGTGCCAGCCGCGAGCGCCTCGTACACCTTCGACGGCATGGTGCCGGGCAAGGCGCACGACAGCGGGACGAGGCTGGCATCGCACGAGGCCAGCAACGCGGGCATCTCGGCCTTGGGCCGGCCGTCGAGAAATCGGAGGTTGGGCAGGCCGAGCCGGGCCGCGCGGGCCCGCAAGGCGCTCTTGGTCGGCCCCTCGCCGACCATCACGAACTTGACCTGGCGGTCTGGGCGAAGGACGGCGGCGGCGTCGACGATCGCCTCGAGACCTTGCGCCAGCCCGTGCAGGCCGCAATAGCCCACGAGGAAGTCGCCGTCCTGCGCGCCGAGTTCGCGCCGCAGCGCGGGGTCGCGGCGATCGGGACGGAAGAACGACGTGTCGACGCCGTTGCTGATGACGGTCGTGGCGACGTCGGGAAAACGCGCGCGGATCTGCGCGACGGCGCCGGGATTGGTCAGCGCGACGACGTCGGCCTGCCGATAGCCGAGGCGCTCCAGCCACATCATCGCCCGCAGCTGCGCCCCGTCGGTGGCGTGGCCCATCCTGACGAGGATGTCGGGCCAGATGTCCGAGACGTTCATGATCAGGCGGGCGCGCGTCAGGCGCGCCAGCGCGATACCGGTGGGCACCAGGAACAACGGGGGGCTCTCGACCAGCACGAGATCCTGGCGGCCGAGGCCCCAGGGGCCGAGCAGCAGGCTGGACGCGGCGAACGAGCCATAGTTCAACAGGCGCGGCAGCTTGCGCGTCGAGATGGAAGGATAGATCGCCGTGCGGATCACCTCGACGCCGGAACGGCGCTCCCGCGAGCGCAGGCCGCGGCGGTATCCGGCGAAGATGCGGCCGGTCGGGTAGTTCGGCATGGCTGTCAACACGGTGATCCGATGTCCGCGCTCGTGCAGCCGCACGGCGAGCTCGAAGAGTCGGGCCTGGGGGGCGCCCGTCTCCGGCGGGAAGTACTGCGTGAGGATGGCCATCTTCACGGCTCGGTCGACCTCGCGAAATAGGTGCCGGCCGGCGTCGTCGCCAGCACCTCCCAACCGCAGCGCCGATAGAGGCCGATGGCGGCCGCGTTATCGTTGTGCACGCTCAGCCGCATCGCCGTGTAGCCGCGGCGCCGGCTCTCCTCGCGGAAGGACTCCATCAGCAGCCCGCCGATCCCCCCTCCGCGTTGGTCGGGGTCCGCGCAGATCGACAGCAGGCTCGACCACCGACCGGACGACGCGGGTCGTGGCTGCGGCGGACGGCGGCCTGCGGCGCCGCCGCGGTCCCGTCGCCGTAGCCGGGCCAGACCGCGGCCGGCATGCTGGCGCAGCCGCTGCCGCACGCGTGCGTACGTGACGGAGGCCCGCAGGCAAGCCCAGGCCAGCGGGACCGCGTGCGTCTGCACGAATCGTCGCCGCAGCTCGGGCTCGCCGCCGCAGACGAGCCCGAGCACCGTCGCCGCGGGCTCGTCGACGGCGACCAGGCAGATCCCTTGCTCATGTTCCCGATAGAACCGGTAGAAAGCCCGCAGGACGCCGGGGCCGAGCAGCGTCAGGAATTCGCCGGCGAAGGCCCGCGCATGAAGCCGGACCATGCCGTCCAGGTGACGTTCCTCGGCGGCGACGACGACGGCTCCCCGCTGGTACTGGTTCATCGGCCGCGACCTCGCTCGGGCGGTTGCGCCGGCGACGGGACGGCGGCGGTCACGCTGTCGCGGTCCCAGCGGTCGGCCCCGAATCCGACCGACACGAGCGGGCAGCCGCCGGTTCCGGGCTGTTCGAGGAGCATCTCGCCGTCCATGCCTGCGCATCGCCAGCGCAGGTACGTCAGACGCGAATCCTGCTCGACGTGCAGGGACTCGCTGAAGGCGATGACCGTCACGATGCGCACCGGCAAGGGCGCCGTCGTTTCGGCCACGATCGTGGGCGCCGGCGTACGCTCGCCGTAGTAGAGCGAATGCCAACCCGCGCGCCGATCGGCATCCTCGCCGCGGTACGCGGTCAGAGAGAACGCGGCGCTCGCCGCGATCCGGAACGATACCGCCCCAGGCCGCGTCGCGAGCCGCCAGCCGGCGTCCGCGATCTGCAAGGGCGCGTCATGCAGATGCCAGAACAGCTCGATGGCCTCCCGGCCGCGTCCCCTGAGATCGTCGACGACGATCCAGCAGGCGTCGCCGCACCGGACGATGGCCCGACCATGGATCGCGCGTGACGGCAGACGGCGATATCCGCGATGTTCGCCAGACCAGACCTCGACGTCGCCGGTCGCTCGCCGACCATGGCGCCGCGCGTCGATGAGGCTGTGCCACTGGAAGCGTGCGCCTTTGATCATCTGATCGACGCCGCCTAGGCGCACCGTGTTGTGGGCGGCCGTCGACACGAAATACCGTTCCCACCGCGATGCCGGGTCATGGTAGGTGAAGGTCCCGGAGTCGCGCAGCAGGTTGACGCCCCGCCACCAGAGGTCGACATGCAACATGTCCGCCTGGTTGGGGCGGTTGCGGTAGCGGTGGCAGCGGACCATGGCCCAGGTATCGCGCCCGCGGAACGTGTCGTAGCCGCCGGAAGCGAACCACTGGCCCCGTCGCGGCGCCACCGGCGGCGCGGCGGGCGGCCCCGGGTCGGAGTACAACCAGGCGCGCTTCTCCGACCACGGACCCTGGCCGAACAGCGACCGGCCTCGCGTCAACATGCTGCACGCGTCGATGTCCGGTCTGAAGTCCAGGTAGCCGCAGCCGTGCAGCGGCAGCAGCTGCGCGCCGTCGTTGGGTCCGTAATTCGGCACCCGGCCGGTGTCCGGATCCTGCATCTCGTAGAGGAAGCGCCAGGATCGGTCGAGGCGTTCCAGCTGTTCCTGCGGCAACGCGTCGCCCGCGCGCACGCCGAGCGCGCCGGCCCAGAGGTAGGCGTCGAGCATGAGCCGGTGGTAGTTCATCGAATGCTGCACGTAAGATCCGTCGGGCCAGTGGAAGCGGCGCGACTCGTCGGCGAGCACGCGTTTGCCCAGCTCGAGCCAGCGGTCGGCCTGCGCGAGTTCCGGCATCGACCTGGCCACCGTGACCAGCGCCGCCGCCTCGCTCGTCGCGTGATTGCCCATCTGGGCGCGCGCGTAGTCGATGTTCGTCGCGATCCGCTCGGCCGACGCCGCCAGCAGCACGACCAGGTCGGCGACCCGTCGCGGCGTCGTCGCCGCCAGCCCCCAGAAAGCCTGCAGCCCGAAGGAGAGGGCGATGACGCGGATCGCGACCTCCTGTCCGCATTGCCAGTTCGGACCGCGCTGCGGCGGGTTCGCGTCGCGCCAGGAAGCGACGAGCCGCCAGAACGCTTCGGGGTAGGCCGCGACGCCGGTCGCGGCGTGGGCGCGGACGAGGTCGTAGACCCAGGAGAACCGCGACGGCTCCCAGATCACCTTGATGTCCCCGAGCGCGGGGTCGAAGTCGGCGCGGTCGAGCCAGTGCCCGCTCGCGTCGGTCGTCGCGCCGGTGAAGGGGTTGCGGAACCACGTCGGATCGGGAAAGGACAGCGAACCGGACAGGCGCTGGAAATAGGGGAACCGCCCCGCGAGCAGCCCTTCGGCGCGTTCGATGGCGTCGCGGGCCTGGGCCGGTTCCGGCGTCGGCCGGCGGTCGCCCGCGACCAGGAACGACGCGGAGCGCGCGGCGATCATCCCGGCGAGCGCGTCCGGGTCGGCCGGTAGCCCCGGGCGCAGCCAGGAGGAGAGCGGGCGGTCCGTCCAGTCCCAGGCCGGGTAGCTGGCGTGCAGCCAGCCGCGGCGGCGGCGCATGTCATGCCAGGCGCGGAAGACGCACCGCCGCCAGCCGTACTGTGCGACCAGGGCCCGGTAGCGTCGTGCCTGCCGCCCGAACATCATGCTTCGCTAGCGGTCCCGGAGCGGACCGGTCTGCGAGAGGCGCTCGGTCTCGCGCCACGCGTCACGCGTTCTCCCGCCGGCAAGCCTGCGCGACCGCCCGGACGATCTCGTCGAGGGCGTCGGCGTCGAGCCCGCCGTGCAGCGGCAGGCTCACGATGCGCCGGTACGCCTCTTCCGCCACCGGGAACAGCCCTTCCCGCCACCCGTACTTCTGCCGATAGTACGGGTGGTAGTGGATCGGGATGAAATGCACCGACGAGCCGATGTTCGCGGCGGTCAGCCGCCGTACGAACTCGTCCCGCCCCACGGGCGCCTCGTCGAGCAGGCGCACCGGATAGAGGTGCCAGGAGCTCTCGCAGCCATCGCGTTCGACCGGCAGCCGCAGCGGCAGGTCGGCGAAGGCGGCCGCGTAGGCGTCGGCGACCTCGCGCCGGCGGGCCTGCATCCGGTCGAGCTTGCGCAGTTGCGCCAGGCCGATCGCCGCCAGCACGTCCGGCAGGTTGTACTTGAAGCCCGGCATGACGACCTCGTAGAACCAGCTGCCGCCTCTGTCGTACCGTTTCCAGGCGTCGCGGCTCATGCCGTGCAGGCTGGCGACGCGGGCCCGTTCGATGAGGTCCGGCGTTCCGGTCAACATGCCGCCCTCGCCGGTCGTCAGGTTCTTGGTCGCGTAGAAGCTGAAGGCCACCGGGTTGTCGCCGGACCCGATCCAGCGTCCCTTGTAGCGAGCCGGCAGGGCATGGGCAGCGTCTTCGAGCACCGTCAGACCGTGCCGCCGGGCGATCGACCAGATGGCGTCCATCTCGCAGGGATGGCCGCCGTAGTGCACCGGCAGGATGACCCGCGTGCGCGGCGTGACGGCTGCGGCCACCGCGCCGGGATCGAGATTCAACGTGTCGGGCTCGACATCGACGAGCACGGGCGCCGCGCCCACGTGCTCGATGACGCTGACCGTCGAGCAGAAGGTCAGCGCGCTCGTGATGACCTCGTCGCCCGGACCGGCGCCGAGCACCGCCAGCGCGGTGTGCAGGGCCGCCGTGCACGAATTGACCGCCAGCGCCGCCGGGCTGTCCAGGCGCGCGGCCAGGGCCTGCTCGAAGGCGCGGCATTTCGGACCGGTCGTGATCCAGCCCGACCGCAGGCAGTCGACGACCTCGGCGATCTCATCCTCGTCGAGGCAGGGCGGCGAGAAAGGCAGCGGCTTATCGCGCAAGGGTTTTCCTTCCCGTTGACGCACGCGGGCCAGGATAGGGGCCTTTCGGTCGGCGGACAAGGGTAAAGATTCCAGTAAACGATGTCCGGATTTCTCCGATGCCTGGGAGACGATTGGCCCGGGACGTGCTAATGACTATCGTCGCGAAGAAGGATCTGGTATTTCGCTTGACAATCTTCGTCTTGATTGCCAGCGTCCGCTGCTGAGTGAACCACGGAGGGTTACCTTGCCACGAGCCATGGAAGTCGCGCTTTGTGGCGCCGGCCTGCTCATCCTGTCGCCGCTGTTGCTGCTGATCGCCGTCCTCGTCAAGCTGACCAGCCCGGGCCCTGTCCTGTTCCGGCAGCAGCGGGTCGGCCAGTACGGCCGGCCGTTCGAGCTGCTCAAGGTTCGCAGCATGGTCCACCGCGCGCAGGAGAGCGGCCGTCCTCTGACCGTCGCCGGCGACGGGCGCATCACGCCGTTGGGGACCTGGCTGCGCCGATGCAAGCTCGACGAGCTGCCCCAGCTCTGGAACGTCCTGCGCGGCGACATGGCCCTGGTGGGACCCCGTCCCGAGGTGCCGCGCTACGTACGGCACCATCCGCGCCTCTTCGCCCTGGCGCTCCAGCAGCGTCCCGGGATCACCGACGTCTGCACGCTGCGGCTGCGCCGCGAGGAGAGCCTGCTCGCGCGGGTCGAGGATCCCGAGACCTACTACATCGAGACGTTGCTGCCGCGCAAGCTGGGCGCGTCGATCCGCGAGGGCTGGCGGCGGACGCTCTGGCGGGATCTGCGGGTCCTGGTGGCGACCGTCGTTCCCGGCCTTGCGTTCCTGGCGCCGACGGCCGATTTTCGACCGCTCGCCGACATCTTCGCGCTGCCCGGCGCGGGGCGCACCGCATCGCGGTACCCCGCGGTCCCCGCGGCCGTGGCAGCCGAAGGAGCCGAGGTCGGCGCCCGCTAGCGCCGCGGCCGCAGCCGCCGCGGACGCCTGAACGCTCCAACGAAAGCGTCGCGCAGCGATGGAAACACCCAAGAGCAAGCACATCACCTGGACCGATTCGCACGTCGACCACGCCATGCGCGCCGCCCGCAACCGCCATCAGGGCGCGGTCGTCTGGTTCACCGGCCTGTCGGGCGCTGGCAAGACGACGCTGGCGCAGCTCGTCGAGCGCGAGCTCTTCGCGCGGGGGGTCCACTGCTACATCCTGGACGGCGACAACGTGCGGCACGGGCTGAACCGCGATCTCGGCTTCAGCCCCGCGGACCGCACCGAGAACATCCGGCGGATCGGCGAAGTGGCCAACCTCATGCGCGACAGCGGCATGATCTGCTTGACGGCGTTCATCTCGCCGTACCGGGCCGATCGCGCGACCGCGCGCGCCACCTGCCCCGAGGGGTCGTTCCTGGAGGTCTACTGCCGCTGCGCGCTGGAGGAATGCGAGCGGCGCGATCCGAAGGGACTGTACCGCAAGGCCCGCGCCGGCCAGATCCCGGAGTTCACGGGGATCAGCGCGCCGTACGAGGAGCCCGAGGCGCCGGAGATCCTGCTGGACACCGATCGCCACACGCCCGCCGAGTGCGCGCAGCAGGTGGTCGCGGCCCTCGAAGCGCGCGGCATTCTGCAGGACGCCGGGACGGTCTGACCTGGTCTGCCGCGCGACGTTCGCCGGCCGACTGGCGTCGTCCGGAGGCGGCCCCGGAAGCGGCTTGCCAAGGATTCGCTGATCGCCTATATTCGGGCCGCGAGGCGCGGACCGGGTTCCGCGTTTTGTGTGTGCCCGGACGTGTGCCGCGCAGCAGGCGCGGCGCTTCCGCGGCACGCTACAGTCCACGGCGGGTCGTCCGATAATTCTACTCTTCCGGGCCGTGAACCAACGGCAGCGTCCCGGGCGGGGCGGCGACCTGCGGCCATCGTGACGCTCACGCGTTCCCAATCGTCTGGAGGTTCTCGACGATGGCACTGAGCAAGGAACACAAGAACCAGGTCATCGCCAGGCACAAAAAGCACGACAACGACTCCGGGTCTCCCGAGGTGCAGATCGCTCTGCTCACGGAGCGGATCAACAGCCTGTCCGACCATTTCAAGCTGCACGCCAAGGATCACCACTCCCGGCGGGGCCTCTTGAAGATGGTCGGCCAGCGCAAGCGCCTCCTGAACTACCTCAAGAAGAAGGACCTGGACGGTTATCGCGCCCTGATCAAGGAGCTTGGCCTGCGGGGTTGATGTCCCGCCGGGAATTCATGGCATCCGGCCGACAACGCGAGGCACAGGCGGACACGGTCGTGAGGATCTGCGGTCCTCACGACTATTGTCATGCCCGTCGGCCGTTGCCCGCCGCCGTGGCGGCATGACGCAAGCAGTTGGTGGAGGAAGGAAGATGTCGAGTATGGAAAAGCACGTCGTCAGCATGGAAATGAACGGAGCCATCTTCAGCCTGGAGACCGGGCGGATGGCCAGGCAGGCCAACGGCAGCTGCGTGGTGCGCATGGGCGACACGATGTCGCTCTTGACCGTCACCGCCGAGAAGAATGCGAGCGATCGGGACTTCCTGCCCCTGTTCGTCGAATACCGCAACAAGACCTACGCCGCCGGCAAGATCCCGGGCGGTTTCTTCAAGCGCGAAGCGCGGCCGTCGGACAACGAGACGCTCTCGGCGCGGCTCATCGATCGGCCGCTGCGGCCGCTGTTTCCGGACGGCTACCGGCACGAGACCCAGGTCGTGGCCTTCATCGTCTCGGCCGACACCGATTTCCACGCCGACGTGCTGAGCATCACGGGCGCGAGCGCCGCGCTCGCGCTCAGCGACGTGCCGTTCGAAGGTTTCGTCTCCGGCGTGCGGGTGGGCCGCGTCGACGGGCAGTTCATTCCGAATCCGACGTTCGCGCAGCTCGATGAGTCGGACATCGACCTCATCGTGGCGGGCACCGACGACATCGTCTGCATGATCGAGGGCGATTGCCTCGAGGTGACCGAAGACGACGTGCTCGACGCCATCGAGTTCGGCCACGGCTGGGTGCGCAAGCTCAACGCCCTGCAACGCGAACTGCTGCAGAAGGCGGGCGGCAAGCCGAAGTGGCCTGTCGCGCCGCCGCAGCTCGACGAGGCCAAGCTGGCGCGGGTGCGCGGACTGGTCGGCGGCGACCTTGCGGCCGCCATCGCGATCGTGGGCAAGCTCGAACGCCAGGGCGCCGTCCAAGCGCTCCGGGAGAAGGTCGCCGCGGCGTTCACCGCCGAAGACGGCAAGGTCGACGGCGACGCCGTGCAGCTCTTCGACAAGCTCGAGAAGGAGAGCATGCGCAGCCTGATCCTCGAGAAGGGCGTGCGCGCGGACGGACGCGACCTGACGACCGTGCGCCCCATCACCATCGAGGTCGGCGTCCTGCCGCGGGCCCATGGCTCGTGCCTGTTCACGCGCGGCGAGACGCAGGCCCTGGGCACCTGCACGGTCGGCAGCAAGCAGGCCGAGCAGCGGATCGAACCGCTGAACACGGAGCAGTACTGGTCGAAATACTACCTGCACTACAACTTCCCGCCGTTCAGCGTGGGCGAGGTCGGCCGCTACAGCGGCACCGGCCGGCGCGAGATCGGCCATGGCAAGCTGGCCGAGCGAGCCATCGAGCCGATCCTGCCGGCGCCGCAGGACTTCCCGTACACGATCCGCCTGGTGTCGGACATCCTGGAATCCAACGGCTCCAGCTCGATGGCCTCGGTCTGCGCCTGCTGCCTGGCCTTGATGGACGCCGGCGCCCCGATCCGGCGCCCCGTCGCCGGGGTGGCCATGGGACTGGTCAAGGAAGGCGAGCGGGTCGCCGTGCTAACCGACATCCTGGGCCTGGAGGATGCGCTCGGCGACATGGACTTCAAGGTGACGGGCAGCCGCGAAGGGATCACCGCGTTCCAGCTCGACACGAAGATCGGCGGCATCAGCCGCGAGATCATGCGCCGGGCGCTCGAGGACGCGCGCCGCGCCCGCCTGCACATCCTCGACAAGATGGAAGCCTGCCTGCCCGAGCCGCGTGCGGTGATGTCGCCTTACGCGCCGAAGATCGAGACCATCCAGATCCCGGTCAAGAGCATCGGGATGCTCATCGGGCCCGGCGGCAAGATGATCAAGAAGATCCAGGAAGAGACCGGCGCGACGATCGAGGTCGACGACGACGGCATGGTCTTCATCTCCTCGACCGATCAGGCCGGCGGCAAGGCGGCCATGGACTGGATCGAGGGCATGATGGCCGAGCCCGAGGTCGGCAAGACCTACACCGGGCGCGTCGTGTCGATCGTCGATTTCGGCGCCTTCGTCGAGTACCTGCCCGGCAAGGAAGGGCTCTTGCACATCTCCGAGCTGGAGCACTTCCGCGTCGGCGACGTCGGCGACGTGCTGCAGGAAGGCGAGATGGTCGAGGTCAAGCTCGTCGAGGTGGACAGCCGCACCGGCAAGGTGCGCCTGAGCCGCAAGGCGCTGCTGCCGAAGCCCGAGGGTCTCGACGAGCTCGGCCAGACCGAACGCGTGGGCGGCGGTCGCGGCGATCGCGGCGATCGCGGCGGCCGGAGCGACCGGGGCGGCCGGGGCGGCGATCGCGGCGGCCGGGGCGACCGTGGCGGCCGGGGACGTCGCTAGCGTGAACCTGCGCCATTACGAGGTGGAGCAGCCGCCCCGCCGGAGCCTGCTGCCGAGCGGGGCGGTGTTGCTGGAGGTGCCGGTGCCGGCCGCGCTGGCGGTCAGCTTCGGCTTCTGGCTGCGCCGGGGCAGCACCGTCGAGCCTCCCGGCCGCGAGGGCGTGCTGCATTTCCTCGAGCACATGGTCTTCAAGGGATCCCAGCGGCGCTCCGCGCTCGCGATCGCCGAGGCCTTCGACGCGATCGGCGCCGCCGTGGACGCCTTCACCACCAAAGACTACGTGGCGTTCACGGTCAAGGTCCTGCCGGAGTTCCTCGCGACGGCCGTCGACGTCATGGCGGACATGCTGCAGCGGCCCGGCCTGGCGCCGGACCTCATCGCCCTGGAGCAGGATGTCGTCTGCGAGGAGATCCAGGAGGCCTTCGACACGCCGGAAGACCGGCTGCACGAGGCCTACGCGGCGCGCATCTACGAGCCGCACCGGCGCGGCAGGCCCATCCTCGGCACGCCGGAGTCCGTGCGGGCGCTGGATGAGAGCGTGCTGCGTCAGGAGCACCGCCGGCTGTTCACCGGTCCGAACATCGTCCTCGCGCTGGCCGGCAATCTGCAGCCCCAGCACCGCGACCTCGTCGCCGACGCGTTCGCCGCCTTGCCCGCGGCGCCGCTCGACGACGCCGATCCCGGCCCGCCGCCGCCCGATCCGGGCCGGCGGGTCGCCGCCGAGCTGGTCATCAAGAGCTCCGTGCTGCAGACCTACTTCGAGATCGGCAATCTGGCCGTGCCGACGACCCATCCCGACCGCGTGCCGTTGCTGCTTTGCAGCAACCTGCTGGGCGGCGGCATGAGCAGCCGTGTCTTCCAGGCCGTCCGCGAGCGCGAAGGGTTGGCCTACACGGTCTACAACTACACGGACATGGGCCGCGACGCCGGACTGGTCAGCTGCGCGGGGTCTTGTTCGCCGCAGAAAGAGGCGCGGGTGCGCGAGGTCGTGGCCACCGAGTACCGGCGCTTGCTGCGCGAAGGGCCGACGCCCGCCGAGCTCGCCAGCAATCAGGCGCAGCTCAAGTCGCAGCTGGTCTTCGCGCTCGAAGGGGTGCACAACCAGATGCATCGCGCGGCGAAGAACGAGATCGTCTTCGGCCGCTTCCTGCCGATGAGCGAACTCGTCGCGCAGGTCGACCAGGTCGATTGCGAGGCGCTGCAGCGCTGCGCGACCGCCTGGTTCGATCCGGATCGCCTCGTCCATGCGGCGCACCGGCCGGCGCGGCGGCGCGCGGCGGCGCGCGGCGCTGGCGGCGGCGCACGGGTTTCGGAGCTCAGATAGCCAGGCGATAGGCGAGGCCCGACTCGAGGCGTTCGTACCGCCAACCGAGCCTGGACGCGAGGCGCCATGTGCCGCGCGCGAGCAGTCCCGCGCGCACGAGCTGTTCCAGGTCGTCCGGATACGAGCCGTGCAGGGCGTGGTATTGGCGCGTCGAATCGGCGATTTCGGCCTGCAACTGGCGCAGACGCAGCGCCCGGCTGGCCAGCTGGTCGGCGTCGAGCCAGCCGGCCGCGTCCGGCGCGTCGCCGCCCTCGCTGCTGGCCGCGGCCATCGCGCGCGGCGCGGCGAATGGGGGTTCGGCGAGCGCCAGCGGCGACCAGCGC
>CAZJWO010000051.1:0-25332 GCA_964549735.1 uncultured Fibrobacteraceae bacterium | reverse complement strand
TATCGGGGCCAACCGGCGGCAACTCGAGCGGCGCGGTCTGCCGCAGAGACGCCGTGGCGGGCGAGTGAGGCGCGTTCTCGACGCCGGCGACCACCGCCGGCTCGTCGCGCGGTGGCGACGATGCCGCCGTCGCGACGTGAACGCTCGCGTGCGCCAGCGCGTCCGCCGGCGCGGCGATCGACGCAACGGCCGCGAACCCCCGCGGCGACGTCCCTTGCTCGCCGGGCGGGTCAGATGCGGGGGCAGCGCCCGGTCCGGTCGCGAAGACGACCGGCGGGCGCGGCTTGCCGGGATCCGCAACGTGCGGGCCCAGCCGATCCCAACCCGGCGAGACGTCCGTCCAGGTGGTCCGCGCGGGGGGCGGCCCGAACGTCGCGACATCCGCGGCGAGACCAACGGCGACGGCTCCTTCGCCGGACGGATCGCCGGCGACGGCGGCCGACGCCGGTCTGCGTTCGGCCTCCCGCAGCGTCGCGAGCAACGACGCGAATGGCAGCCGCAGCGGTTCGTCCGCCGCGACCGCAGCGACCGCGAGCGGTGCCGCAGTCGTCGCGCCGATCGCGGGCTGCGGATCGAGGATGGCGACGGTCATTCAGTTGCTCCCCTGCAGGCTGAGCCGCGTGCTGATCTGGGCTGCGCGTCCGGGCGCCATGAAGGAAAGGATGCGCGCGGCCTGCCGCTCCTTCATGCGCGCGAAGATCGCCAGGGACACGTCCATGTCGAGCGCGGACAGGATCTCGGCCGCCTTGTCCGGCTTCATGGCCTCGTACATCTTCGCCAGCCTGTCGGCTGCCGCGTCCTGTTCCGAGATGAAGACAGCCTGCTGCTTCTCCAGGCGGGCGATGACGCCGAGCAGTTGCTCGTGGACCTGGTTCATCACCAGCTCCTGGGCGGCGTGCGCCTGGCGGCGGCCGGCGAGCGCCTCATGCTCGCGCTGAAGGCGGTCCCGCTCCAGAGCGGCGTCTTGCAGCAGCCTCGCCGTGGCGGCGACGTCCTGTGGATCGGCTCGCTCCGCGCCGCCAGGCGGGCTCAGCTGCTGGCTCATGACCGCGATGCCGCCGAAGATCAGGACGAAGGTCAGGCTGGAGATGATCAGGATGCTCTTCATATCCGATCCCTTTCCATTGTCGGCGGTCCGCTCGCGCCGGCGATCGCCAGCTGGCTGCCGCCGCACGGCGCGCGCATGGCCAGCGCCGCCCGCACAGCGCCGACCTCGTCAAGAGCGCGACGCTCGCTGCGCAGCGATTCCTGCTGCCACTGACGGCGTTGCCTCTCCTGGAGCTGGCGCAACGCCTCGCGCTCCTGCCAGGCCTTGTGCAAGCGCTGCCGCGCATCCTCTACCGCGGCCCGGGCTGCGACGACGACCTGTTCCAGCCGGCGCTGTCGTTGCGCAAGCGCCTCGTGCCAGGCCAGTTGCCGCGTCAGGTCCGGCGCCGACAGGCAGCCGCGGCGTTCGACCGCCGCGCGGCGACGGCTCAGCTCGAGTTCGCGGGACGCGGCCGCCGCGGCCGCCAGCGCCGCTTGCAGACTGGCCTCGGCCGTTGCGACGTCGCGGTGGCATGCCTCGACCCGCCGCTGGCGATGGCGCAGAACCTTGGCGAGTCGGAAACGGAACATCACGCGGCCTCCGTCGCGGCGACCTGGTGCAGGTCTCGCAGACTCTGCGCGGTGTCGACGCGCTCGCCGATTTCCTGCGTCAAGAAGTCCCGCATCCGCGCCCGGCGGGCCAGTGCCGTGTCGAGCAGCGGGTCGCTCCCCGGCACGTAGGCGCCGATGTTGACCAGGTCGCGGTTCTCCTCCAGCGACTTGAGCCAGCGCATCACGAGGTCCCCTGCCTGGCGCGATACCGGCGGCAGGACGTCGTTGCGCAGGCGGCTGACCGAACCCAGGACGTCGATCGCGGGGTAGTGCCCTTCGCGCGCGAGGTCGCGGCTCAGCATGACGTGTCCGTCGAGGATCGAACGCATCGCGTCGCCCACCGGATCCTGGATGTCGTCGCCCTCGATCAGCACGGTGAAGAACGCCGTGATGGCGTTGACGGCCGACCACCCCGCCCGCTCGCACAATCGCGGCAGCGCGGCGAAGACCGAGGGCGGGTAGCCCTTGGTCGTCGGCGGCTCGCCGGCCGCGAGCCCGATCTCGCGCAGCGCCATGGCGTAACGCGTCGCCGAGTCCATGAGCAGCAACACTTCGCGGTCGGATTCGCGGAAGCCCTCGGCGATCGTCATCGCGGTCTCCGCGCCGCGCGTCCTCATGACGGCGCTTTCATCGCTCGTCACGACGACGACGACGCTGCGGGCCAGACCCTCCGGGCCGAGATCGCGTTCGATGAATTCGCGCACCTCGCGGCCGCGTTCGCCGATGAGCGCCAGCACGCTGACGTCGACGCTCGCGTTGCGCGCCAGCATGCCCAGCAGCACGGATTTGCCGACGCCGCTGCCCGCGAAGATGCCCAGACGCTGTCCGCGCGCGGCGGTGACCAGGGCGTCGATGGCGCGGATCCCCGTCTCCAGCGGAGCGGCGGCGCGCCGCCGCGAGAGCGCGGCCGGCGCCGCCCGTCCGAGCGGCCGCCGCGGCAGATGGACCAGCGGCGGTCCGCCGTCGATCGGTTCGCCGAGGCCATTGAGCACACGTCCGAGCAGGCCGTCGCCGAACGGCACGCTCAAGCGGCGCGACACCGCCGCCACGACATGGCCCGGCGCGATGCCGCGCAGGTCGCCGTAGGGCATCAGCAGCAGCTTCCCCGCCTGGAATCCGACGACCTCGCAAGGCACGGGCGGCCGGCGCCGGCCGGTTTCGACCCGACACAGCGAGCCGACGGGCGCCGCCAGGCCGCGCACCTCGATCGTCATGCCGACGAGCCCGGAGACGCGTCCGAGCTGACGCACGGGATCGCAGGCGTCGATCTGCTCGCGGGCCGCGGGCCACGCCAGATCAAGCATGGTCGTCCTTCCCCGTTGGCGATGACGGCACGGCCAGCGCAGCGTCGAGGATCTCGCCGAGGACCGCGAGCTGGCCGCTCACGGTCGCGTCCCACTCCGTCTCCTCGATCTTGACGAGGCAGCCGCCGCGCTCGACCCGCCGATCCTCCTTCAGATCGCGGATCCGCAGGCGCTCGCGCAGCGAGGTGGCCGCGGCGAGCCAGGCGGCATCTTCAGGATGCGTCGTGACGGAAAGGCTGCAGCCCGCCTCCGCCTTGTAGAGGACCGTTTCCAGGCAGCGGACGAGCACCTCCCGATCGATCGCGACCTCGCGGCGCACGACCTTGCCCGCCATCAGCACCGCGATCTCCGCGGTGCGCCGCGCGAGATCGGCGATCGCGTCGCGCAGCGCGGCCTGCAGGCCCGCGGACAACGCGTCCTGCCAGGCGGCGAGCGCCGCGGCCTGCGTCGCCGCCTGGGCAGCCGCCGCTTCCGCGGCGGCCTTGCGCTCTGCGTCGCCGCGCTGCTCGAACTGCTGGCGTAGATCCTGTTCGAGCAGTTTGACGATCTGGACCCGTTCCTCGCGCGAGAGCGCATGCAGCAACGCCGTCTTGTCGGCGAAGCCGGTCTCCGGGCGGAAGGCGACCCCGCGCGCGACCGCCGCGGTGGCCGCCGGCGAGACGGTCTCGAAACGCGCCGGCGCGGGCGCCGGCGGCACGAAGGGCTCAGGACACCATTTCTGCATCCTTGCCCCCCTTGCCGATCACGATCGTGCCGGCTTCCTCGAGGCTCCGCACGACCTCGACGATGCGCTGCTGGGCCTCCTCGACCTCGCTCAAGCGCACCGGCCCCATGTACTCCATGTCCTCCTTGATGCCCAGGGCGGCGCGCTTGGACATGTTGTTGAAGATCTTGTCCTGGATCTCGCTCGTCGCGCCCTTCAGCGCCAACGTCAGCTCTTTGCCGTCGATCTCCTTCAGGATCTCCTGGATGTACTTGTCGTTCAGCAGGATGAGATCCTCGAAGACGAACATCAGGTTGTTGACCTCGTTGGCGACCTCATCGTCGATCTCCCGCATCTCGTCGAGGATCTCCTGCCACGTCTCCTTGGACGTCTCGTTGAGGATCTCGGCGACCTGCTTGCGGCCGCCGTACTTGCTGCGGCCTGCGCTGACCTCGCCTTGCAGCTGCGCGGCCAGCACCTTTTCGACCACCTTCAGAGCCTCGTGGTTCGGCGAATCGAGCACGGCCATGCGGTACGCCACCTCGCCCTGCTGTTCCGCAGGCAACAATTCCAGGATCGGTCCGCTGTCGCGCGGATCCATGTGCGCCAGCACGACCGCGACGGTCTGGGGGTGTTCGTTCTTCAGGTAGTTCGCCACGGTCAACGAATCGAGCGTGCGCAGATGCTCGAAGCTCTTGATCTCGCTGTAGCTCGTCACCCGGCTCAACAGCGAACTGGCACGATGGGTGCCGAACCCGGCTTCGAGGATCTGCTTGGCGGTCTCCTCGCCGCCCCAGGCGATGCCGCTGATCTGGCTCGACAGATTGACGAACTCGGCGAGGACCTTGCGCTTCTCCTCCTGCGAGACCTGGCCGGCGTGCGCGATCGCGTGCGCCAGCGGTTCGACCAGGCTCTCCGGCAGACAGGCCATGACGCGGCCGCCCGCCGCGGGCCCGAGGCCCATGATGAACACGGCCGCCTTGCGCAGGTTCTTGTTGTCGGGCAGAGGCATGCTCGCTCCGTCATCGGGCCGCCGTCAGCGGCCGCCGCTCCGCTCGGGTTCATGGATCCAGGACTGGACGACCTCCGCCACGCGCTCCGGATGCTCCCCCGCGTATTCGCGGACGTCCTCCAGCATCTGATCGGTCATCTGCGGCAGACCCTCGAAACGCTCGCCGTCCGCATCGCCCGGCGCGTCGGCGTCGCGCGGCCCGCCGGGCGCGCCGGCGCCCGCCAACTCGCCGAGTGCGCCGGCGAGGCTGCGGCGGAAGATCAAGACCAGCGCCACCAGCATGATCGCCAAGACGATCCGGCCCCCGTGCTGCAGGAGCATCTCCAGCCAACCATGCGGCGGACCGGCGTGCGGCTGCCGGCCGCCCACCTCGCCGCGGAACTGCAGATTCACGACCTCGAGCTGATCGCCGCGACCGAGATCGACGCCCAACGCGCTCTGCACCATGCGCCGGATATTCTCCACCTGGTCCGACGGCAGCGGTTCGTAGACCGGCGAGCCGCCATCGGCGGGCGTGACGTAGTTGCCGTCGACCGTCACCGCGACCGACAGCTGCTTAAGGCCGCCGATCTGGCCCACGATCCGCTCGACGGTCTGATTGATCTCGTAGTTCGTCAGATTCGATTCCGTCGTGCCGCCGGACTGAGGATCGTTCGACTCGTTGCGTTCCTCCGAGCGCACGACCGTGTTCGGATCGAAGATCGTGCGCTGGGATTCGATCTGCTCGAAGTTCAGCGTCGCGTCGACGCGCACATGGGAGCGGCCGGGCCCCAAGACGCCGCTCAGCATGGTCTGCGCCTTGTCGGCGAGGTATTGCTCGACTTCCTTCTTCAGCTCGAGCTGACGGTCGCCGCCGGCGAGCCCACCGTCGCGATAGTTCGCCGAAAGGGCGCGACCGTGTTGGTCCAGAACGGTGACGTTGTCGACCATGAGACCTTCGACGCTGCCCGCGACCAGGCTCTGGATACCGACGACCTGATCCGGACTCACGCCCCGCTGCCGATTCAATGTCAGCACGACGGACGCAGTGGGCGGCGAGGCGAGGCTGCGAAATATGCTGGCCTTGGGCATGACGAGATGCACGCGCGCCGCCTGCACCCCTTCGAGGCTCTCGATCGTCTTCGTGAGTTCGCCCTGCAAGGCGCGCTGTCGCTTGACGTCGTAGTCCTGCTCGGTCATGCCATAGTGCGTGCGGTCGAAGATCTCGAAGCCGACGATGCCGCTGGTGCCGATCCCCTTCGCGGCCAGCTCGACCCGCAGGCGATGGACCTGCGCCGCCGGCACGAGGATCGTCGTGCCGCCATGAGTCAGATCCGCCTTGACGTCGCGCTTGCTGAGCTCCTGCAACGCCTGGTTGGCGTCCTCGACCGTCAGGTCGCTGAACAGGACGGCCTTCTCCTCGCGTCCCAGCCAGAGCCCGAAGACCACGGCGCTGATGACCAACGCGGTCGCCACCATGCCCAGGACCAGCCGCTGGTTGACGGACATCGCCGTCAGTCGCGTCTTGACACCCTGCCAAGCTTGCCGGTATCCGTTCACTTGCTCGCCGTCCCTTGCGTCAGGTCAGGTCTGGTCAGATCTGCATCCGCATGATTTCCTGATATGCCTCGAGCAGCTTGTTGCGCACCTCGAGCATCAGTTCGAAGGAGAGCTGCGCCTCCTGCGCCGCGGTCATGATCTCATGGACCTCGACGGTCTCGCCTCGCACCATATCGGCGACGATCTCGTCGCGCTGCACGAGGCGGTCATCGACCGCGCGGATCGCCTGCTGCAGCTGCGCGCCGAAACCCGAGCCGGACGCCGGCGCTGCCTGGCCGGCGTAAGCCAGGCGGGGATCGATGGAGCCGAGGCCGCGTACCGCGCCGATGTTCATGTCCGCCTGCTTTCTAGATCTTCAGCGCCTGGTTGAACATGTCCTTGGCCGCCTGGACGGCGCTGATATTCGCTTCATAGGCCCGGCTGGCGGCGATCATGTCGACCATCTCCGTGATCACATCGACATTCGGCAGCAGCACGTAGCCCTCCTCGTCGGCATCGGGATGACCGGGATCGAAGACGACGCGGAATTCCGACGCGTCCGGCGCGAGCTGGACCTCGCTCAGCAGTCCCTCGCGATCCTGCCGCTCCCAGGCTCGCAGACCGCCGAGATGGCGGGAATGCGTGCGCAGCGGCCCGTTGCCCGCGGTCTCGCTCTGGGTCTGCAAACGCTCGCGCTGCTGGGTCACGCGCTGTTCGAGGACCTCTCGGAAGACGGCGCGCTGGCGACGATAGGGCGTGCCTTCCTCGGTGCGCGTCGTCTCGGCGTTGGCGAGGTTGCGGGCGACGACGTCCAGCTTGACGCGCTGACCCTTCAGGCCGCTGCCGCTGATCTGGATGGCTTCGAACAGGCCCTTGCTCATGGTGGACACCCCTGTTAGCCGCTATGGCCGCGGATGGCGCTCCGCAGGTTCGCGTAGGTCATGCTCAACAACCGCGTCGCCAGGCGGTAGGAGAGGTCGTTCGTGGCCAGGTCGGTCATTTCCTTGTCGATGTCCACGTTGTTGACGCCGTTGTCGTACGCGCTGGCGGTCCGCTGCACCCGGGCCTCGGTGTCGGCTAGCTCACGGCGCCCCAGGCTCAGGTGCGCCGGATTGGTGCGGGCGCCCGCGAGCCGCGCGCGGGCGCCGGACAGGTATTCCTCGAAGCGCAGCTCGCGCGCGCGGAAGTCCTGCGTCTCGACGTTGGCGATGTTGTCGGCCACGACCCGGTGGCGGCGGGCGTAGACCGTCAGGGCCTGCTTCAGGTCCCCGAGCCGAGCCTGGCTGATGATCCCATCCGTCTTCACGCGTTCACCCCGGGATGCTCAGTCCCTGCGCCTGGTACAGATGCAGCTTGTTGCGCAAAGTTCTGACACTGATGCCCAATTCCGTGGCAGCCTGGGTGCGGTTGCCGCCAGTTCTCTGCAGCTTCCGCAAGATCAGTTCCTGTTCCATCTCCCGGATGGTCAGGTCTTCGCGCAACGACGCCTCGCCGTGGCCCGTGTGGTTCATCTCCTCGTGCAGATCGAAGAGGGCGGCGGTCAGTTCTCGTCCCGTGCCCATGATCACCGCGCGTTCGATGACGTTCTGCAACTGGCGGACGTTGCCCGGCCAGTCGTGGGATTGCAGCAGGCGCAAGGCATCCGCCGCGACCGTCGCCACCGGTTTGCCGTTCTCGGCGCAGAACATGCGGACGAAGTGGCCCACCAATAGCGGGATGTCCTCCTTGTGTTCCCGCAGCGGCGCGAGCCGCAGGGGGATCACGTTGAGTCGGAAGAACAGATCCTCGCGGAACCGGCCGTTGCGGATCTCGTCTGGCAGGCTGCGATTGCTGGTCGCGATGATCCGCACGTCGCAACGCGTGGCCTCGCGCGCGCCCAGACGCATGAACTCGCGCTCCTGGATCACCCGCAGCAGCTTGACTTGCATCGAAAGCGGCATCTCGCTGATCTCGTCGAGCAGCAGGCTGCCGCCGTCAGCTAGCTCGAACTTGCCGGGCCGGGCCTGGACGGCGCCGGTGAAGGCGCCGCGCTCGTGTCCGAACAGCTCGCCCTCGAGCAGAGTCTCCGGAATGGCCGCGCAGTTGATGCGGATGAACGGTCCGTCGCGCCGGCTGCCCGCGAGGTGGATCGCGCGGGCGGCGACTTCCTTGCCCGTACCGCTCTCGCCCGTCAAGAGGACCGTGCCGCGGCTGTCGGCGATCATCTCGATCTTTTCGCGCAAAGCGGTCAGCGCCCGGCTGTTGCCGAGCAGGCCATGCTGCTTGCGCTGCGTCCGCAGCGTCGAGCGCAGGCTCTGGTTCTCGTCGCGCAGCGCGCGCAGTTCGAACGCCCGCTGCAGGGTGTGTTCGAGCTGGTCCAGGCCGAAGGGTTTCGTCAGGTAGTCGACAGCACCCCGCTTCGTGGCTTCGACAGCCTCCTGGATCGTGCCGAAGGCCGTCATCACGACGACGATGGGCGGGTTCGGCAGTTCCTGTTGCAGAGCCGCCAGCAGACTGAGTCCGTCGCCGCCGGGCATCCGGACGTCCGTCAGCACCAGATCCGCCGGCTCCTCGCGCAGCAGGGCCATGGCCTCTTGCGCGTCGCTGGCGCTTCGCACCTGGTAGCGACCGGACATCGAGGCCGTCAGGAAGTCGCGCATGGTGTGCTCGTCGTCGACCACGAGGATCCGTTGTTTCCTGGCCATGAACAAACCTTTCGAGCTCGCAGACGCTATTGCTCGCGCAGCGATCTGGCGATCTCCAGACTCACGGTCGTGCCGGCCTGCGGGATGCTGCGCAGCCCCCAGCCGAGTCCGTGCATGTCCATGATGGTGTCGACGCGCGCCAGCCCGATGCCCAGGTGGCCGGAACGCGTCGTGACGAAGGGATCGAGGACCTGCGCCAACAGCTCGCGCGGCATGCCAGGCCCGTCGTCGGCGATGCTCAGCACAAGGCGATCGTTGTCGCCAGGCTGGATGCCGAACCTGACCAGGACTCCGCCCGCGCGGCTTTCGGCGGCGTTGTCGAGAACGGCCGCCAGGATCTGTTGCAGATCGCCAGCCGGCAGCAGCAGACGGCCGCTCGCCGGCGGCAGCGGCCCCGGCTGGAGATTCGCGTGCCGCGCCACCGCCGCGTCGCGGGCCGCCGTCAGCACGGGCGCCAGCTCGTCGCAGCCGCTGGCGGCCGCCGGCTGCGGAAAAGCCATATCGCGCACCGAGTGGTAGATGCCCTCGAGCTGCTCGACCTCGGCGATGATCTTGCGCGCCCACGCGGCGGCGCGAGCGCCCGCGCCCGGACGCCCCGCGATGAGGCTAGCGTAGCCCTTGATGCCGCAGAGGCTGTTGCTGCTCTTGTGCAGATAGCCGTGCAGCAGCCGCCCGCGGCAATCGCGGCGCATGCCGGCGGGTCGCCGGATCTCGACCTCGCTCAGCTTCGCGGTAGCCGTATGGTCATCGGCAATGCTGCAGAAGCTCACGGTCGTTCTCCTCCTCGCAGGCGAGGATGGCCTCGATGCTCCGTCCGACCTCGCCCAGGGCGCGCTGCAGTTGGGCGCGCCCGGCAGCTGTCCAACGACCGCGCCCTTGGCGCCAAGCGGATCGGCTCGCCGACCCGCCGGCCTCCAGACGGTTGATCATCGCCAGCCGCGACGACTTGGCCGCGAGCACCCCGCGGATCTCGGCGAGTGGCGCGCCGGCCCGCACGAGGCCGAGTTGCTCGCGCGAGAGCTGCAGGACTTCGCCGTATAGCCTTTGCTGAGCGGCGTACACGCCCAACAGCTGCGCGAGCAGCTGGCGCTCCTGGAGTTCCGTCTCAGGGCTCGTAGTAAACGGCGGCACCATGGGGTCGTCCCTCGGCTTGCAGGCGCTGAAGTTCGTCGCTCAGTCTGGCCAGCTGGCACGCGTACTGGCGCCAGACCGCGTTGTCTTGGCGGCTGCAGAGGCCTTCCAGAGCCGTCCCCGCCTTGAGGAAGTGGCCGTCCAGAAGGTCGCTGGCCGCAGCCTGGCAGGCCGCCCAGAGCGCGACCTCGGGAATGCTGCTCGCGGCCAGGGCGCGATATAGCGGCGTCGCCTCATGCCGCCGCCCCGACAGCAGCATCTGATCTGGAATCGCCGCCAGCACCCAGGCCCGCTGCCTCTCGTCCAGACCGTGCGAAAGCCCGTCCGAGACGACCATGCCGCGCAATACGGCCAGGCTCGCCGACCAGCGGCCGAGCCAGCTCAGACTGAAGGCCTGCCAGTAGCGGAGCCGGCCGCTCCATGCCGCGTCGCTCGCGCCGAGCTGGTCGACGAGGGCGGTCAAGCTGGCGGTGTCCGCGCGGGCGATCAGGAAGCGCAGGCCGATTTCCAGCTCCAGTTCGCGTGCGCCGGTGTCGGCGGCGCGACGCAGCGCAGTGAGGCGCTGGCGAACGACCTGGTCCGCACCGGCCGCGACAGCGGCGGCCATCGTCTCGCGCCCGAGATCGATCGCGAACTCGCCGAGCGTGTCGCGTTGCGCAACCACCGCGTACCAGACAAGAGCGCTATCGTATTCCGCGAGATGCGCGTGGTTGCGGGCGCGGTTCAAGGCGTGCAACGGCGAGCGGGAGCCGGGTTCTTGCAGCAGCCGCGGCCGCGCCTCGATTTCCGCGAGAGCTCTCGCGACATCGGCCATGCTCGCGGCGAGCGTCTCGCCGTCGTGCTCCGGATCCCGCGGATAGAGGGGACGCGTCTCCGGCAGGTCGGCCGCCTCGCGGCTGGCGATCGTCGCCTCCAGAGCATGCAACCAGATCAGGTAGCCGTCCCGTTCGGCATCGGACAGTTCCTGCCCGCCGAACGCCGCGCCGTTCCAGACCGCGAAGATCGCAAGCGCCAGGCATCCGACACGGACGGACTGCTGGACAAGCATCGTACCCTGCTTTCGTTCGGACCCCGATCCTGGCGAGCGGCACCGCAAAGGACGTGCCCGGGATCGCCGGCGGCCGGCGCCGCGGCCCGCGCGTGCGGATCGGCAGGAAACGAGGCCATAGCGCAGGGAATCGGCCAGCGTCGGCAGTCTCGGCCGGCTCGCGCCGGACGTCGCGAACGGCCTGCGGGCGCATCTGCGCCGGGACTTCAGATCACTTGCCGGACAGGGGTGGTCAGTTTGTGGGCAAGTTCCGCTGGCCGGACCGGCCGCTGGCAGCGGCGGCCGGTCCGCGGCGGAGCGCAGGGGTGGCAGAGGTCAAGATTCGGCTTCGCCGGCCTTCAGTTCGCCGGCATCCTCGCTCTCGACCTCGTACAGGCGCAGCTTCTCGCGCAGGGTCTGGCGGCTGATGCCGAGGATCCGCGCCGCCTTGCTCTTGTTGTTCTCGGTCTGCTCCAGCGTGAACAGGATCTGCCGCATCTCCACTTCGCTCAAGGGCATCAGGCTGAGGCCGCTGGCCGCATGGCCCGCGATCCGCGGGTTGCGCCCGAGTCGTATGAAATCGGGGAAATGATCAGGCCGCAGGTGGTTCGGCTCCTCGAGGATCATGATGCGCTTGAGCCAGTTGCGCAACTCGCGGACATTGCCCGGCCAGGGGTATTTCTGCAGGATCTCGAGCAACGCGGCGTCGACCGGCGCGCAACGCAGGCCGAGTTGATGGTTCAGTTCCCGCAGGAAGTGGTTGATGAGCACCTCGAGGTCCTGCGGCCGCTCGCGCAGCGGCGGCACGTGGATCTCCACGACCTGCAGGCGGTAATAGAGGTCGTTGCGGAACAAGCCATCGGCGATCGCATCGGCGAGCCGGCGATTCGTCGCCGCCACGATGCGCGCGTTGATCGGCAGATCCTCCTTGCCGCCGACCCGCCGGAAGCGCCGGCTCTCGAGAACGCGCAGCAGCCGGCTCTGCAGCAGGATGCCCATCTCGCCGATCTCGTCGAGGAAGATCGTGCCGCGCCCCGCGAGTTCGAAGAGACCGTCCTTGCGCACCTTGGCGTCCGTGAAGGCCCACTTCTCGTGTCCGAAGAGCTCGCTTTCGAGCAGGGTTTCGGGCACCGCCGCGCAGTTGATCTCCATGAAGCGATCGCGCGCGCCGGTGACCTCGTGCACGGCGCGGGCGACGATCTCCTTGCCGCTGCCAGACTCGCCCTGCACGAGGATGGGCGTATCGGCGCCGCTGCGGCTCTGGCCGATCTTCGCGAGGATCCGCGTCACCTCGGCCAGCCCCGGGCAGGCCTCGAGCATCGGGAAATAATGACCGTTGCCGGGTGCCGACATCACGCCGGGCGCCGCCGTCTCCGCGGCCGTCGCCGGGACGCCTTCGGTCGCCCGCAGGGCACCGCGCACCTGGCGTTTGATCTCCGCCAGCTTGAACGGCTTGGTGATGTAGTCATAGGCTCCCAGGCGCATGGCGGCGACGGCGGTGTCGACATCGCCGTACGCCGTCATCAGGATGACCGGCAGCTGCTGTTGTTGCAGCCGCAGCGCCTTGAGCATCTCGAGCCCGCTGATGCCCGGCAGCTTGAGATCCGAGAGCAGCAGGTCGAAACCGCCGCCGTGGCACATCGCCAGGGCCTCTTCCCCGGTTTCGGCGTCGGCGACCGCGTAACCTTCCGCGCCGAGCGCTTCCACCAGAGACATGCGGATGGTCGCCTCGTCGTCGACGATCAAGATGCGTTTGGTCATGTCGCCTCCCCGGCCAGCGCCCTGCCGGCCGCCGTTTCGCGGGGCAGCAGGACCAGCAAGCGCGTCGTCGCGCCGTCTCGCTGCGCCCGAATCTGTCCGCCGTGCGCCTCGACGACCTTGCGGCAGTAAGCGAGGCCCAGGCCGGTGCCCGTGGTCTTGGTGGTGAAGAAGGGCTGGAAGATGCGTTCAGGCTCGACGTCGCCGAACCCCGGCCCGTCGTCCTCCACGCACAAGCTGACGCCCGGCGCGGTCCGCAGGGTTTCGCGCTGGCCGTCCGGCAGGGTCACGGCCGACTCCGCGCGCAGGCGGACGGTCACGTTGCCGCCGGGCGGCGCCGCGTCGACGGCATTGAGGACGAGGTTGAGGATCACCTGTCGGAGCTGCGTCGGATCCGCTTCCAGCGGCACCGCCGGCTCGGCCGCCAGGGCGATGGCGACTTGCCGCGCACGCGCGCGCGGCAGGGCCAGTTCCAGGCAATCCTGCGCCAGGCGCATCGCGTCGACGGTCTCGCAGCGGATGTCGCTGGGCCGCACGAACTGCAGCATGTCGTTGATGGTCCGGTTGATGCGCTCGACCTCGGCGGTGATCAGATCCAGCCGCCGGCGCCGAGAGTCGCCCTCCGGCAGCGAATCGGCCAGAAGCTCGGCCTGCGCGCTGAGCCCCATCAGCGGATTGCGGATCTCGTGCGCCAGCGTCGCCGACATGGCCACCAGCGCCTCCGCCTGTTCCGCCCGCCGGCGCGCGGCCGCGGCCCGCTGCGCCTCGCGCATGTCTTCGAGGATGACCAGCAGCCAGCGTTCGCCCTGGCCCCGGCCGGCCATCGGCGCGGTCTGCACGCGCACCGGAATCGCCTGCCCGCCCGCATCGGCGAGATGGCCTTCCCCGCGGTAGGGCCGCCGGCGGCCCAGCAGGGTCGCGAAGCCGGGCCGGCGCGTTCCGGCGAGCTGCAATCGCCCATCCAGGAAGATCTCCGGCAGATCGTCGCTCTCGACGCTGCCCGTCAGCGGGCGATCCAGCAGCCGGCCGCGGCCGACCGCCAGCGCCGCCGCGGCATCCTGGCGGACCGCGCTCGCCGGCATGCCCAGCATGGCGCGCGCGGCCCGGTTGACGAAAACGGAGCGGCCCATGGCGTCGCACACCCAGATGCCGCTGCTGACCGTCTCGAGGACCCGCGTATTGAAGGCGCCGACATCGCGCAGCCGATCGAGCATCTGCGCCGAGGCGATCTCTTCCGCAAGCACGACCTGCACCATCTGCAGGAACGTCAGGTGCGATGCCGAGCGCTGGCGCCGCTCCTGCGCGTTGGCGAAGAGCAGCAACAGGATGCCCAGGCGCACGCCCTGGTGCTGCAGCGGCAGCGCCGTGATGCGTCCCTCGCCGTCGCTGTCGCGCTGGCCGACCTGGAATACGCCGGGAGCGAGCAGACTGCTCGCCACCCCGGTGTCGATCTGGCGGGTGATGCGCAAGAGGACCTTGTCCCAGGCTTGTTCCTGCCAACGGTACGTCTGGCGCGGCGAGACGTTGTCGCCGCCCGCGGTCTGCAACACGAGCGCGCCGCCCGCCGCCCCGACGAATTCGGCCAGGTGCGAGAGGATCTCGCGCAGCGTATCGTCCCAGTTGCTCGCCAGGCTGAGCTCGCGACCGAACTTGTAGAGCAGGGACACTTGCGCCATGTGGTCGCTGAGGCGCCGGTTGACGAGTTCCAGCTGCGCCTGGGCGTCGAGCAACGCGCCGGTCTCGGCGGCCGCCGTATCGTGCAGCCGGCGCTGCTGCGCCTGCAGCTGCTTCTGGATGCCCGCCGCCTGCGCCTGCAGCGCGTTGCCGGTCGTCAACCGGTCCAGGCGCTGGGCCGCGCGGTCCAGCAGCTGGCGCCACTGTGCTGCCGTAGGCTCTTCGCAGGTGGCATCGAAGAGACCGCCGCGGAAGCCGGCCGCCACTTCCGCCGCGGACAATCCGTCATCGACCAGGACCGCGGTGAGGTTCCGGTCGCGCCAAGAGGAAAGCCAGGCCAGGAAATCCGTCCACG
The DNA here is from genome assembly GCA_964549735.1 of uncultured Fibrobacteraceae bacterium. GTDB lineage: Bacteria > Krumholzibacteriota > Krumholzibacteriia > LZORAL124-64-63 > LZORAL124-64-63 > Glo-17. The sequence continues at coordinate 10,528 of CAZJWO010000051.1, read as the reverse complement.
GGATGTTCCGGCGCAGCGTCGGTCCATGGATGAGCAGCAGTCCCAGCGCGGTCGCGTCGCCGCCATGCTCCGCCGGCGTCGGCAGCGCCGTCAGGTGCCGGCACGACCACGCGGACTCCGCCAAAGGCGCTTTCGACGGGCCGTAGAGGCTCGCCAGACGGCGATGAGGCGTCAAAGACTCCGACACCGTGCTCTCCAGAATGACGGTCTGCAGGATGCGAGCGGTGGGAACCGTAAGATTTCTTGCCACCGTAGGCAACTAAAAATGCCGCCGGACGATCGAACCGGCGCGGGCGGGTCGATGCCAAGCGGCGCCGATCGACGACCCGCTTCGCGTCTCGGGTCGTTCCCGCAGACGATTCACCGGCGTATCCGGATCAGAGATCGCCCTCGAGAAACAGCTTGCCGAGGCGGCCGGCGACCTCGCCGCGCACTTCGAGCGACTTGTAGAAGTCGCTCGCGAGGCGCTGCCTGACGAGCGCGAGTCTATCCTGGCGGACGTCGGGCAGGCGCTCGATCTCTTGCCGTCCGGCGGCGACCAGGCGGCGGTGGGCCACATGCTCGCGGGCCTGGTGCGAGATCTCCGCTTTATCCGTGGCGGCCGTTGTCTGCTGCCTCGTTCCGTCCGGCTTGGAGCTTCCGGACTTCGCGGACCGCGCCTGCTCCTGCGGAGGCTGATACGCCTCGATCAACTGATGCTGCTTCGGAACGCCGTTCGAGATCCGGTTGAGCGCCATGGTAACTTCTCTCGCTTACGGACGGACACCGCCCAGTGCGGCATCCCCGTCGTGCATGTTGCAAACGCGGTACCCATCGGCCGTCTCGCGCCCCGGACGCCGCGAGCATCTCAAGTCGTTTCTCCAGCAACTCCTCCAACGTGTTTTCATCGTATTCGTTGCGCGACAAGAGGTCTACCTCGATCGACCACCCTCTTCGTGAGACTGCCGGCTTGTTCTCTCCTGGCCGGCAACAATTTCCTGATCGGTTATCGACCAGTCGGGCGGCAAACTTGAGCCTGCACTGGCAGGCGGCGCCCCGCTGGGGCGAATTCGCCGGCGCCACCGCGCGACGGAGTCCGTTCATACCGAATCGAGGCCCCAGATCGCCACGTCGAGGTTGCCGCGAACCGGCAGGCCGTCCGGACCGGGGCGACCCAGCCACGTCCGGGCATCATTCGCCGTATCGCCTGTCGGCCTGGCCGCCCGGCCGACAGGCAGGAGATCGGGACGCAAGACCTTCCAGAGGCCGCTCGGCCAGATCTCGTAACGCGCCCCCAGCGCGGCGGCGGCCGCAAGGAGATCCTCCCGGCCGGCCGGCACGAGGACACGCTTGGCCAGACCCCGGCGCAGCACCGCCGCGATGACCGCGAGCGCCAGCGGCGCCTCGCCGCCCCATTCGGCCACGTAGCCGGGGAAATCTTCGCCCTTGCCGCAAAAAGCGTAGGCCAGCACGTCGCCGCCAGCCGCCATGACGAGTCCGCGGGTGCCCGGCATGCCATAGAGCAGGGCATCGTCGCCGGGCTCGCGCAGAGTGCGCAGGGGGTGGCGACCGTAGAGGCGCCCGATGGCCGCGAAGTCCTCGGGACGCAGCGCGCGAACCTCGACCGGCGGGGTTCGCAGATCGGTCGGCCGCAGGTCGGCAAGGTCGAGATGGTACTCCCAGCCGGCGGGCTGGAAACCGCGCCCGGCATAAATTTCCGGCCGGTCGGACCAGAGCACCGCCAGGGGCACGCCCATCGCCGCCAGCCTGGCGAGTACCTCGGCCTGCAGACGCGCGCTCAGGCCCTCGCCACGCCGATCGGCCCTGGTCACCACCGAGCCGATTCCCGCCGCTCGCACCTCCCCGGACGAGGTCGCCAGCGTGCGCGTCAGGACGGCCAGACCCGCCACCCAACCGACCTCGTCGCGCTCGCCCCAGAGCCCGTGCAGATTGCCAGGGGAAAAAGCGACCGGAAAGTCTTCTTCGACGCGCGTGCTGGCGGTTTCAGGCCTCATTCCTGCATTGCTGAATGCCACGAACTCCGCGTGCTCTTCGGAGCGGACCGTGCGAATCGCCATGCTCGACCTCGGTTGGCGTGCGAAATGCATCGGCCGCGGGCCAGATCGGGCATCTTGCCGGCGCGCGGAGTCCGGGTACCAGGTTATAGGAAGGCGGCGCGAAGGGGCAAGCCGCAACTGGCGCGATCGCGGCGGGGCGATCGCCAGACATGGAGGAACGGAACATGGGTCTGCGGATCAATACGAACGTGGCGTCGCTGAACTCGCAACGCCACCTCTTCAACACCACGAACCGGTTCAACAAATCGATGGAGAAGCTCTCCAGCGGCATGCGGATCAATCGATCGGGCGATGACGCCGCCGGCCTGGCGATCAGCGAAGGCCTGCGCAGCGACATCCGGGCCCTGGATCAGGCCGGACGCAACGCCGCCGACGGCATCTCCCTCGTGCAAGTGGCGGAAGGCGCGTTGGACGAGGTCAACAACATCCTGCTGCGCATGCGCGAGCTCGCCGAGCAGGCCGCCACCGAAACGCTCGGCGAGGCCGAGCGCGGCTACCTGGATCAGGAATTCCAGGAACTCCTGCTGGAGATCGATCGCATCAGCGCCACGGCCGAATTCAACGGCATCAACCTCCTGGACGGCACCGCCGGCATCCTGAACGTCCAGGTCGGCATCGGCACCGATGTCGCGACGAGCGCCGTCGCCATCGACGTCAGCGACGCTATGGACACCGGCTATCTGAATCTCGCCGGCACCTCTCTGGTCGGCGCCCCGCCCGATGGCGGCGACACGGCGCGCGCGCTGATCGGCATCATCCGCGACGCGTCGGGCATCGTCAGCCAGACCCGCGCCGCTTTCGGCGCGGCGCAGAACCGTCTCGAAACGTCGATCCGCAACATCGCGATGACCGCTGAGAACCTCGCGGCCGCCAACAGCCGCATCCGCGATGTCGACGTCGCGACCGAGACCTCGACGATGACCAGTCTGCAGATCTTGCAGCAGGCCGGAGTCTCGGTGCTGGCCCAGGCCAACATGACGTCGCAGCTGGCGCTCGCGTTGCTGCAGCGCTAGCCAGCGTCCGTCACGCGATCCGCGACCGCTCCCCGCCGGGGCGCGCCCAGCCGGGCGCGCCCCGTTCCGTCGCCGAGCGCGGCCCGCATTCGGTCACCGCCGACCGCCAGGATCCGCGCCGAAATTCCCGCTCAAGGCGCGAACGCGGCCGCCGAAAACTCTCCCACGGCGCGATCGATCGGCCAGCCAAGGATGGCGGCCGGCGCGCCGGCAGCCCGTGGTCAAGACGGGCACCCTGAGCCCTCACGCGCTTTCAAGGAGGAAACCGCATGGGCATCCGCATCAACACGAACATCGCCTCGATCAACACCCGCCGCCATCTCTACAACGCGACCGGCGCCTACAACAAATCCATGGAGAAGCTCTCCAGCGGACTGCGCATCAACCGCGCCGCCGACGACGCCGCCGGCCTGGCGATCAGCGAGGGGCTGAAGAGCGATATCCGCGCCCTCGAACAGGCCAGCCGCAACGCCAGCGACGGCATCTCCATGGTGCAGGTCGCCGAGGGCGCCCTGGACGAGGTCAGCACCATCCTGCTGCGCCTGCGCGAGTTGGCGGAGCAGAGTCTCAACGGTACGCTGACCGATACGGAGCGCGGCTACCTGAACAGCGAGTACACGGCGCTGCTGGACGAGATCGACCGCATCTCGCTATCGGTCGATTTCAACGGCCAGAAGCTGCTGGACGGCACCGGCGGCAACGTCGCGATCCAGGTCGGCATCGGGACGTCGGCCTTCGACCAGATCCAGGTCGACCTGTCGAGCAACATGAACGCCGCCGGACTCCTGCTGGCCACGGGCATCGACAGCGCGGTGAACGCCAGTTCGGCCATGGACGAGGTCCTCGGCGCGGTCGCGATCGTCAGCAACACCCGCTCGGGCTTCGGCGCGATCCAGAATCGGCTCGAGAGCTCGATCCGCAACATCAACAACCAGGCGGAGAACCTCTCGTCCGCCAATAGCCGCATCCGCGACGTCGACGTGGCGCGCGAGACCTCGAATCTGACCAGCTGGCAGATCCTGCAACAGGCGGGCGTGTCCATGCTGGCGCAAGCCAACATGACGACGAGCCTGGCGCTCAGCCTGCTGCAGAACTAGCGATCCGGCCGCGGCGGTGTCCGCGGCTCGCACGAGATCTTCCCGCCGCAGCCGCGGCGGGAGGACTGGCCCGGCGCGGACAGATGGTACGGAAACCAGCGTCCGCCTCGGGATGAGCGCCCCGCAAGGGGCAACCTGAGCCCATCAAGGAGGAAGACATGGGCATCCGCATCAACACGAACGTGGCCTCGATCAACACGCAGCGCCACCTCTACAACACCACCATCAACTTCAACAAGTCCATGGAGAAGCTGTCGAGCGGTCTGCGGGTCAATCGCGCGGCCGACGACGCCGCCGGCCTGGCGATCAGCGAGGGCCTGCGCAGCGACATCCGCGCGCTCGAGCAGGCCAGCCGCAACGCCAGCGACGGCATCTCGCTCGTGCAGACGGCCGAAGGCGCGCTGGACGAGGTCTCGACGATCCTGCTGCGTCTGCGTGAATTGACCGAGCAATCGCTCAACGGCACCCTGACCGACGCCGAGCGCGGCTACCTGGACGCCGAGTACCAGGCGCTGCTCGAGGAGATCGACCGCATCGCGGCCTCGACGGAGTTCAACGGCATCAGCCTGCTGGACAGCTCCGGCGGCTCGGTCGCGATCCAGGTCGGCATCAACACGAACGCCTACGACAGCATCGCGGTCGATCTGAGCACGAACCGCGACAGCGCGACCCTCGGCCTGACCACGGGCATCGGCTCGGCGACGGACGCGACGACCGCCATGGGCCAGGTCCTGACGGCGATCGACACGGTGTCGGCGGCCCGTTCCGACTTCGGAGCGATCCAGAACCGCCTCGAGAGCTCGATCCGCAACATCAACAACCAGGCCGAGAACCTCTCCGCCGCCAACAGCCGCATCCGCGACGTGGACGTGGCCAACGAGACCTCCCGTCTGACGAGCTTCCAGATCCTGCAGCAGGCCGGCATCTCGATGCTGGCCCAGGCCAACATGACCACGGGTCTGGCCATGACGCTGCTGAGCTAGTCGTAGAACGTTACCGTCCAGGGGCCGCCTCTCTCGCCGAGAGGCGGCCCTTTCGCGTGTACGCCCCCCCCGGCAGGTTCTCGGGGGCAACCGTTCGGCTGCCGTCGGCCGAACGAGGGTGCCGATCTCGGCACGAAATATCATAGAATAATAAATTATATTTTAATCCCTCAAGTCGCGGCATCACCTGGTCGATAATTATATCAGAATCCAGAAAGTGCCTGCATAGGCACCATGGAGGACGCGATTCAACCAGGTCCCACAGGGGCCACTCTTTCAGGGAGGAAGAGCATGGGCATCCGCATCAACACCAACATCGCCGCGATCAACACCCGCCGGCACCTCTACAACACGACGGCCCAGTTCAACAAGTCGATGGAGAAGCTGTCGAGCGGTCTGCGCATCAACCGCGCGGCCGACGACGCCGCCGGCCTGGCGATCAGCGAGGGCCTGAAGGGCGACATCCGCGCGCTCGAGCAGGCCGCGCGCAACGCCGGCGACGGCATCTCGCTCGTCCAGACGGCAGAAGGCGCCCTGGACGAGGTCAGCAACATCCTCGTGCGCATGAAGGAACTGGACCAGCAGGCCGCCAACGGCACGCTCAGCGCCGACCAGATCACGTACTTGCAGGCCGAGTACGACGCTCTGGACGCGGAGATCGGCCGCATCACGGGCTCGACGGAATTCAACGGCGTCAGCCTGCTCAACGCTGCCGCCACCATCACCATCGCCGTGGACATCACCGGCGGCGGCAACGACATCGACATCACCACGACCGACCTGAGCAGCTCCGCGGCTCCGGGTGGCACCGTCGGCGCCGCTCAGAGCGACATCAACACGGCGATCGACGCGGTCAGCGCGGCCCGCGCGGACTTCGGCGCCATCCAGAACCGGCTGGAGAGTTCGATCCGCAACCTGAACAACACGGCCGAGAACCTCTCGGCGGCCAACAGTCGCATCCGCGACGTGGACATGGCTCTGGAAACGAGCCGCCTGACCAGCTACCAGATCCTGCAGCAGGCGGGCGTGTCGGTGTTGGCCCAGGCCAACATGTCGAGTGGCCTCGCCCTTTCGCTGCTCGGCTAGCCGAGTGGACCGGGGGTCCCCCTCGCGGGGACCCCCAACGCAAAGTGTAGGCTGAACCATGTCGACCTTGTCTGGAATCCCGAGCGGCGTCGCCCCGCCGACCGCGGTCGCCGTTCCAGCAACGGAACCGACGTCTGCGTCCCCCGGCCCTCGCCTCGAGTCCGCTCCCGGCCCGGGAAGTCCGGCGGCTGCCGACTCCCCCGGCGCCCCGGCCCCCTACACGCGCCAGGAGATCGAGTCCGCCGTGCAGGAGCTGCGCGACGCCATGTCACGTCTGCCAGTCGCCGAGCGCGAGGTCCATCTCCTCTACGAACCGGAGGACAACTCCTACATCGTCGAGATTCGCAACAAGGAGACCGGCGCCCTGGTGCAGACCTTCCCGCCGGAGAATCTGCTCAACCTGCGCCGTCGTTCTGCCGATCTGCTGGGGGTGCTGATCGATCGCCTGAGTTGAGTAGATCGACGGCCAAGAGCAGAACGCAGCCTGGGGAGGCTTGGCATGAGCAGCATTTCTTTCGCTGGACTGGCGACCGGCCTGGATACGGCGCGGATCGTCGACCAGCTGGTCGACCTCAAGCGGATCCCGATCCGCCGGATGCAGGCGCAGCGTCAGCAATTCCAGAATCAGATCTCCGCGCTGGGAACCCTGAAGACCAAGCTCGACGCGCTGCAATCGGCCGCCACCGCCTTGAAGACGGCGAACGACTTCGCCTCGCTGAAGGCCACCTCTAGCCACGAGGACATCCTGACGGTCAGCGCGGGCAGCAACGCCGCGCCGGGAACGTACGACATCACGGTCGAAGCGCTCGCCCAAGCCCAGAAGATGCGATCCCAGGGCTTCGACAACTCCCTCGTCGACGTCGGCGAAGGGGACCTGGTCATCACCATCGGCGGCGAAGCGCACACCTTGAATCTGACCGGCCACACGTCGCTTTCCCAGCTCGCCACGCGGATCAACAACGAGATCACCGGCATCAGCGCCAGCATCGTGTACACCGGGGCCGAGACCGGCGGCTATCACCTGGTCCTGACGGGCGAGGCGGGCACCGGCAACGCCTACACGCTCGATGCGTCGGGCCTGGCGGGCGGCACGGCGCCCTCCTTCACGCAGACCCAGGCGGCGGCCGACGCCAGCCTGCTGGTGGACGGTCTGGCGGTGACCGCCTCCGGCAATACGCTGAGCAACGTCATCGACGGCCTGACGCTGGACCTTCGCGCGGCTGCGCCCGGCACCAGTGTGCGGGTCGGCGTCGCGGCGGATGCCGAGGGCGTCCGCGACCAGGTCAAGGCGTTCGTCGACGCGTACAACGACGTGTTCAGTTTCCTCGAGAAAGAGATGAAGCCCGAGGGCAAGCTCGCGGGCAACACCAGCGCCCGCGGCCTCGGCGCTCGTCTCGAGGGCGTCATGTCCGCCATGGCCGGCGGCAGCGTGACCACGTTGGCGCAGATCGGCATCGAACGCCAACAAGGCACGCGGACCCTCAAGTTCAACGCGGCGAAGTTCGACCAGGCCATCGCCGACGACTACGCCGGCGTTCGCGACCTCTTCATCGAACACGAGGGCGGCGTCGGCAAGGCGGCCCTGATCGATCAGGCCATTCAACAGCTCACCGATCGCGTGGACGGCATCTTCAAGCTCGGCAACGACTCGCTCAACCGCCGCATCAAGAACATCGACGGCTCGATCGAGCGCTACGAGCGAAGCATCGACAACTACCGCACGACCATGGAGCGGAAGTTCCGCGCCATGGAATCGTCCGTCTCCCTGCTCCAGGCCCAAGGCAATTACCTGAGTTCGATGGTGTTCTTCAGCACGTCGACCCGCTAAGGAAGGAGCCTTGCATGCACGGCAGCCGCGGGGTCCAGGCCTACCGCCAGACAGACTTGCAGACCATCAGCAAGGAGAAACTGATCGTCTTGCTCTACCAGAAGATGCTCGAGCATCTCGCCGCCGCCGCCGACACGGCCGGTGGGAACCGGATCGAGATGGCCCGTCGGCTCGGCCTCGCGCAACGGATCGTCGCCGAACTGCGCGGAGCTCTGGACCATGCGGTCGGCGGCCAGGTGGCGGAAAACCTCGCGTCGCTCTACGACTTCGTGTTCAAGGAGATCCTGCAGATGCAGGTCGACAATGATCCCACGCACGTCGCCCACTGCCGGCAGGTGCTGCAGCCGCTGCTCGAGGCCTGGCGCAGCATCCCGCCCGGCGCCGGCGACCGCGCCCGGCAGGCATGCAGGCAGTCTGGCATGGAAGCTGCGTCTCCGGATGCGGCATCCGCCGTTCCCGCGCCTGCTCCAGCGGAGCAACCGCGAGAGCGGCGCGTCCTGACCTCTGCGTGAGGTGCCGATCCGTGCAAGCAGCCATCGACGCGCTCGCCCGCCTCCACGACCAGCTCGCGGCCGCCCTGACGGCGCAAGACGCCGAAGAGGTGCGAGATCTCGTCGGGCGGCGGCAAGATCTCCTGGCGGCACTGCAGGCAGCCTGGCAAGGAACGCCCGAGACGGAGCGCCGGCGACATCTCGCGACGCTGCAGGCCCTCCACGACGAGGAAACGACCCTCCTGCAGCGCTGCCGGAGCCTGCGCGACGAGATCGGCCGCACCCTGGCGAACCGTAGTCCGCAGCGGCACGCGCCCGCGGCGCACGACGGCGCCAGCCTGCTGGACTGCCAGGCTTGAGCGGCTGCTATTTCGAGGGGTCTTCGGCGGGGGGCTTGGGTTTCATCTTCCGACGCAAGGCCGCCAGGTCCGCCGCCGAGGAATTGGCAGCCTCCAACGTCGTATTCTTGATCTCTTCGTAGATCTCGTACCGGTGGACGGGAATCGACCGCGGCGCGTCGATGCCGACCTGGACCTGATCGCCGCGGATATCGACAATCAAGATCGAGATGTCGTCACCGATCATGATCTTCTCATTGCGCTTGCGGCTGAGGATGAGCACGGGACCTCCCTGTCCGTCTGCGGCGAGCGTCGGCGCGGCGATCCGTCTCAGTTCCCGGAAGCCACCGTCTGCGCTGCAGCGAGAACCTCCGCATCCTCGGCCGTCGCGGCGGGCGGAGCGGCCGGTTCTGTCGTCTTTTCGCCCTCTGGCGTCTCATTGTCGGCGGGGCCGCCGGTCAGGGCAAGCCCAAATTTCAGATAATCGATCTCCTGCCTGGTCGACAGGCGATCGTCCTCCAGCGCCAGCTGGGCGCCCTGCCGGGTGCTCGCATCGATGACCAGCGGCGCCCGCAGGTTGCCCGTGATCTTCTCGCCGCCGGGATGGATGTTCACGATGATCAGCGTCACCAGCTCCGGCGCCGCGGCCTGCGCGAACTGCCGGCGGGAGGAGATCTTCGCGCCGATCTCGTATTCGTCGGCGAAGAACAGCGGCGGCATGACCGGCACGCCGAAGTCCGGCCGATCCAGAGACTGGAGCCAGCGCATCGGCAGATCCTGCTCCATGTCGAGCATCAACCAGCGGCGCAACCGAGGCAGTCCGATGAGGCCGTCGCGCAGTTCGAGCACGTCCGTCTCCTTGTACTGCAGGGTGCCGAACCTCACGGTCTCGAAGGTAGGCATTGGTCTCTCCTCGCTTCGCAGCGGGCCGATCGCCCGACTACAGGTACATCATCAGGTTGGCCTGGAAGAGCCGGCTGGTCACCAACAGACTGCTCTGATAGCTCATCTCCGCGGCGGCGAGATCGGACGACACCCTCGCGACATCCGCGTCCCTCTCCAACGACAGCTTCGAGCGCAGCTGCGTGTCGCGCTGCATGAGGATCGTCTCGACCCAGGCGAGATCCTGCTGGCGCCCGCCATTCTTGATCAGCAGCGACTGCATCAGCTGTCCGAGCGCCTGGAGTTCGCCGAGCACGCCGCGGATCGCCACCGGGTCGTTGTTCTGCAGGGCTCCGCGCAGATCCTCGAGGATGCCGAACAGCCGCACCGGCGTGCCGGTGCCCTCGATGCCGAGCAGACTGGCGGTGTTGGGCGCGCCGGCGTTGCGGACGTAGAACGTCTCGGTGGATCCGCTGACCACCGAGATGCCGCTGCGATCCAGCCTCAGCTGGTACCCTGGCATCGCGGCCTCGAAGAGGCTCTGCACGTCGCCCAGCGTCACCGCGCCGGCGAGGTCGATGGTCGTCACGACGCCGCCGACCTCCAGTTCGATCGCGCCGAGCGGCAGCGATCCGTCCAGCGCCGCGATATCGGACAAGAGCGTCGCGGCCGAGACGCCGGCACGGATGTCCCGACCGACGAAGGTGTCCGCTTCGGAAATGCCGCTGATCCCCAGCGTGCTGGCCGTCTGCC
>CAZJWO010000050.1:0-25517 GCA_964549735.1 uncultured Fibrobacteraceae bacterium | reverse complement strand
GGACGCAGGTCTTCAGGTGCCGGCCGGCGGCGGCCGCCACCGCGCGGCCGACGTCCGTGCTGCCGGTCAAGGAGACGCCGGCCGTGCGCGGATCGCCGAGCAGCGCGTTCGTCGTCTCGTGATCGGCCACCACGGCGCGCAGGACGTCGGCCGGAAAACCGGCCTCGCCGAAGGCGCGCTCGATCGCCAGGGCGCAGCCCGTCACGTTGCGCGCGTGCTTCAGGACGCTCGTGTTGCCCGCGAGCAGGGTCGGCACCGCGAAGCGCAGCGCCTGCCAGAACGGGAAGTTCCAGGGCATGATCGACAGCACGACGCCCAGCGGCTGGTAGACCACGCGGTGCGCGCGCCCGTCGGCCTGCAGCTCCTGCTCCGCCAGCCAGGACGCCGTCTGCGTGGCGTAGACCTCGCACAGCCAGGCGCACTTGTCCAGCTCGGCGCCGCTCTCGGTCACGGGCTTGCCCATCTCCAGGCTGATGAGGCGGGCCCACTCGGCCTTGTGCGCGCGCAGGACCGCGGCCAGGCGCGCGGACAGCGCGGCGCGCTCGGCCAGCGGCCGCGCCGCCCAGGCCGGCTGGGCGGCGTGGCAGGCGGCGAGCACGGCGTCGGCCTCGTCGCGGGTCTGGATCTGATAGGTCTGCAGGACCTCGCCGGTCGCCGGGTTGACGGTCAGAAAGGACGGCATGCCGCACCTCCTGGCCGGCGGTCGCGATCAGCCGAGCATCGTCGCGAACGCGAGGGCCGACAGGCGATGGACCGCGCTCGGGAAGACGCCGAGCAGCACGACCAGCAGCGCCAGGCAGCCGGCGAGCATCACGCTCTCCCAGTTGCGGCCGTCGAAGGGTTCCGCCTGGGGTTCGCGCATGTACATGGCCACGACGACCCGCAGGTAGTAGTAGACCGAGAGCAGGGAGTTCACGACGCCCCAGATCGCCAGCGGCACGAGCCCCGCGCGCACCACGGCCTCGAAGATGTAGAACTTGCCCAGGAAGCCCACGGTGCCGGGAATGCCGGCGAGCGAGAACATGGCGACCGCCAGGCTCGCCGCGGCGACGGGCTGCCGCGCCGCCAGGCCGCGGAAGTGGTCGACCTGATCGGCCTCGATCCCGCCCGGCCGCCCCAGCTGGCCGATCACGCCGAACGCCGCGAGGTTCATGAGGCTGTAGCCCAGCAGGTAGAAGAGCATGCCGCTGCCGGCCGCGGCGGCGATGCCCGCGCCCGGCGCGGCGCCGGACTCCTCGCCCGCGGCCAGGATCGCCAGCACGCCCAGCATGAGGTAGCCGGCGTGCGCGATGCTCGAATACGCGAGCATGCGCTTGATGGACGACTGGACGAGCGCCAGCAGGTTGCCCGCGGTCATGGTCAGGATGGCCAGGACGCCCAGCAGCCCGGACCAGGCGATCGCCAGGCCGGGCAGCATGAGCACCACGAAGCGCACCAGGGCGGCGAACGCCGCCGCCTTGACCGCCGTGGCCATGAAGCCCGTGATGTGCACCGGCGCGCCGTCGTAGACGTCGGGCGTCCACATGTGGAACGGCACGAGCGCGACCTTGAAGGCGAAGCCCACGAGCATGAGGCCCAGGCCGGCGGCGAAGATGACGGGAGAGCCCTGATCGAGCGCGCGCGCGGCGGCCAGGTCGGCGTAGCCGGTGCCGCCGGCATAGCCGTAGAGCAGGGCCATGCCCATGAGCAGGAAGGCCGAGGCGAAGCTGCCGAGCAGCAGGTACTTCAGCGCCGCCTCGCTGCTGCGCTGCTGGCCGCGCCGGCCGGCGACCAGCACGTAGACCGCCAGGCTCATGGTCTCCAGGCCGAGGAACAGGGCCAGCAGATCGCTGGCCGCCACGAGCACCATCATGCCGAGCACCGCGAAGATCACCAGCGGGTAGAACTCGGGCTGAAACTCGCCGTCCTGGCTGTAGATCGCGCTGCCGTAGATCGTCGTGACCAGGCCGATGCCCAGGAGCATCAGGTCGAAGAAGCGCGTGTACATCTGCACCGTCAGCAGGCCGCCCAGCAGCGGACCCGGCTGCGGCGCGACCGCCAGCAGCGACACGCCGGCGCCGAGGAAGATCAGGCCGTTGAGCGCCGTGAGGTGGTCCTTGCGCAGCGTGCGCACGAACGCGTCGACCAACAGGACGAGCAGCCCGCCGCCCGCCAGCACGAGGTAGGGCAGCAGCGCGGCCCAGCGGATGTCCTGCAGCAGGTTCATCGCCCCACCTCCAGACTCGGCTCGACGCCATCGGGCGACGGCCGCTCGGCCGCGCCGCCCGTCACCGAGAGCAGCGGTGCGCCGGCCCGCGCCGCGGCGATCGCCTCGGCCCGCACCGACACCGGCTGCAGGACGCGCTCGAGCGAGGGACCGACCTTGTCCAGCACCAGGCCCGGTCCGACGCCCAGCCAGAACATGAAGACGACCAGCGGCGCGAGCACCAGCCACTCGCGGACGCTCAGATCCGCCAGCGCGCGGTTCTCCTCGCGCCGCGCCGGCCCGAGGAAGACGCGCTGGTACATCAGCAGCATGTAGACCGCGCCGAGGATGATCCCCGTGGCGGCCAGGACGGCCAGCAGGCGGGCGTACGGCAGATGCGGGCTGCCGAACGTGCCGAGCAGGATCATGAACTCCCCGATGAACCCGCAGAGCCCGGGCAGGCCGACGCTCGCCAGCGTGGCGATCATGAACACGCTCGCGTAGCCGGGCATCGCGTGGGCCACGCCGCCGAGGTCGTCCATCTCGCGGGTGTGGCGCCGCTCGTAGATGATGCCCACCAAAAGGAAGAGCGCGCCGGTCGAGAGGCCGTGCGCCAGCATCTGGAAGACGCCGCCCGCGGCGCCCTTGACCGTCAGGCTGAACACGCCCAGCACCACGAAGCCCAGGTGGCTGACCGAGCTGTAGGCCACCAGCTTCTTGACGTCGGATTGCACCCAGGCGACCAGCGCGCCGAAGATGATGCCGACGACCGCCAGGATCGCCAGGATCGGCGCCGCGGCCACGGCGGCCTCCGGAAACAGCGGCATCGCGAAGCGCAGCAGTCCGTAGGCGCCCATCTTCAGGAGCACGCCCGCGAGGATCACCGAGCCCGCGGTCGGCGCCTCGACGTGGGCGTCCGGCAGCCAGGTGTGCAGCGGCCACAAGGGGATCTTGATCGCGAACGCCAGCGCGAAGGCGGCGAAGAGCCAGATCTGCTCGCTCAGGCTGAAGTCGACGGCGAGCCAGCGGGCGAGGTCCATCGAATCGGCCCGCTGCCAGCAGTAGAGGATCGCGACCAGCATGAAGACCGAGCCGGCCATCGTGAAGATGAAGAATTTCACCGCCGCGTAGATGCGGCGCCCGCCGCCCCAGACGCCGATGATGAAGTACATCGGGATGAGCATGAGCTCCCAGAAGACGTAGAACAGGAGCATGTCGCGAGCCAGGAACGTGCCGAGCATGGCGGTCTGCAGGATCAGGTACATGGCCATGAACAGCGGCACCCGCTGCGCCAGGGAGCGGCGGGTCGAGAGGATCACCAGCGGCCCCAACAGGACGGTCAGCATGACGAGCACCAGGCTGAGGCCGTCGCTCGCCAGGTGGTACTGGATGCGGCCGTCGAGGAACCAGGCGACGCGTTCGGTGAACTGGTCGGTGCCGCGGGCGGGGTCGTACGCGAACCAGAGCTTGACGGCCAGCGCCGCATCGACCGCGGTCGCTGCCAGCGCGGTCCAGAAGGCAGCTCCGTCGCGGCGAGGCAAGGCCAGCAGGATCAGGAGCGCGGCGCCGAGCGGCACGAAGACGATCCAGCTGAGCAGATGGTCGTTGAGCAGAGCCAAGGCGGCTTCCTCCTAGCCTTGCAGGGTCAGGTAGACGGCGAAGGCCGTCACCCCGACGGCGAAGACCCAGGCGTAGAAACGGACCAGACCGTTCTGCAGCAGGCGCAGCAGGGATCCGGCGAACAGGGCGAGCACGGCCGAGCCGCTGACCAGCAGACCGTCGATCAGGCCGCGGTCCACCCAGCGGAAACAGACCACGTCGGCCAGCCGCTGCAGCGGCCGGTAGATCGCCGCGGCGAAGATCTCGTCGACGTAGTACTTGTGGCTGAGCAGCCGATGCGCGACGCCCCCGAGCCAGCCGCGCGCGGCGGCGGCCAGCTGCGGGCGGCGGGCGTAGACGACCCAGCCGAGCGCCAGGCCCAGCAGCGCCACCAGGCTGGAGACGACCGCCAGGGTGATCTCCAGGCGCACGACCGCCGCGTCGTGCCCGTGGTCGTGCCCGCCCGCCAGGACCGGCGCCAGCCATTCCTGCAACCAGGCGCCGCCGCCCAGGCCGTGCGGCCAGCCGAGCCAGCCGCCGCCGATCGCCAGCAGCGCCAGAACGATCAACGGCACCGTCATCGTGGGCGGCGCCTCGTGCAGATGGGCGCGCACGTCGGCGCTCGCCCGGTTCTCGCCGAGGAACGTCAGCACGAGCAGGCGCATCATGTAGAACGCCGTCAACGCCGCGGCCAGGAAGCCGACGAGCCACACCCAGGGGACACCGCCGTGCGCGCCGAGGAACGCCTCGAAGAGGATCTCGTCCTTCGAGACGAACCCCGCCAACGGCGGCACGCCGGCGATCGCCAGGGTGCCGACGAGCATGGTCGCCCAGGTGATCGGCAGCTTGCGCCGCAGGCCGCCCATGACCCGCAGGTCCTGCTCGTGGTGCATGGCGTGGATGACCGCGCCGGCGCCGAGGAAGAGCAGCGCCTTGAAGAACGCGTGCGTCATCAGGTGGAAGATGCCGGCGGCGAAGGTGCCCACGCCGCAGGCGGCGACCATGTAGCCGAGCTGGCTGACGGTCGAGTAGGCGAGCACCTTCTTGATGTCCGTCTGGGCGAGCGCGATCGTGGCCGCGAAGATCGCCGTGGCGATGCCGACGCCGGCGACCACGGACATGGCCGCGGGGCTCAGCACGAACAGGAAGCTCATGCGGGCCATGAGGTAGACGCCGGCCGTGACCATGGTCGCCGCGTGGATCAGGGCCGAAACGGGCGTCGGACCCGCCATGGCGTCGGGCAGCCAGATGTAGAGCGGGATCTGGGCCGACTTGCCCGCCACGCCCAGGAAGAGCAGCAGCGCCGCGCCGGTGGCGACCGGCGCGAGCAGGTGGGCGTGCTGCTCCAGCACGCGGAAGCTGAACACCCCCTCGCCGGCCGCGAGGTGCGGCAGCAGCGTGACGCCGAGCAGGAACATCGCCAGCAGCGCGCCGAAGTCGCCGACGCGGTTCGTGATGAAGGCCTTGCGCCCGGCGTCGGCGTTGGCCGCGTCGCCGAACCAGAAGCCGATCAGCAGGTAGCTGCAGAGGCCGACGCCCTCCCAGCCCACGAAGAGCAGCGGCAGGTTCTCGCCGAGCACGAGCAGGAGCATCGCGAAGATGAACAGGTTCAGGTAGGCGAAGAAGCGCGGCAACCCCTCGTCCTTCGCCATGTAGCCGAGGCTGTAGACGTGGATCAGGAGGCCGACGCCGGTCACCACGAGGATCATGACCGCCGACAGCGGGTCGAGCAGGAAGCCGATGTCCAGATGCAGCGAGCCGAACGACAGCCAGCGGCCGACGGTGTCGATCATGACGCGCTCGCCGGCCGGCAACGCGGCGAGGCGCAGCACCGCGCGCACCGCGAGCGCGAAGCTGACGCCCACGGCGGCGCAGCCCAGCCAGCCCGCCGCCGCGCGAGGCAGCCGCCGGTTCAACAGCCCGTTCAGGGCGGCGCCGAGCAGCGGCGCGAGCACGATCCAGCGCAGAGAGGTTTCGATCACGATCCTACTCCATGAGCGTGGTCAGGTCGTCCGCGTCCACCGAGCGCCGCCGGCGGAAGATCTCGACGAGGATCGCCAGTCCGATCGCCACCTCGGCGGCCGCGACGGCGAAGTTCATGAGCACGAAGACGTGTCCGGCGCCGTCGCCCAGCTCGCGGCTGAAGGCGACGAACGCCAGGTTCGCCGCGGCGAGCATGAGCTCGACGCACATGAGCATGATGATCGTGTTGCGGCGGATGATGAAACCCGCCATGCCGATCACGAAGACCGCCGCCGCCAGCACGAGGTAATGGGTCAGGCCTATCGCCACGGCAGCTTCCTTTCGCCGCGCGCCAGGGCCAGGGCGCCGATCATCGCCACCAGCAGGAGGATGGCGATCAGCTCGAAGGCGAAGACGTAGTCCACCAGCAGCAGGCGAGACACGTGCAGCGGCTGGCCGAATCCCGGCGGCAGCACGGCGCTGAAGCCGGGCAGCGGCACCGACGGCAGCCAGACCGCGACCACGGCCAGGATGACCGCCGCCGGGGCGAGGGCCAGCAGGGGCATCCAGAAGCGCAGGCGGCCGGCTTCGCCGGGCAGCACCGGGCCCTCGAGCATCATGATCACGAACAGGAAGAGGACCATGATCGCCCCGGCGTAGACGAGCACCTGCAGCACGGCCAGGAACGGCGCGTGCAGCGCCGCGAACAGCCCCGCCGCCCCCAGGAACGCCAGGACGAGCCAGCAGGCCGCGCCCACGGCGCTGCGGCTGGCGACCACGGCGACGGCGCCCAGGAGCATCGCCGCGCCGCAGGAATAGAAGAGGAACGTCTCCATCAGCGCGTGCCGTCCTTGTCGTTGTTCAGCAGGAAATCCTTGTCGACTACGAACGCGTCGCGGTTGTCGGCGGCGATCTCGTAGATGCCGGTGTCCATGCGGATGGCGTCGCAGGGGCACGCCTCCTCGCACAATCCGCAGTAGACGCAGCGCAGGAGGTCGATCGTGAAGCTCTCCGGATACTTCTCGATCGTCGGGTCGGGATGCTCCGCGGCGACGATCTCGATGCAGTCGGCCGGGCAGACCGTGCTGCACATCATGCACGCCACGCAGCGCGGCGAGCCGTCCTCGCGCTTCAGCAGGCGATGGCGTCCGCGAAAGCGCGGGCCGTACGCGCGCTTCTGCTCGGGATACTGGACCGTCGGCATCTCGCTCGTGTGCAGGAGATTGCGCACGAGGTGGCGCCCGGTGACGAGCAGCCCCTTGAAGATCTCCACGAAGTAGGCGCTTTCCCAGAAGCTGCGCCGGCGCGCCGACACGACGGCGGGCAGACCCTTGTAGCTCATCGCTCCCATCCCTTCCCAGCGGCGGCTGCGGTCACCGGTGCCCGAGGGCCAGCCAGACGGCGGTGACCGCCAGGTTGAGCAGACCGACCGGCAGCATGATCTGCCAGCCGAGACGCATGACCTGGTCATAGCGGAAACTGGGCACGGTCCAGCGCACCCAGATGAAGAGCCAGGCGAAGAACGCGACCTTGGCGACGAAGAATCCTGTCTGCGCCGCGGTCGCGAAGATGGACGCGCCGGCGACCCCCAGCGTCCACGGCTGCAGCAGCAGGACCGCCCAGAGCGCGAGACCGGCCAGCAGGGCGCCCGCGCCCAGCAGCGCCGGTTCACGCTCCCGGCTGTCGTTGTACCAGCCGCGCTCGCGACGAGCGCGCCGCAGGTACAGCGCGCTGGCGGCGAAGCTCGCCGCGCCGCCCGCCAAGAGGACGCCGGTCAAGAGCGAACCGGCCTGCGCCTCGAGGAGCGGCCGCGGCAGCCAGGGGATCTGGTAGCCGCCGAAGAACAGCACGGAGATCAGGGCGGCGGCGACCACCATGTGCGCGTACTCGGCCATGAAGAAGAGCGCGAACTTCAGGCTGCTGTACTCGGTGTGGTAGCCGGCGACGATCTCCGAATCCCGCTCGGTCATGTCGAACGGCGTGCGGTTCGTCTCGGCGTAGACCGCGGCGATGAAGAGCAGGAAGCCGACCGGCTGCACGACGACGCCCCAGCGCGGCAGCCAGCCCCAGATCAGTTCGCCTTGGCCGGCGACGATCTCGGTCAGCCGCAGGGTGCCGAAGATCATGAACAGGCCCAGCAGGGCCAGGCCCATGGTGATCTCGTAGCTGATCATCGACGCCGTCGACCGCATCGAGCCGAGGAACGTGTACTTGCTGTTGCTGGCCCAGCCGCCGAGCGCGACCCCGTAGGTCCCCAGGCTCGCGATGGCCAGGATGTAGAGCATGCCGACCTCGATGTCGGCCACGACGAGCGGGATGCGCCGGTCGCCGATCTCGAGGTAGTCGCCGAACGGGATGACCGCGTAGGTGCTCATCGCCACGATCATGACCAGCATGGGCGCGAACGCGTAGAGGAATCGATGGCGCTGCGCCGGGACGACGTCCTCCTTGAAGACCAGCTTCAGCACGTCGGCGATGGGGTGCACCAGCCCGGCCAGCCGGATGCCGAGGATCGCCGCGCGATTGGGTCCGGTGCGGTCCTGGATGAACGCCGACCCCTTGCGCTCCGCCCAGATCAGCAGCGGCACGAAGCCCATGATCAGCAGGAACATGAAGACGATCTTGGCCAGAGCCTCCACCACCAGCGGCAACATCATGATCCTCCGGTCGCAGCGCTGTCGGACGGTTCGCCGGGCTCGTGCAGCAGGCCCGCGGCGGGCAGACGGTTCAGGGCGTCGATGTCGGCGAGGCCGAGTTCGCCAGCGACCAGCCGGCGCACGTCCGCCAGGCTCGCGAGCCCCGCGACGTCGCCGAGATGGGCCAGCAATTCGGCCAGCACGCGCCAGTCCTCACGGGCCGCGCCGGGGGCGGCGATCGCCCGCTGCCCGCGCTGGACGCGGCCCTGCCGGTTGACCCACAGCGCGTCCTTCTCCGCCCAGGCGCTGAGCGGGATGACGAGATCGGCGGCGGCGGACGTCGCGTTGCCATGCGTGCCGAGATAGACCACGCGCAGGCGGCGCGCCGCCGCCGCGACCGCCGGCGCGGCCAACGGATCGCCGCCGTAGACCAGCAGCACGCCGCGCGCGGCGCCCAATGCGGCGGCCAGGTCGTCCGCCGCGATCTCCGGCAGCGCGAGCCACGCGAGCGCCCGGCGATTGGGGCGCCGGTCCGCGTCCAGCAAGATCGCATCGCCCTCGGCGCGGCCTTCGCCGGCCAGCCCGCCGGCGAGCGGCGCCTCGCCCACGAGCAGGCGTCCGAGCCGCCGGAACAGGACCAGCTCCTCGAGCGATTGCCGGGGATCGGTCAGCGCGAAGGCCACCGTCTGCGGCTTGCACAGTCCGAGCAGCTGCTCGCGCGCCTCGCGCCAGGGCGTTTCGACCTGCTTGCCCTCGCGGCGCTGCCACGCCGCCGCCAGACGCTGCGGCGCGTGCAGTTCCTTGTACGTCAGGCGCCCGAGGTCGCACGACCAGGGGCCGTTGACCTCGTCGTTGCGCCGCGGCTTGAGCCGGTAGACGCGGCCGCCTTCGTGGTCGATCCGGATGTTGCACCCCGTGGCGCAGCCGGGGCAGATGCCCGCGGTGGAGCGCAGGAGCCAGACGCGCTTGCGAAAACGGAAATCGCGGCTCGTCAACGCGCCGACGGGGCAGATGTCGACGGTGTTGAGGCTGTAGTTGTTGGCCAGCTCGACGCCCGGCGCCACGTCGATCTCCGCGCGGTCGCCGCGATTGTAGATGCCCAACTCGTGGGTGCCGGTCACCTCGTCGCAGAAGCGCACGCAACGGCTGCAGAGCACGCAACGCTCCTGGTCGAGGATCACCTGCGGGCCGATGATCTTGACCTTGCGCTTGAGGACCTTGTCCGACTTGGCGACTTCCGACTCGTAGAGGCCGTAATCCATGTACTGGTCTTGCAGGCCGCATTCGCCGGCCTGATCGCAGATCGGGCAGTCGACCGGGTGGTTGATGAGGTGCATCTCGAGCACCTGGCGGACCGCTGTCTGCACGCGGGGCGTCTTCGTCCGCACGACCATGCCGTCGCGCACGATCGTGTTGCAGGCGATCGTCAGCTTGGGGATGCCTTCGATCTCCACCTGGCACAGGCGGCAGACGCCCGCGACGCTCAGGTCGGGATGGTAGCAGAAATGCGGCAGATCCTCGCCCCGTGCCAGGCGGCAGGCGTCGAAGAGACGCGTGCCGTCGGGCACCTCGATGGTCTGGTCGTCGATGGTCAGTCTGGCCATGTCCGCGTCCTCGGTCTTCGCTCGTCGTGCGGCCGTCGTACGGCCATCGCGCCGGCGGCCGCCTCGCTCACTCGCCGCGCGCCCACCGGGACGTCGGCGCCGGCACGGCGACCTCCCGGATCCGGGCGGCGAATTCGTGCCGGAAACGCTGCAAGAAGCTGCGCATCGGCATGACCGCCGCGTCGGCCAACGGGCAGATCGTCAGCCCCATCATGCCATCGCAAACCTTCTCCAGCAGGTCCAGATCGGCCGGCACGGCTTCGCCTTTGAGCAGGCGGCCGACGATCCGGTGGAGCCAGCCGGTGCCCTCGCGGCAAGGCGTGCACTGCCCGCAACTCTCGTCCCAGTAGAAATGCATGAGCACCTTGATCAGCTCGACCATGTCCGCGCGGCCGGGGATGATGATCATCCCGCCGGAGCCGAGCATGGTGCCCGCCGCCTGCAGCGATTCGTAATCGAGCGAACAGCCCATGATCTCGTCCGCCGTCAGCACCGGCACCGAGCTGCCCCCGACGATGCAGGCCTTCAACGTCTCGCCGTCGCGCATGCCGCCGAGGTGCTCCTGGAAGAACTCGGCGAACGGCAGGCCGAGCGGCACCTCGAAGACGCCCTGCCGGCGGACCGGCCCCGACACCGACCACAGCTTGGTGCCCGGCGACTTCTCGGTCCCGAACCGCCGATACGCCGCGGCGCCGTGCATGACGATCCAGGGCACGGCCGCGACGGTCTCCACGTTGTTGACGATGGTCGGCTTGCCCAAAAACCCGCTCACCGCCGGGAACGGCGGCTTGATGCTCGGCTGCCCCTTGCGCCCGGTCACCGAATTGATGAGCCCGGTCTCCTCGCCGCAGATGTAGGCGCCGGCGCCCTTGTGGACGATCATCTCCAGGCTGTAACCGCTGCCCAGGATGTCGCGGCCGAGGTAGCCGGCGGCGTACGCCTCGTCCACGGCGCGCTGCACGCGGTCGATCAGCCACCCGAACTCGCCGCGGATGTAGATGAAGGCCAGGGCGGCCCGCACGGCGTAGGCGCTGATGATCGTGCCCTCGATCGCCTGGTGCGGATCGTAGTCCAGCAGGTAGCGATCCTTGAACGTGCCCGGCTCCGACTCGTCGGCGTTGACGAAGAAATAGACCTCCGCGGCCTGCGGCGGCACGAACCCCCACTTGGTGCCCGTCGGGAAACCCGCGCCGCCACGCCCGCGCAGGCCCGACTCCTTCACGGTCTCGATGACCGCGGCCGGCGGCATGCCGGCGAGGACCTTGCGCAGAGCCTGGTAGCCGCCGTCCGCCTCGTAGACGGCGAGGCGATGGCCATCGGCGCGTCCGAACCTGGCGGAGAGGATGTTGGCCTGCTGGCGGCTCACGCCTCGACCTCCAGTTCGCGGTCGGTGTCGGCCCGCGGCACGATGCCCTTGCGCAAGCTCTCGAGCAGCGAGTCGACCTTCTCCGGCGTGAGATGCTCGTAGAAGTGCTTGCCGAGCTGCAGCACGGGGCCGTGGCCGCACGCGCCCAGGCATTCGACGCCCTCGAGGGCGAAGACGCCGTCGGGCGTGCGTTCGCCCAGGCGGATGCCCAGGCGCTTCTGCGCCTGCGCGATGACGTCGCGGGCGCCGAGGATATGGCAGCTGATGTTCTGGCAGAACTGCAGGACATGGCGCGCCGGCGGTTCGGTGCGGAACATGGTGTAGAACGTGAGCAGTTCATGGACCCGCGCCCGCGGGACCTCGAGCGTCGCGACCAGGAAGTCCACCGCGGACGGCGGCACCCACCCCAGTTCGTCCTGGACGATCCACAGGCTCGGCATCAGGGCGCTCAGGCGCGTCGGATAGCGCGCCATGACGTCGCGGATGCGCCGCTGCGCGTCCTCGTTCAACGGCGGCGCGGCGTTGCTGTCGGTCCGTTCCATCCTCTGCTCCGGTGCGCCGGCGGCCGCCGCTCTCAGCGGTCCAGCTCGCCGGCGATGATGTTCAGGCTGCCCAGGGTGGCGATGGCGTCGGCGATCATGCCGCCCTTGATGATGTGCGCGAACGAGCCGAAGATCGGGAAACACGGCGGCCGCACCTTGATGCGGTACGGGCGGCCGGAGCCGTCGGAGATGCAATAGAATCCGAGCTCGCCGTTGCCGCCCTCGCCCAGGCCGTAGGCGGCGCCGGCGGGCACCTGGATGCCTTCGTAGATCAGCTTGAACTGGTTCATGACGCCTTCGATGGAGCCGTAGACCTTCTCCTTCGGCGGCAGGATCACCCGGGGATCGTCGACGTTGACCGGCCCGACCGGCAGGCGCTGCAGCGCCTGCTCGATGATGCGCTTGCTCTGGATCATCTCCGCGAGGCGGACCATGATGCGCGCGTGCGTGTCGCCGTCGTCGCCGGTCGGCACCTCGAAGTCGTAGTCATGGTAGTCGAGGTTGGGATGCGCCTTGCGCACGTCGTACGGCACCCCGCTGGCCCGCAGGCACGGCCCGGTCACCCCGTAGCTGATCGCGTCGGCGCGGCTGAGCACGCCGACGCCGATGGTCCGGTCCAGGAAGATGCGATTGCGGGCCGCCAGCTTGACGACGTCGGTGATCGCCTCCTCGAGCATGCGCAGCTTCGCGCGCACCTCCTCCTCGAAGCCCGGATAGAGGTCGTGGCTCAGGCCGCCGATGCGCGCATAGTTGGTGGTCAGCCGGCTGCCGCAGAGGCTCTCGATGATCTGGTACATCGCTTCGCGTACGTTGAACGTGTACCAGTACATGGTCAGGGCGCCCATGTCGACCAGGTTCGTCCCGACGGCGACCAGATGGTCGATGATGCGCGAGAGTTCCGAGACGATGACCCGGATCACCCGGCAGCGCGGCGGCACCTGGACCTTGAGCAGCTTCTCGACCGCGCAGGCGTAGATGACGTTGTTCAGCAACGGCGAGCAGTAGTTCAGGCGGTCGGTGTACGGCATCACCTCGGCCCAGGTGTGGTCCTCCGCCTCCTTCTCGAAACAGCGGTGCAAGTAGCCGATCTCCGTGCGCGCCTCGACGATGGTCTCGCCATCGAGCAGGCACTCGGCCCGCAGGCAGCCATGCATGGCGGGGTGGCTGGGGCCCAGGTTGACCGCGAGCAGATCCGACGCGTTGATCTCGTCCCCCGCCCCGCCCGGATTCTGCGCCAGGCTGGCGCGGTGCGCGGCGCGCGCGATGTCCAGGTCGCTGAACAGCTTCTCCGGTTCGGACAGCTCCTGCCCGAGCTCGACGGGGTAGTCCTTGCGCAGCGCATGACCTTCGAACTCGTGGTGGCAGAGGATGCGCCGCAGGTCCGGATGCCCCGCGAACCGCACCCCGAAGAGGTCGTAGACCTCCCGCTCGTGCCAATCCGCGGCCCGCCAGAGGCGGGTGGCCGAGGGCACCGCTTCGCCCTCGCCCACCTGGACGCGCACCCAGATCTGGCGCGGATCCGCGAGCGCGCGCAAGTAGTAGATGACGTCGAACCGCCGTTCGCGCTGCGGGTAGTCGACGCCGATGACGTCGGCCAGCATCTCGCAGCCGCCGCGATTCTTCAGGTAGCTGAGCACTTCCCCGAGGCGCTCCGGCGCGACCGTGACGTGGTGATCGCCGCAGTGGGCGCTGGTCGCCAGCACCGCGTCGCCGAACTCCTGCCTGAGCGCCTGCACCAGCCTCTCGCTCATGGTCCCTTCCCGGTTGCTAGCCGTCGATCTTCGCGCGCGCGCCGTGGCGTTGCTCGCTGCCGACCAAACCTTCGCGGTCGATCTTCTCCTGCAGCAGCAGCAGCCCGTGGAACAGATTCTCCGGCGTCGGCGGACAGCCGGCCACGTAGATGTCGGTCGGGATGACCCGGTCGATGCCTTGCAGCGTGCCGTAGTTCTTGTAGAAGCCGCCGCTGCTCGCGCAGACGCCCATCGCCACGACCCACTTCGGCTCGCACATCTGGGCGTAGATCGTCTTGAGGATCGGCGCCTGCTTGTAGCTGATGGTCCCGGCGACGATCATCAGATCGCTCTGGCGCGGCGAGAAGCGGACCAGCTCGGCGCCGTACCGGCTGAGATCGTGGTAGCTGGAGACCGCCGCCATGAACTCGATCGCGCAGCACGCCGTGCCGTAGGGTATCGGCCAGAGCGAGTACTTGCGCCCCCAGTTGACCGCCTGCCGCAGGCGCGTCGTCAGCAGGTTGCGCGGATTGGCGAGGTCTATTGCCATTCGAGACCGCCTTTGCGCCACTCGTAGATCAGGCCCACGACCAGGATGAGCAGGAAGACGCCCATGACGATGAACGCGTAGTCGCCGGCGCCGGCGTCCAGGAACGAGCGAAAGGTCAACACCCAGGGGATCAGCAGCACCGTCTCGAGGTCGAAGAGCAGGAACAGTAGGGCCACGAGGAAGAAGCGGATGAAGAACCGGATCTGGATCGTGCCGCGCGCCGGGATCCCGCATTCGTAGGGCGTCTCCTTGAGCGCGTCGCGCTTGCGGGGACCCAGCACATAGCTGAGGGCCAGGAAGAGACCGGCGAAAAGGACGGCAACCAGCAGGACGAGCAGCACCGGTACGGCGGAGGCGGCCATGATGGCTCCCTGTTGCGTGCCCGAAGCGAGCTTGGGTGGCGTGGCAGCGGCTCTAGAGGTCCAATTGATAAGAAATCGGTCGTGGATTGCCAAGCGATATCTGGCGACCGCCGGATATCGCGGCCGCCGCATGGCCGTGCGGACCGGGCCGATGGAATTCTGGCCGCCGCTGATCGGAAAGATGGCAAGGCTGCCGGCACCGGTGCGGAAGCCGGCAGCTCCGCGCGGACCGGGTCGCGCCCCATCGCCGATCAACCGTAAGCGTCGCAACGCGATCCGTACGCTCGCCGCCGCGGGCACGGTCGTTGCAAACCGGGCGGCGTGGACCGCCACGCGGCGGTGATGAAACCCCTGCTCCAGGAGCGACCGAAATGACCGCACCGCACACCGATCTTGACCGGAGCGACCAGATCGCGCCCGCGCTGGCGACGCTGGTGCAGGCGGGCCGCGATGCTCTGACCCGTGGCGACCTGGCGAGCGCGAAGGAATCTTTCATCGCCGTGACGGTGCGCTTCCCCCGCGAGGCCGTCGGGCACAACAATCTCGGCGGGTTCTACATGGGGCTGGGCGAACACGCGGCGGCCGCCGCTAGCTTCGCCCGCGCCCTCGCCCTGGCGCCGGACAGCCTGGGCATCCGCTTCAACCTCGCCGTGGCGCAGTTCAAACTCGGCGCCTACGAAACGGCAGCGGCCGGATTCGCCGCGCTCGCGGCCGCGACGCCCGAGGATCCCGAAGTGTGGAACAATCTCGGCGCGGCGCGATTCCTGGCGGGCGACCACGCGCAGGCGGCGACGGATTTCCTGGCAGCCCTGGAATTGAATCCGAACTATCCGGACGCGCTGCTGAATCTCTGCGATGTGGAGCAGGCCGCGGGCAACTCCGACGCCGCGCTGCAGCTCTGCGAGGCCTATCTCGCGCACCACCGGGACCTGCGCGTCCTGCGCCGCCTGCTCGAACTGCGGGACGCTCGGGCCCGCACGCAGCCGCAGGCGCAGAAGGCGACCGGCTGACACGCGCTCGCGCGGCCACCAGCTCGTGGCGCCGGCGGCCGCCCCGGACACGGGGCGGCCGCGCGTTTGGCGGACCGCGCCCCACCCACGGGGTCGTCTCGCGGTCGCGTCGATCAGAAATCGAAGGTCGTGTCCTGCACGCGGAAATCGTCGAAGCCGTCGGCCGACGTGTCGATTTCGTTGCGGATCTCGCGCTGCGGCACCGTGTCCAGGGCGATCTCCTCACGCAGCTGGCCCAGATCGGTGTAGACGTCCGCCGCCGCGATCAGATCGGTCGCGGTCATCTCGCGCAGCGCGCAGACCTCGACGTGTTTGCCTCGTCGCGCGGCCGCCTCGACCAGCGGACAGAAATCGCCATCGCCGGAGCAGATGATGACGGTGTCGATGTGCGGGCACAGCTCCATCACGTCCATCGCCATCTCCATATCCAGGGCGCTGCGCACGCTGCGTCCGCTCTGGTCGGGATCGGCGAAGGACCGCACCTCGCGCGTGACGACCGTGAAGCCGTTGAGCTTCAGGAAATTGATGAAGTCGATCTTGCCTTCGCTCTGCGTGCTGACGGCGGTGTAGAAGAACGCGCGCAGCAGCCGTCGCTTGCCGGTCAGCAGGCGGCAGAGCTTGAGGTAGTCGAGCCGCATATTCAGGTGCTTGGCGCTGTAATGGATGTTCTCGCCGTCGATGAAGATCGCGACGCGGTCCAAGGGGCTGTGCGTGTACATTTCGGCTCCTCGATCGGATCACTCGGACCGCACCGCGCCACCACGCGACCGGGCCGGAACACGTTCGTGACCGGGCATCGTCCCCCGCGTGGCCCCGTCTCCGTGCAAGGTGATTCTGAACAACGACAGTCGCCTTGAGAAACGACCTGGTCCAAGCTAAAACCGCACGGTCCGTCCGCCGGGATCGGCGACGGCCGTCGAACGAAAATCTGTACCGTCGCGGTAGACTATTGGCACGAACCGACCAGCGGTTCGGACCGGCCATCCCTGGCGCCCACGGCCCGAACTCGCAGCCTGGCCACCCAGCGCATGGTCAGACAATAATATGCGGGCAGCGCCAGCAGCGTCAAGAACGTTCCCGCGGCGAGTCCGCCGCAGATCGCGCGGGCCATAGGGTAATACTCCATACCGGAGAGGTGAGTTCCCTTGAGGACCGCCAGCGGCAGCAGGCCGAGGATCGTCGTGCCGGCCGTCATGAGGATCGGACGCAGGCGTTCGCCGCAGGCCGTCTGCAGCGCCGTGGCGACGTCCAGCCCCCCGCGCTGGCGGCGTCCGATATGGTCGACCAGCACGATGCCGTTGTTCACGACGATGCCGATCAGGATGACGATGCCGATCATCGCCATCAGGTTGAACGGGGTCTGCGAGGCGAGCAAGACCCAGAAGACGCCGAGCGAGGCGAACGGCACGCAGGACATGACCACCAACGGCAGCGACAGCGATTCGAACAGGCTGGCCATCACGAAGAAGACGCAAGCCAGGGCCAGCAGCATGTTCCAGCCGAGTTCGGTCTGCTGTTCCTCGGCGCGCCGGATCTCCTGGCCGAAGTCCCAGCCGTAGCCCAGCGGCATCTCGATGCCGTTCATGACCTGACGGACCTGTTGCAGGTGCTTCTCGAAGCTTTCGCCCTCGCTCGCGGCGCGCAGGGTCAGTCCCGATCGCTGGTCGCGGCGAATGATCCTCTGGGGGCCGCCGCCGAACTCGAAGTCGGCGATCCGGGCCAGCTGCACCGGCATGCCGTCGTGGATCCCGACGGTCAAGAGCGCCATGTTCTCCAGCGACTCGCGGTCCTCGGGCAGCAGCGAGACGTTGACGTCGATCTCCCGGTCGCTCAGGCGCAAACGGGGCAGCGGCAAGCCTCGGTACGTCAAGCCGACGACCTCGGCGACCGCGGCCGGCTGCACGCCGAAGCGCGAGACGGCGTCCGGCGCGACCCTGATGCGGACCTCGGCGTTGCCGGCATCGGCCTCGCTGACGATGTCCCGCAAGCCCGGCACGGCGGCCAGGCGATGCGCCACGACGCGCGAGAGCTCCCGCAGGACCTCCGTCTCCTGGCCGTACAACGTCACCGCCAGGCTGCGCGCGCCGCTGCCGCCCCCCTCTTCCCGTCCGAACCGATAGACCAGACCCGGCTGGACCGGCAGATTCTCGCGCAGATCCTGACGCAGTTCGCTCAGGAACTCGTCGGTCAACGTCCCGCGATGGAAGAAGAGGCTTATCCCGCCCGCCCCGGCCGCGTGGTACGAATAGATATCCCGCAACTGGAGCTCGTCGCGCCGGCTCTCCAGATACTCCTCGGCGACGGCGACGTAGGCGCTGCTCAGGCGGTGATCGACCGCGTCGCTGTAGCGGAAACCGATGTACAGGCTCTCGCGCCGCACGCCTTCCTCGCCGAAGAGATCGGGCTTCAGGCCCGTGCGACCCATCAGGAAGATCGTGGCGGCCAGGAGCGCCGGCAGGATGACGCCGACCGTCAGCAGCGGATGGCGCAGCGCCGTCCAGCGCAGGGTCGCCAGATAGCCCCGGCGCAAGACGGCGAGCCAGTGCGGTTCGGCGATCGCCTGCCCGCCGGCCACGCGCGCCGCCAGCAGCGGGATCACGGTCAGGCTGACGAGCAGCGAGACGACCAGGGTCACGCTGATCGTGACGCCGACCTCGCCGAGCCAGACCGACAGCTCGTCGTCGCCGGCCAGCACCACCGGCGCGAACACGATGATCGTCGTCAGCGTCGACGCCGCCACCGCGCGTCCGACCTCGCGCGTGCCCCGCAGCGCGGCGGCGAGCGGCCGCCGTCCGGCGTGCAGGTGCCGGTGGATCGACTCGAGCACGACGACGGCGTTGTCGACGAGCATGCCGACGCCCAGCATCAGGCCCATCATCGACAGGATGTTCAGCGTGCGTCCGCTCAGGTACAGGAAGACGCAGGTGCCGAGGATCGACAGCGGGATGGCCAGGATGGTCACCAGGGTCAGGCTCCAGCGGCGCAGGAACAGCAGCAGGATGACGAACGCCAGCAGCGAGCCGATCGCGCCCGCCTGCAGCAGGCCGCGGAGCGAATCGGTGATCTCTTCGGCCTGGTTGAAGAAGGCGAAGCTGTGGATGCCGGCCAGGGCGGGGTCGTTGTTGATCTGCTGCAGTTCGCGCTCGACGGCCCGGCAGACCTCGACCGTGTTCGCGCCGGAACTCTTCTGGATCCAGAAGGCGATCGCCGGCTCGCCGTTGAGCCGCCGGCCGTAGGTCAGCTCGGGCACCCCGTAGACCACCTCCGCCACGTCGCGCAAGCGCAGGCCGTGCTCCGCCACCGGCAGGTCGGCGAGGTCCTCCACGGAGTGCAGATTGCTGACCGCGCGCAGGTCGTAGCGCAGTCCGCGATCGGTGACCCGCCCCACCGTCAGCTCGACGTTGGCCGCCTGCAGGCGCCGGAACAGCTGGGAGACGTCCACGCCGTGGGCGAGCAGGCGTTCCAGGCGCAGATAGACCGAGACCTGCGTCGGCGCGACGCCGTCGATGTTGACCCGGCCGACGCCCGGCAGTCGCTGCAACGGCGCGATGATGTGCTGCTCCAGCAGGTCCCAGCTCGCCGAGAGGTCGCGCCCGGCGGCGGCGATACGCCCCTCGATGATCGGGATGTCGTTCGAGTCGAAAGTCAGGATCAGGATGTGCGGGATGTCGGCCGGCAGGTCGCCCCGGATCTGGTCCAGCTTCTCCTTGACCTCCAGCCGCAACAGGTTGACGTCGCGACCCCACGCGAACCGCACGCCGATCTGGACCTCGTCCGGACTGCTGTAGCTCGACAGTCCACGCACGCCGCCCAAGGTCGCCATGACCTCTTCGACCGGACGCACGATGAGGCGCTCGTTCTCTTCGGGCAGCCCGCCGGGATAGGGGATCACGACGGCGATGAACGGGAAATCGACGCGTGGCAGGAAGTCCAGACGCAGCTGTCTCGCGGACACCGTGCCGAGGACCAGCACGCACACCAGTGCCATGGCCAGGGTCACCGGACGCCGCAGGACGAGGCGCGTCAATCCCATCGCGACGCCTCCGGCGCCAACGCGCCGCCGGCGGCGGGGAGGGTGGCGGGGGCGGCGGCCCGCCGCCGATAGCCGCGCAGCAGCGCCGGCAGATCGCCGAGCAGGACGTAGAGCGCGGGCACCGCGACCAGGGTCAGTCCCGTCGCCAGCAGCAGCCCGCCGATGACCGTGACCGCCAGCGGCGTGCGCAGTTCGGCCCCCTCGCCCAGCCCGAGCGCCATCGGCAAAAGCCCGAGGATGGTCGTCAGGCTCGTCATCAGGATCGGCCGCAGGCGTTCGTTGCCGGCCTGCCGCACGGCCGCGAGCAGCAGCGCGCCGCCACGGCGCAGCTGGTTCATCCGATCGACCAGCACGATGCCGTTGTTCACGACGATGCCTGCCAGCATGATGCCGCCGATGACCGCGATCACGCTCAACGGGCGGCCGGCCAGCGCCAGCCCGTAGATCGCGCCGGCCAGCGCGAGCGGCACCGCGACCATGATGATCAGCGGGCTGAGGATCGATTCGAACTGCGAGGCCATGACGAGATAGACCAGGAACACCGCCAGCAGGACGGCCAGCTGCAAAGATCGGAAGCTGCGTTGCAACTCCTCGCTCTGGCTGCCCAGACGCGCGGTCACGCCCGGCGGCAGGGACAGGCCGCGCAGCCGCTGCGCGATCTCGCGATCGGCCGACCCCTGATCGCGCCCCTGCAGGTCGGCGGTCACCGGCGCCGCGCGCCGCCCGCCCAGGCGGTGGATCTCCGCCGGCCCGCGGGTTTCGGTCAGCGCGGCGACCGCCGCCAGCGGGATCGTGACCTCGCCGCGTTGCGCGACGACCAGGTCCTGGACGGCCGCGAGCGTCGCGCGCTGGTCGCTCTGGCCGCGCAGGCGGATGTCCAGATGCCGCTCGCCGTCCCGGAAACGCCCCGAGACCACGCCGCCGACCTTCGCCTGGACCACGCGCGACACCTCGTCCTGATCCAGGCCGAGCAGGCCGAGCCGGTCGCGATCCAGGGCGACCTGGATCTCCGGCGACCCCGGCAGCATCGCCTGGCGCACGTCGCGCAGGCCGTCGATCTCGGCGAGCGCCGCGGCCACGAGCTCGGAACCCCTCTGCAGGGCCGCCAGGTCATGGCCGTAGACGTCGACCTGCACCGGCGCGCTGAGGTTCATCAGCGCCGGCCGCCGCACCTCGAGGCGCGTCGACGCCTGGCCGGCGACCAGCGCCCGCGCTTGCGCGAGGACGGCCTGTTCGACCTGCGGCCGGGTGTCCGTCAACTGCAGATGGATCTCCGCGCGATTCTCCTTGCGCCGCACCGGCCCGCCGCCCGCCTCGCGGCTCAGGCCGATCGTGGCCGCCACGCGCCGGACGCCCG
Organism: uncultured Fibrobacteraceae bacterium; assembly: GCA_964549735.1. GTDB lineage: Bacteria > Krumholzibacteriota > Krumholzibacteriia > LZORAL124-64-63 > LZORAL124-64-63 > Glo-17. The sequence continues at coordinate 4,581 of CAZJWO010000050.1, read as the reverse complement.
GCACCTGCGCCAGGCGGCGCTCCAGTCCCGCGCAGGCGCGCTCGGTGCGGTCCAGGGGCGTACCTTCCGGCAGCTCCAGCTGCAAGGTCAGGGATCCTTGCGCCAGCGGCGGCACGAGTTCGGTGCCCAGGCGGGGCAGCAGCAGAGCGGCGCCGGCCGCCACGAGCAGGACGACCACCAGGACCAGGGCCTTGGCCCGCAGGGCGGCTGCGAGCAGCCGGTCGTAGCCGGTCACGAGCCGCGGCCAGAGCCGCTCGTGCAGCCCCGTCAACGGACGCAGCAGCGCCGCGATGATCCAGCGCAGGGCGACGCCCGCATGCCGCACGGCGAGCAGGACGGCCAGCGGCAGCCCGATCCCCAGCAGGTGCCCCGCTTCGGCCACGTAGCGCCGCCAGATGCGCCGGTGCCGTCGCCGCGGCCGCCAGCTGTCGCGCCAGCCGAGCCGCTCCTGCGGCCCGGCCGCCATCGGCCGCGACGCGATCAGCGCCGCGGCCATGGGCGTGAACGTCAACGATACCAGCAGGCTCACCAGCAGCGAGAAGGTCACCGTCAGCGCCTGGTCGCGGAAGACCTGGCCGGCGACGCCGACGACGACGAAGACGATGGGTACGAAGACCGCGATCGTCGTCAAGGTCGAGGCAGTCACGGCGCCGGCGACTTCCGCGGCGCCTTCGGCGGCCGTCGTGCAGGGATCGGCCGCCGCCCCGGCCGCTTCCCGGCGCCTCTTGATCGCCTCCAGGACGACGATGGAGTTGTCGACCAGCATGCCGACGCCGAGCGCCAGGCCGCCTAGGCTCATGACGTTGAGCGAGACGCCGCGCGTGAGCATGAGGATGAATGTCGCGACGATCGACAACGGGATGGCCAGGCCGATGATCAACGTGCTGCCCAGGTCCCGCAGGAAGACGTACAGCACCAGGATCGCGAGCAGTCCGCCCAGCAGCGCGTTGCGCCGGACCTCGTCGACGGCCTGCGAGATGTAGACCGACTGGTCGAAGAGCACCTCCTGCCGCAGCCCGGGAGGCAAGCGGCGCTCCAGCTGCGCCAGAGCGGCGCGCACCCGGCGGGCGACGTCGACGACGTTCGCGTCGCCCTCCTTGTAGACGGCGATCTCGACGCTCTCGCGGCCATCGACATGCGTGATCTCGGTGCGATCCTTGTGGCTGCGCGCGACGGTCGCGACCTCGGCGAGCGCGACCGGTCGCCCGGCCACCGCGCCGATCGTGATCTGGGAGAGTTCGTGCAGGTCGTCGATCCGGCGCAGCGTGCGCACGATGTACTCGGCGCCCCGATCGCGCAGGCGCCCGCCGGAGGCGTTGACGTTCTGGCGCGCCAGGACCTGCGAGACGGTTGTGATATCCAGGCCGAGCGCGGCCAGCCGCTGCTCGTCCACCAGGATCTGGACCTCCTCCTCCAGACCGCCGCTGATGCGCGCGGCGGCGACGCCCTGGATCGCCTCGATCTCGGTCTTGAGCACGTCCTCGGCGATCGCCCGCGCCGCGGCCAGAGGCACGTCGCCCCAGAGCGCGAGGCGCAGGATCGGATCGAGCGCCGGGTCGTACTTCAGGAGCAATGGCAGCCCCGACTCGGCGGGCAGTCGCACCAGGTCCAGCTTCTCGCGCACGTCCAGGCTGGCGTAATCCATCGCCGTGTTCCAGTCGAACTCCAGCGTGATCTGCGAGAGTCCGGTCTGACTGAGCGAGTGCACCCGGCGCAGTCCGGGCACCACACCCACCGCTTCCTCCAGCGGTCTGGTGACGAGATTCTCCACGTCCGCGGGCGCCGAGCCCGGCAGTTCCGTCTGCACCGTGAGCGACGGATAGCGGATCTCCGGCAGGAGGCTGAGTTCCAGCCGCTGCAGGGCGACCAGACCGAAGACCACGGCGGCCACGGCGGCCATGCCGATCGTCACGGGGCGCCGGACGGCGAAGCGGACGAAGTTCACGACGCTGCCCCTTCCGCCGCTAGCGAGCGGCCAACTCGCTCAGACGGCCGCCGGGTTGGATCTCGACGCGCGCGCCGGTGCGCAGACCGCCGCGGCCGAGCGTGATCACGGTCCAGCCTTCCTCCAGGCCGCTGGTGACCTCGACGTGCGTCTCGTCGTAGAGCCCGGTCGCGATCTCGACCTTCCGCACCGTGTCTGCCTCGGCCACGAAGACGCTGCGCAGTCCGCCCTCGTCGACCAGGGCCAACTTGGGAATCGTCAGCACGTCGTTCTTGCGGTCGGTCGTCAACCGCGCCTTCACGAAGCCGCCGACGCGGGCCTCCGCCTGCGCCGGCAGGCGCAGGGTCACCTGCACGGTGCCGGTCGCCGGATCGACGACGGGACTGATCCGTTCGATCCGGCCGGCGATCTCCGCCGCGGCGCCGTCGGTTTCGAGGACCACCTGCTCGCCGAGACGGATGCGCGTCGCCACGGTCTCGGGCAAATGGACGCGCACGCGCAGGGGTTGGAATTCGGCCAGCGTGTAGGTCGTCTGACCGGCTTGGACCTGCTGCCCGGCGACTACGCGGCGTGCCGTGATCTGACCCGCGAACGGAGCCGTCACGAAGGTCTCGGCCAGGTTGAGCGCCGCCAGGTCGCGCTCCGCCTCCGCCTGCGCGCAGGTCGTGCGCTGCGCATCGTAATCCTGTTGGCTGATCAACGATTCGGAGAGCATCCGCTCGGCGCGCGCCAGCTGGCGCTGCTGCTCGGCAAGCTGCAACTCCGCGCGCCGCAGTTCGAGCTTCTGGCGCTCGTTGTCCAGCTCGGCGAGGGTCTCGCCGGCGGCCACCCAATCGCCCTCTTCGACCGCGGTCCGGCTTACGCGGCCCCCGGCCCGGCTCGGCACGTCGACCAGGCGCGACGCCTCGATGCTCGAGGCTGCGCGGTGGAAGGCGGCCAACGGGCGTCGTTCGACACGCGCCGCCGCGACGGGCACCGCCGGATCCTTGCTGGCGGCCGCCGTGTCGGCGGCGACCTCGCCGGTGGTTCCGGCAGGCGCATGCGCCGCCTTCGCCCCCGGCAGCGCGCCCGATTGCGCCAGCAGCAGCCCGATCCCGGCCACCGCCAGGACCGCGGCGCCGGCGGCCAGCAGCTTTCGCTTCGCAGCTCTGCGCATGTTCCCACCTCGCAGCTGGAGTTCCGATCCGACCGACACGAACCCATGGACGCAGAACCGACCGTCCGGGTTGCATGGCGCCGCGCCGACGTACGCTCGTGCTGGCTTCTGCGCAGCCGGCGTGGCGGCGGGAGTGGAAATCGTCCGCGAGGTCGTATAACTTGGATCGGAGGCGGACCGCCGCGACCCCGGCCGCCGCCGCTGCACCCGAGTCGCGAGGAGCCGAGGATGAACAAGCTCGTCGAATGCGTACCGAACATCAGCGAGGGCCGCGACCAGGCCGTCATCGCGGCCGTGACGGCCGTCATCTCGGAAGTCGAGGGCGTGCGCCTGCTCGACGTCGATCCCGGCCGCGACACCAACCGCACGGTCATCACGTTCATCGGACCGCCCGCGGGCGTGGCCGAGGCCGCCTTCCGCGTCGTCAAGCGCGCCGGTGAGCTCATCGACATGCGACACCACAAGGGCGCCCATCCGCGCCACGGCAGCACGGATGTCTGTCCGTTCGTGCCGGTGCGGGGGGTCACGATGGACGAATGCGTCGACCTCGCACGCGAGGTCGGCAGGCGCATCGGCGAGGAGCTCGGCTATCCGGTGTATCTGTACGAGTCGGCCGCCACGCGCGACGAGCGGCGCAATCTCGCCAACCTGCGCAAGGGCGAATACGAGGCGCTCAGCCGTAAACTCGGCACGCCGCAGTGGGCGCCCGATTTCGGTCCCAACGCCTGGACCGATCACACGGCGCGCTCGGGCGCGATCAACGTCGGAGCCCGCGGCTTCCTCGTGGCCTACAACGTGAACCTCAACACGCGCCAGAAGAAGATCGCCAGCCAGATCGCCCTGGACATCAAGGAGGCCGGTCGCGCGAAACGCGACGACGGCGGCAAGCTGGTCAAGGATGAACTGGGGAACACGGTCCTGGAGCCGGGCCCGTACCGGCTGGAAGCCTGCAAGGCCGTCGGCTGGGTCCTGCCCGCTTACGACCGCGCCCAGGTCTCGATCAACCTCGTCGACACCGCCGTCACCAAGCCCCACCAGGCGTTCGAGGCCTGTCGCCGGAGCGCGCAGGACCGGGGCGTGCGCGTGACCGGCAGCGAGCTCGTGGGCCTGATTCCCGAAGGCGATCTGCTGGCCGCCGGCAAGCATTTCCTCAAACAGGCCGGGCAGTCGGCCGGCATTCCGCGCCGCATGATCCTGGAGACCGCCATCCAGAGCCTGGGCCTGCGCGAGCTGGGATCGTTCGATCCGCAAGAGAAGGTCATCGAGTACCAGGCCGGCCTGGTGGACGGGCCGCTCGTCTCAATGACCAACCGGCAGTTCGTCGACGAGCTGTCGAGCGATTCGCCGGCGCCCGGCGGCGGTTCGGTCGCCGCGCTGTGCGCCGCCCAGGCCGCGGGGCTGGTCGCCATGGTCGGCAATCTCACGGTCGACAAGAAGATCGGAAGAGCACACGTCTGAACTCCAGTCACCGCTCATTATC
>CAZJWO010000049.1:0-25826 GCA_964549735.1 uncultured Fibrobacteraceae bacterium | reverse complement strand
ACACCCTATCCTACACTCTTTCCCTACACGACGCTCTTCCGATCTCACGCCGCGCTTGCCCGTGACCGCGGCGAAGCCCTGCTCGTAATCCTGGAAGGACGCGCCGTGCATGGCGCGCAGGATGCGCACGCGCTCGGCGATCGGCGGATGCGTCGCCGTCAGCGAGGCGGCATCGCGCTTCTTGGCGGCCGCGGCCATCGGGTTGACGATGTACATCGGCGCCGTCGCCCGGCTCGCGCCCCGCAACGGAGCCGCCGCCGCGCCGCCGATCTTCTCGAGGGCCGAGGCCAGGCCCGCGGGGTAGCGGGTGAACGCCGCCGCCGAGGCGTCGGCGAGGTACTCGCGCTTGCGCGAGATCGCGAAGTAGATGAGCTGCGCGAACAGCGGCGCCAGGATCATCAGCAGGATCGCGACGACCATCAGGATCGCCTGGGCCTGGCCGCCGCCGTCGCCGCTGGACGACCGCCGCGAGCGGCCGCCGCCGCCCCAGAACCAGGAGCGCAGGCCCACGTCGGCCAGCAGCACGATCGCGCCCATCAGCACGCCGGCGTAGAGCATCAGGAGGATGTCGCGGTTCCTGATGTGCCCCAGCTCGTGCGCGATGACGCCCTGCAGCTCGTCGCGGTCGAGCATCTTCAAGAGGCCGCTGGTCACGGCGACCGAAGCGTTCTCGGGTTTGCGCCCGGCGGCGAACGCGTTGGGCGCGGGGTCGTCGATGACGTAGACCGCGGGCATCTTCGCCAGGCCCGAAGCCAGGGTCATCTCCTCGACCACGTTCCAGAGCACCGGCAGATCGTCCGGCCCGATCTTGCGCGCGCCGGACATGTTCAGGAAGATCTGGTCGCCCTGGCTGTAGGCGACGAGCGTCAGGATCAGCCAGAGCACGGCCGCCAGGAAGAGGCCGAACGGCCCGGCGCCCTGGCCGAACCACTCGCCCAGGGCGTAGCCGAGGCCGCCCAGCAGGACGGCCATCATGATCACCAGGACGGCGCTCTTGCGCCGGTTGGCCGCGATCGCCTCGAACATCGGATCGTGCGCCCCGTGTTGCTGCTGCCCGCGCCTAGTTGAAGGAGACCTTCGGCGCCTCGCGGGCCGCCTCGTCCTTCAGCTCGAAGAACTCGCCCGCCTGGAAGTTGAACATGCCCGCGATGAGGTTGCTCGGGAACATCTGGATCTTGTTGTTGAGGTTCATGACCGACTGGTTGTAGTACTGCCGCGCGAACCCGATCTTGTTCTCGGTGCTGGCCAGCTCCTCCTGCAAGGCGAGGAAGTTCTGGCTCGCCTTCAGGTCCGGATAGCTCTCGGCCACCGCGAACAGGCGGCCCAGCGCCATGCCGAGGGCCCCCTCGGCCTGGGCGCGATCGCCCAGCGAGCCGGCGCCGGCCCCCTGCACCGCCGCGCGCGCCTGGGTGACCGCCTCGAGCGTCTCGCGCTCGTGCTTCATGTAGCCCTTGACCGTCTCCATGAGGTTCGGGATCAGATCGAAGCGGCGCTTGAGCTGCACGTCCACCTGGGCCCAGGCCTCCTTGGCCTGGTTGCGCAGGCGAACCAGCGCGTTGTAGATGCCGATCACCGCGAAGACCAGGATGGCCAAGAGGACCAGGATGATGAGCAGGACCGTCATGACTCCTCCGTCGTGTGCGCCGCGTCGCCGCGGTCGAGCATGCCGCCCAGGAAGGCGAGGACCCGGGCGGGCAGGGTCTCCTCGCTGAACTCGAGATCGCGGGCCAGGGCCGCCACTTCGTCGTGGTCGAAGAACAGTCCATGGCCGCGCCCGCAAGCATCGACCAGTACCCGCCGGCGCGGTCCGATGTTCACCTTGCGCATGCGTTTGCGACAAGCCGGGCAGCGCCGCGCGTCCTCGTCCGTCTCGACGTCGGGCAGGCCGGCGACCAGGCCCGGCACCAGCTCGGGATGGGCGCGGCCTTCCGGGTCGGCGAAGAGCAGGGCCAGCTCGCCGCTGTCGAACCACGCCCCCTCGCAGGCGGGACAGTGGTCCAGCTCGAGGCCGTCGTACTCCATCACGAACATCTGGCTCTTGCAGGCGGGGCAGTCCATGCTTCGCTTCCGGCTGGGGACTGTCCGCATGGTAAACGGCGCGGGCGGCGGCGGCAACCTCGAGTACGCCGTGAAACCACGGCCGACGCCGCTGCGTCTTGAGCGGTCGAACCCCAGCGAAAGAGGTCTGCCGTGACACGATCCCGTCGCCTCCGCCTTCGCCTCGACCGCCGCGCGACACGGGCGGCGCTGTTCGCGATGCTGGCCGCCGCGTCGGCGCCCGCCTGGGCCGGCGGCCTGGGTCTGCCGACCAGCCGCGCCGGACTCGGCTTCGGCAACCTGACCGAATTCACCGGTCTGCGTTTCAACCTCGAAGACAGAGACGTGCGCTACGTCAACGGCATCAACGTGACGGTCTGGACTCCGGTCGCGCGGCTCGGGCAGAAGCGCGATGAGGCGACGGCCCGCAACGGCGCCTATCGCGGGCTCGGCTTGCACCTCGTCGGCGCCAGCGGCGAGCGCATGACCGGCGTGCACGTCGGCGGGCTCGGGTTGGACATCGCCTCGCGGGCCGAAGGCGTCTTCGTCGGCGGTCTGGGCCTCGGCGCGGGCGATCTGACCGGGATCGCCCTGGGCGGGCTCGGCGTCGGCGGCAACGACATGACCGGTGTCGTGCTCGGCGGGCTCGGCGTCGGCGGCGACGACCTGACCGGCGTCATGCTCGGCGGGCTCGGCGTCGGCGGCGACGACCTGACCGGCATCGCCCTGGGCGGCCTGGGCGTCGGGGGCGAGAACATGCGCGGCCTGTTCGTGGGCGGCCTGGGCGTCGGGGGCGAAGACGTGACCGGCCTCGCGATCGGCGGCCTGGGCGTCGGCGGCCAGGACATCACCGGCATCGCGCTGGGCGGTGTCGGCGTCGGAGGCGAAGATCTGCGCGGCCTGTTCGTCGGCGGCATCGGCGTGGGCGCGAAAACCCTCCACGGCCTGGCGATCGGCGGCGGCGTCGGCTCCCGCGCGACGCACGGCGCGGCGCTCGCGGTCGCCTACCAGCGGACCGATCGCCTTTACGGCGTGGCGACCGGCCTGTACAATCGCGCCGATCACGCCGAGGGCCTCATGCTCGGAGTCTTCAACCGCGCGCGGACCCTGCGCGGCGTCCAGATCGGACTCTTGAACCACGTCGAGAGCGGACCGGCCGCCGCGCGCTGGCTGCCGGTCCTCAATGCGCGGTTCTGAGGCCGGGTCGTCTTCAACCGGCCGGCGAGCGGCGCCGGAGCACGGCTGGCGGCCAACCTGCCGGTGGCGCGCCACGGGAGCACCCATGCCTGAGGACCCGACGCGACACGCTCTGCTCGCCGTGCGCGGTCTGGCCACCCGCGCCGACGATCGCACGCTGCAGACCGACCTCGATCTCGACGTGGCCGCCGGCGAGGTCGTCGCGGTGCGCGGGCCGAGCGGCTGCGGCAAGACGACGTTCCTGCGCACGCTGGCCGGGTTGCAGGATCCCGCCGCGGGCGAGGTCCGCCTGCGCGGCGAGAGCCCGGAGCGGCTCGGCTGGCCGGCCTGGCGACGGCAGGTCGCGCTGGTCGCCCAGGTGCCGGCGATCTTTCCGGGCACGGTCGCGGCGAACCTGGCGCGGCCGTTCACCTACCGCCAGAACGGCGGCCGCCAACCGGCGACCGATCGCGCGCGCCGCCTGCTCGACCGCGTCCTCTTGCGCGACGTGGCCCTGGATGCGGCGGCCGACCGGCTCTCGGTCGGACAGCAGCAGCGCCTCGCCGTGGTGCGCGCGCTTCTGCTCGAGCCCGCGGTCCTGCTGCTGGACGAGCCGACGAGCGCGCTGGACGGCGAGGCGGCGAGGCGCCTGCTCGCGCTCATCCGCGCCGAGATCGCGGCGCGCGACGGCGGCGCGCTGGTCGTCACGCACGGCGTTTTCGGCGGCAACCGCTGGTACGACCGCGTTCTCGAACTGCGGGCGACCGGCGGGCCGACCGCGCCGGGCCGGGCGCGAGGCGCGTCATGACCGAGACCATCGCCATCAGCTTTCGCGATCTGGCGTTGGCGGCTCTGCTGGTGTTGGCAGCGGGCCTGGTGAGCCTCGGCCTGCGCCTGGGCCTGGGCCGGCAGCTCGCGCTCGCCTCGGTGCGCACGGTCGTGCAGCTGCTGCTGGTGGGCTACGTGTTGACATTCGTCTTCGGCCAGGGCGGCTGGCTGGTGGTCCTGGCCATGGGCGCGGTGATGGTGACCGCGGCCGCGCGCGCGGCGATCCGGCGCCCCACGCGCACCTACCGCGGCGCCGCCTGGCAGGCCTTCGCCACCTTGCTGCTGACCGGGCTCGCGGTCACGCTGACCGTCACCGCGGTGATCATCGACGTGCAGCCGTGGTACGAGGCCCGGTACTTCATCCCGCTCCTGGGCATGGTCCTGGGCAACTGCCTGACCGGGGTGTCGCTCGGCCTGGACAGCCTGCTGAACGGCCTGGTCGAGCGCCGGCATCTGGTCGAAGCGGACCTCGCCATGGGCGCGACGGCCTGGGAGGCGGCCCGTCCCGAAGCGCAGACGGCCGTGCGCCGCGGCATGATCCCGATCATCAACAGCATGATGGTCGTCGGCCTGGTCTCGCTGCCGGGCATGATGACCGGCCAGATCCTCGCCGGCGCCGATCCCCTGCAGGCGGTCAAGTACCAGATCGTCGTGATGTTCATGATCGCCGCCGCCAGCAGCCTCGGCTGCATCGGCGTCGTCATGCTGGCGTTGAGGCGGGTGTTCACGCGGCGCCACCAGCTGGCGCTGGACCGAATCCGCGCGCAGAGGTCGTGAGCGATGAGCGATGTGGCGTCGACCAGCCGCTGCTTGCGCGATCTCGGCCTGCGGCGCGCGACGCTCCTGGTGGACCGGCGCCGCGCCGAGGCCAACCTCGCGCGTTTCGCGGCGCGCGCGCAGGCCGCGGGCGTCGTGCTGCGGCCGCACTTCAAGACGCACCAGTCGGCCGCCGTGGCCGCCTGGTTCCGCCACGCCGGCGCGACGTGCGCCACGGTCAGCAGCGTCGGCATGGCCCGCTACTTCGCGGACCACGGCTGGCGCGATCTGCTGCTCGCGATCCCCATCAATCCGCTCGAGATCGCGGCCTACGAAGAGCTCGCCGGGCGCATCGCGCTGGGCCTGACCATCGCCTCGACGGCCGGCCTGGACGCCGTGATCGGCGGCCTGCGCCAGCCGGCCGCGCTCTGGATCGAGGTCGACACCGGGCACGGGCGCAGCGGGATCGGTTGGGACGACCATGAATCGCTGGTCGCGCTGGCCGGCCGCGCGCACGATGCGGCGGCCAGCGGGTCGCCGCACCGCCTGGCCGGCCTGCTGACCCACGGCGGCCAGAGCTACGCGGCGCGAGATCGCGCGCAGGCGGCGGCGGCGTTCGCGGTCGTGCGCGAGCGCCTGCAGGCCGCCGGCCGGGTGCTGCGCGAGGCCGGTTTGCCGCAACCGCTCCTGTCGGCCGGCGACACGCCCGGTTTCGCCGCGTGCGCCGATTGGTCGGGGCTGGACGAAGCGCGGCCGGGCAACTACGTCTACCATGATCTCATGCAGCTGGCGATCGGCGTGTGCAGTCCGTCCGATCTGGCCTGCGCGGTCGCCTGCCCCGTGATCGGCCTCTACCCGGAGCGCGGCGAGGCCGTGCTGCACGCCGGCGCGGTGCATCTGGCGCGCGAGAGCCTGCGCGAGGCCGGCGCCGACATCTACGGCCGCCTGCTGGGTTGCGATCGCGACGGATTCGGCGGCCTGCTCAGCGGCTGGCGGGTGACCGGTCTGGCGCAGGAGCACGGGCGCCTCGCCGCCGGCGACCAGCGCGCCCGCGCCGAACTCGGCGCCTTGCGCCCGGGCGATCTGGTCCTCGTCGCGCCGGTGCACGCGTGCCTGACGTGCGAGCAGTTCGGCAGCTACCTGACCCTCGACGGCGAGGTGCTGCCGCGTTACCGTCGCGACTGAAGCGGCGGCGGCCGCGGGCGGCACGGCGACGGGAGACCCGGACGATGAGCTACACGCAGGTCTTCCGGCCCGACCTGAACCTCGTCTATACCCGTTTCGAGCGGGATCTCTCCCTGCGGGACGTGCGCCGTTGCGCCGTGGAGACCTTCCGCGATACGAGGTTCCGCGCCGGCATGCGCGAACTCTACGACCTGCGCGCCACGACGAGCGCCGAGGCCACGCTGGGCTTCGCCACGCTCACCGAGATCCAGGAATCGCAAGCGACCTGGATCCGCAATCTGCGCCGCGGCGGTCTCGTCGTGCTCGTGGCGCCGAACGACCTCGTCTTCGGCCTCTGCCGCATCTACGCCAGCCTGACCGAGACGCCCGAGCTGCCGGTCAGTCCGTGCCGCGACTGGAGCATCGCCTGCCGATTGCTCGGCCTCGAACCGGGCAGCGATCTGGCGGCGCTCAGCGCCGAGGGCTGAGCCCGCCGGCCGGCGCGACCGACCGCGCGCCGGCGCCACGGCCGTCAGTGATTCTGCGCCGCTCGTTGACGGCGGCAAGCCCATGGGTTTCAATACTGCGGCGATCCCTTACCCGAGCGCGGGGCCGGCCGGCCGGCGGGTCGGCCCGGACCTAGGAGACCCATGGACTATCCACAGAACCCCACCCAGCTCGTCCGCAACTGCAAGATCGGCGAGGGCACGAAGGTCTGGAATTTCGTCAACCTCTACGAATGCGAGATCGGCCGCGACTGCATGATCGGCACGTTCGTCGAGATCCAGGCCGGCGTGAAGATCGGCGACCGCACGCGTGTGCAGAGCCACTCGTTCATCTGCGAGCTGGTCACCGTCGGCAGCGACTGCTTCATCGCCCACGGCGTCATGTTCATCAACGACACCGAGCCCCCGCAGCCCCAACGCGAGAAGTGGAAGGAGACGGTCATCGAGGACGGGGTCTCGATCGGCTCGAACGCCACCATCCTGCCCGTGCGCATCGGCAAGGGCGCCATGATCGGCGCCGGCGCGGTCGTCACCAAGGACGTGCCGCCGGGCGCGGTGGTCGCCGGCGTGCCGGCGCGCGTCCTGCGTTACCGTTAGGTTCGACCCCCGGTCCGCGCGACGAAGCGGGCCGACACCGTCCCGCAGGTGCGGATTGCGGTTTTCGTGCTAGGCTTGTGTCTCGACGAGCGGCGATCGGCGGCGGCGGCGCCGCCGATCGCGTCGCCTTGCGCCACCGCGACCGGCCACGCGACGGGGACTGGACGATGACCGCAGAGCCGACCGTTCCCAACACGCTCTCGCTCGCCTTCAGCGAGGAGCTGTACGCCGCCTGGCGCGACGACCCCGAGAGCGTTCCCGCGAATTGGCGCGCCTACTTCGCCTCGCTCAGCCTCGGCGAGAGCGTGACCCCGGCCGACGCGGCGGCCGTCGGCCAGCGCCAGCTCGAGCTGGCCGAGCGCCAGAACAGGGTCGACCGGCTGATCCGCAACTACCGGGTGCGCGCCCACAACATCGCGCGCGTCAATCCGCTCGGGCCGCCGCCGCCCGCCTCGGAAGAATTGACGCTCGACTACTACGGCTTCACGGACGCGGATCTCGACCTGCCCTTCTCGGCCGGCAGCCTGGCCGCCGGCGAGGTCCTCACGCTGCGGGAGATCCTGCGCCGCCTGCAGGCGACCTACACCCGCTCGATCGGCGTGCAGTTCATGCACATCGACGACATCGAGTGCCGGCGCTGGCTCTACCGGCGCATGGAGAGCTGCGAGAATCGCATCGAGCTGCCGCTGGACCATCAGATCGACATCCTGACGAGGCTGACCGACGCGGTCCTGCTCGAGGAGTTCATCCAGAAGAAATACACCGGCGCCAAGAGCTTCTCGCTCGAAGGCGCCGAGAGCCTGATCCCGCTGCTCGCCCAGTCGATCGAGTACGCGGGAGGCCAGGGCGTCGAGGACATCATCCTGGGCATGCCCCACCGCGGGCGCCTCAACGTGCTCGCCAACATCATGGGCAAGAGCCCGGGCCAGATCTTCGCCGAGTTCGAGGATCGCGAGCCGGACCTGTACGTCGGCCACGGCGACGTCAAGTACCACAAGGGCTACCACAGCGACTGGACCTGCCGCGACGGGCGGTCCGTGCACCTGGCGCTCTGCTTCAACCCCAGCCACCTTGAGTTCGTCAACCCGGTGGCCGTCGGGCGCGTGCGCGCCAAGCAGGATCGCCTGCAGGATCGCGATTTCGCGCGCGGCATGGCGATCCTGATCCACGGCGACGCGGCGTTCATCGGCGAGGGCATCGTGCAGGAGACCCTCAACCTCTCCGAACTGCAGGGCTACCGCACCGGCGGCACGTTGCACGTGGTCGTGAACAACCAGATCGGATTTACGACCGTGCCCCGCGACGCGCGCTCGACGCGCTATTGCACGGACGTGGCGAAGATGCTGCAGGTCCCGATCTTCCACGTCAACGGCGAGGACCCCGAGGCCGTCACCCAGGCGGTGACCCTGGCCCTGGACTACCGCCAGCAATTCCAGCGCGACGTGGTCATCGACATGCTCTGCTACCGGCGGCGCGGCCACAACGAAAGCGACGAGCCCGCCTTCACGCAGCCGCTGCTCTACGAGCAGATCCGGCGCCGCAAGAGCGTGCGCGAGGGCTACCTCGGACACCTCGTCAAGCTCGGCCAGGTCACGACCGAGACGGCCGACCGCATCGCCGCCGAACGGCGCGCGGTCCTCGAGGCCTGTTTCGAAGAGGTCCACAACGGGGGCCTGGTCGATCAGCCGGCCGGCAAGCGGCCGGTCACGAGCGTGGTCTGGCGGCAGTACACCGGCGGGCCGGAAGCGGTCGTACCGGATGTGCCGACGGGGGTGCCGCGCGCCGAGTTGCAGGACGTCCTGCTCCGTCTGGCCGCCGTGCCCGCCGATTTCCAGCCGCATCGCAAGCTGCAGCGCCTGCTGGATCACCGCCGGCAGATGGCCGCCGGCGAGTTGCCCGTCGACTGGGCCGCCGCCGAGGCCCTGGCCATGGCCACGCTCGCCGTCGCCGGCCATCGGATCCGCCTCAGCGGCCAGGACACCGAGCGTGGCACCTTCAGCCACCGCCACGCCGTCCTGCACGACGTGCGCGACGGCGCGCGCTTCACGCCGCTGCAGCATCTGCGCGCCGACCAGGCGCCGGTCGAGATCTACAACAGCCCCCTGTCGGAAGCCGGCGTGCTCGGCTTCGAATACGGCTACAGCCTGAGCGCGCCGGACGCCCTGGTGATGTGGGAGGCGCAGTTCGGCGACTTCTTCAACGCGGCCCAGGTCATCATCGACCAGTTCATCGCCAGCGCCGAGGTCAAGTGGCGCTTCCTGTCGGGGCTGGTCATGCTGCTGCCGCACGGCTTCGAGGGCATGGGGCCGGAACACAGCAGCGCCCGCCTCGAGCGGTTCTTGAACCTGGCCGCCGAAGACAACATCCAGGTCTGCCAGCCGACCACGCCGGCCCAGCTGTTCCACCTGCTGCGGCGGCAGGTCGTGCGGCCCTGGCGCAAACCCCTCGTGGTCCTGACGCCCAAGAGCATGCTGCGGTCGCCGGACGTCATCTCGGATCTGGACGACCTCGCCGGCGGCGGCTTCCAGCGCATCATCCCGGACCCGCGGCGCGGCGAGGGGACCGCGCAGGTGCGGGAGATCCTGGCCTGCACCGGCAAGATCTACTACGATCTGGAGGCGCAGCGCCGGCAGCTGGACCGCGACGATCTGCACATCCTGCGCTTCGAGCAGCTCTATCCGCTGCCGGCCGCGCTGATCGAGGACGTACTGGCCGACTACGGCGCGGAAGTGCCGGTGCGCTGGGTCCAGGAAGAGCCCGAGAATCAGGGCGCCTGGCCGTATCTCCGCTATCGGTTCGGTGAGGCCTTGCCCGGACGGCATCCGCTGCGGTCGATCTGCCGGCCGGTCGCCGCCTCGCCGGCGACGGGATCGTCGGCCAGCCACAAGCTGGAGCACAAGCTCCTTCTGCAGCGGGTCTTCGGCCCGGACGTGAGAAAATGAGCGGCGGCAGGGACTTTTTTTGTCTTGATTGTGCGGCGAAGGAGGTCGCGTGCCTGGCGTGCCTCCTTCGTTCCGGGGCGCCGGGGTTCGACCGCGATGGTACGGACCCCGGCTTTTCCCTTATTCCACGAAGATTGTTGCTGGCTGCCGGCAACCTGAACCACGCCAATGGGATGCGGCGGTTTCGGCCGTAACTGGCCAAGTAGCAGCGGTTTGGGCATTTACAGCCGCCAGCAACAATCTTCGCGGAACAACCCATGCCGTGCCCGGCCGGCGGCCGACCGCCGGCCGAGCGTAGAGGATCAGCACGATGGCGACCGAGGTCAGGATCCCGGAACTGGGCGAGTCGATCAGCGAAGTGCAGGTGGCGGAGTGGCTGCGCGCCGTCGGCGACCAGATCGCCGTGGATGACCCTCTGGCGGAGATCGACTCGGACAAGGCCACGTTGGAGCTGCCGGCGCCCGTCGCCGGCACGCTGGCGGAGATCCGCGTCAAGGCCGGTGAATTCTGCAAGATCGGCGACGTGGTGGCCATTATCGATGAGGCCGCGTCCGGCGCCCCGCGGGGCGCTCCCGCCGCGAGCGGCGATGACGAGGCCGCGTCCGACGCCCCGCCGGCCGCCGGCGACCACGCGCCGCGCGGGTCGACAGGCGGACCGGTGATGCCCGCCGCCAGGCGCGTGCTGGAGGAAGCGGGCATACCGGTCGACCAGGTCGCGGGCACGGGACCCGGCGGCCGCGTGCTGAAAGAGGACGCCGAGCGGGCCGTCGCCGGCCGGGCGAAGTCCACGCCCGCCGCGCGACCCGCAGCGCCGCGGGCAGAACCGTCGGCTGCGCCGGCGGCGCGGGCCGCGGCCGGTTCGCGTGAGGAACGCCTGCGTCCGATGAGCCCCATCCGCCGGCGCATCGCCGAGCGCCTGGTCATGGCCCAGCAGACCGGCGCGCTGCTGACCACGTTCAACGAGATCGACATGGGCGCTGTCAAGAGCCTGCGCGAACGCCACCAGGAGGAGTTCCAGGCACGGTACGGAGTCAAGCTCGGATTCATGAGCTTCTTCACGCGCGCGGTCGTCGCGGCGTTGCGGCTGGTGCCGCAGATGAACGGCGAGATCCGCGGCCAGGACATCGTCGAGCGCGATTACTGCGACATCGGCATCGCCATCGGCAGCGGCAAGGGCCTGGTGGTGCCGGTCGTGCGCAACGCCGAGACCCTGAGCTTCGGCGAGATCGAGCGCCAGATCGCCGATTTCGCCGCGCGCGCCCAGGCCAAGAAGCTCGACCTCTCCGAGCTGGAGGGCGGCACGTTCACGATCAGCAACGGCGGCGTCTACGGCTCGCTGCTGTCGACGCCCATCGTCAATCCGCCGCAGAGCGGGGTCCTCGGGCTGCACGTCATCCAGGATCGCCCGGTGGTGCGCGGCGGCGAGATCGTCGTGCGGCCGATGATGTACGTGGCGTTGACGTACGATCACCGCCTGGTCGACGGCCGCGAGGGCGTCACGTTCCTCAAGCACGTCAAGGAATGCATCGAAGCCCCCGAACGCATGATGCTGGAGATCTGACCATGACCGCACGCCAGCACGACCTCGTCATCATCGGCGCCGGCCCGGGCGGCTATGTGGCCGCCATCCGCGCGGCGCAGCTGGGCCTGGACGTCGCCTGCGTCGAGCGCGAGCCGCGCCTGGGCGGCACCTGCCTGCGCGTGGGGTGCGTGCCGAGCAAGGTCCTGCTCGAAAGCAGCGAGAGGTACCACGAACTGCACAGTGGTTCGCTCGCGGCGCAGGGCATCACGGCTGAAGGCGTCTCGCTGGATCTCGCCGCGATGCTCGCGCGCAAGGATCGCATCGTCGGCGAACTGACCGACGGCATCGGCGGCCTGTTCAAGAAGAACAAGGTGACGCGCTACGAGGGCGCCGCTCGCCTCGACGGCTCCGGCAAGGTCGTCGTCGAAGGCAAGGACGCGGTCACGCTGGCGGCCAAGCACGTGCTGATCGCCACGGGCAGCGTGCCGGCCTCGCTGCCCGGCATCGAACTGGACGGCGAGGTGGTGGGCGATTCGACCACCGCGCTCTCGCTGCCGGAGGTGCCCCGGCACCTGATCGTCATCGGCGCCGGCTACATCGGCCTGGAACTGGGCTCGGTCTGGCGGCGTCTGGGCGCCGAGGTCACCGTGGTCGAGTACCTCGACCGCATCCTGCCGGGAACCGACCTCGAGATCGCCCGCGAAGCGCTGAAGCTCTTCAAGCGGCAGGGCCTGCAGTTCGTGCTGAAGGCCAGGGTGACCGGCGCGCGCCGCGAAAACGGGTCCGCGAGCGACGAGGCCGCGGCGGGCGCGGTGGTCGAGATCGAGGGCCGCGAACCGTTGCGCGGCGATCGCGTGCTCGTGGCCGTCGGCCGCAAGCCGTGCACCGAAGGCCTCGGCCTGAAGACCGTCGGCATCGCCCTGGACGAGCGCGGCCGCATCCCCGTCGACGAGCACTTCCGCACCGCGGCCGCCGGCGTCTACGCCATCGGCGACGTCATCGCCGGACCCATGCTCGCGCACAAGGCCGAAGAGGAAGGCATCGCCTGCGTCGAGAAGCTGGCCGGCGGTTGGGGTCACGTGGACCACGCCATCATACCGGGCGTCTGCTACACCGATCCCGAGATCGCCGGCGTCGGCCGCACCGAGGAGCAGCTCAAGGAGGACGGTACGCCCTACCGCAAGGGCGTCTTCTTCTTCCGCGCCAACAGCCGCGCCCGCGCCGTCGAGCGCATCGACGGCCGCGTCAAGATCCTGGCCCACGGCGACACCGACCGCATCCTGGGGGTGCACATCATCGGCCCGCACGCCGGCGACCTCATCGCCGAGGCGGTCGCCGCCATGGCCTTCGGCGCCAGCAGCGAGGATCTCGCGCGCGTCTGCCACGCCCACCCCACGCTCAGCGAGACGGTCAAGGAAGCGGCGCTGGCGGTCGCTGGGAGGGCCCTGCACGCTTGAGCCTTCGCCGCGACGCGATCGATTCGCCTTCGCCGCCGTCGCGAAGAAGGGCGCCCCTAACCGAGGCGCCCCTCCTTGCACGAATCGCACGGCGGCGACCGCGCCTAGAAGCGGAAGCTCAGGTGCGCGCTGATGCTGTTGGCGTCGCTGATCACGTTGAGGCGGCCCTCGAGATTCATGGTCGGACTCAAGGCGTAACCGCCGCCGAGGACCAAGCCGAGTTCGCTGTCGGTGTGCGAGAAGCTGCCGCTGGCGAACGGGCCCGAGTAGTCGAACTTCGTCTTGACGATGACGATGCCCAAGCCGCCGAGCAGATAGGCCTGGGAATCCTTGAGGCCATAATGCGCGAGGACGAGGATCGGGATCATGCTGGCCGATGTCTCGGCGCCGCCGAAATCATCCGTCAGGAAATAGATGTACGAGATCTCGCCGCGAAAGTTCAGGTCTGCTGAGCTAGGCGCCGACAGGCCGACTCCGGCGCCGATGCCGAGGTTGGCGAAGTCGCCGAAGTTGCCCATCGGCAACGAGAGGATGCCCTGGCTGTACCAGTGCTTCTGGTCGAAATCGAGCGCGGTCGCGGCCGAGGCCACCAGAACGAGCGCCGTCGCGGCGAGAGCCATTCGCTTGATCATCGTGCATCTCCTTTTCGTTTGCGGTCCAGTCGAACACTGCGTTGGACATCCTAGACGACAAGCAAAGGTGTGCAAGCGAATTTCGTCCACAGATCATCGGATATCAACACAGTGACGGGATCGATATCCGGTAGTGGCGACATCCCGGCGCTCGCGCGGCGTGGGCGTCTTTGACCGTGCGCCGGTCCCTCGTTACACTGCAGGCCAGGCATCAGCCAGGAGGCGTCATGACCCACCACATCATCCAGACCGACGCGGCCCCCGCCGCCGAGGGAACCGCCAGCCAAGGCGTGAGCTACGGCGCGTTGATCTTCACCTCGCTCCAGGTCGCGCGCGATCCGCGCAGCGGGATGCTGAGCGGGTCTGATCACGCCGCGCAGGCCCACCGCTGCCTCTGCAACGCCCAGGCGATCCTCGAGGCGGCGGGCAGCAGCCTGGCCGGGATCCTCAGATTGACGATCTACCTCACCGACCTGAGGGCGCTGGCGGCGGTCGACGCGATCTGCGCCGACTTCTTCCCTGCCGACCCGCCGGCCCGCGGCGTCGTCGAGGTGCGCGCGTTGCCGCACGACGCGCTCGTGGGCATCGAGGTGATCGCCGCGCGCCACTGAGATAGGCCCCGCGCCCGCGGACCCGGGCGCGAAACGTACCGACCTCGCTCTGGAGTCAGCGCTCGTGCTCTACGTTTGCCTGGACCTCGTCGCTCGCCTCTTCAGGCTGCTGCCGGAGCGCTCGGCGCTGCGGCTCGGGCGTGGTCTGGGTCTGCTGGCTCGCGCGCTGATCCGCCGGCGCCGCGCGGTGGCGCTGTCCGGTCTGCGCCAGGCCTTCGCGGGCCGGTACGACGAGAAGCAGCTGCGGGATCTCTGCCGCGAGAACTTCGCGCACTACGGCGTGGTCCTGGCCGAGTTCCTGCGCCTGCCCGCGCTGAGCGACGCCGCGCTGCTATCGCGGTTCACCGTCACCGGCCTCGAGCACGCCCACGCGGCCCGCGCTCGCGGCAAGGGCCTGATCATCCTGACCGGGCACGTCGGCAACTGGGAGTACCTGGCGCTCGCGCAAGCGGCCTGGGATCTGGACATGCTCGTCATCACGCGTCGCGCGCACCGGCGGAGCATCGACCGATTCTGGCAGGGCGTGCGGCGCGCGCGAGCCGCGCGATTCCTGGACGCGCACGGCAGCCTCGCGGAGGTGCGCAGGCACTTGCGCGAGGGCGGCACCGTCGGCATGTCCATCGACCAGCACGAAGGCGGCAAGACAGGCGTGCGTGGGCCGTTCTTCGGCCGGGAGGCCGGGACCGTCAAGGCGCCGGCCCTGCTGGCCGCGCGCACCGGCTGTCCTGTCATCATGCTGCTATCGTGGCGCGACGCCCAGGGCCGCCATCACGCATCGTTCAGCGAGGAGATCCCCCTGGCGCCGGGCCGCGACATCGCCGAGACGGTCGCGCGGACCACGCGGCGCTACAACGAACTGCTGGAAGCGTTCATCCGCGCGCATCCCGCGCAGTGGACCTGGGTGCACCGGCGCTGGAAACGCGCTTGAGGTCGCGAATAGAAAGGCGAGCGTGAAACGAACCTGGCTGCTGGCGGCGGCCGCGCCGCTCCTCGTGTCTGGCGGCCTGATCGGCCTGCGCAGCGTGACGGCCGTCGTCGTCGGCTATCACCTCTGCCTCTGCCTCTTGGTGCCGGCGCTGCTCGCCAGGCGGGAGGGACTGAGCTGGCGCGACCACGCGCAGCGCCTGGGGCTCGTTCCCGGCGGCGATCGCTCCGGCCGGCGCATCGAGCTGGGCTTGGCCTTCGGCGGCGCGCTGGCGCTCGCCGCGCCGCTGTCGTACCTGCTCGCGCCCGGGCTCTATCCCACCGGCGATCGCCTGCGCGAAGCGCTGCTCGACTGGGGAGCGGACCCCGGCCGCCCCGCCCTCTTGTTCGGCTGGCTGTTGCTGCTGAACGGTCCGGCCGAGGAATTGTTCTGGCGCGGCTACCTCCAACCGAGACTCTGGCGCGGACCGCGGTCCGGCGTCGCCTTGATCGTCCTCTTCGCCTCCTACCACGTGCTGACCGTCGGCCGCCTGGCCAGCGGCGCGGCGGCGGCCGCCGCGATGCTGGCGGGCGTCCTGCTGGCCGCGTGCTTCTGGACGTGGAGCCGTCGGCGCTGGGAATCGATCTGGCCGGCGCTGCTCTCCCATACCGGAGCCTCGGCCGGCTGGCTGGCGGTGGGCTGGCATCTGCTGCGCTAGTGCATGGACAGCTTCTGCGCCCTGGATTACCTTTAGGCCAATCGTGTCGCTCGGTCACCTCGCGACGTCCGCGAAGATCGAGCCGATATGGTCCGACCAGATCGAATCTGCGGGCACGGTCCCGTCAAGGAGCCACGCCATGAGAGCGAAAGCCATCGTCATGATCGCTGTGCTGGTCCTCGGCACGGTCGGTTGCGCCAGCATGAGCCGGCAGCAGAAGGGCGCCGTCATCGGCGCGGGCTCGGGCGCCGTCGTCGGCGGGGTCATCGGCCACCACGCCGGCAACACGGTCCTCGGCGCGATCATCGGTGCTGCCGTCGGCGGCGCGGCCGGGGCCTACATCGGCAACTACATGGACAAGCAGGCAGCCGAGATCGAGCAGGACCTCGCCGGCGCCAAGATCGAGCGCATCGGCGAGGGCATCAAGATCACCTTCGACTCGGGACTGCTCTTCGACGTCAACAAGGCCGACGTCAAACCCGCATCGCGCGAGAACCTGGTGCGGCTCGCCCAGATCCTGAACAAGTACCCGGACACGCTCGTGCTGATCGAGGGCCACACGGACAGCACGGGGCCCTACGATTACAACATGACCCTGTCGCAGAACCGGGCCAACGCGGTCGCGACGGTGCTTTCCGGCCAGAAAGTCGACGCCACCCGCTTCACGATCATGGGCTACGGCCCGGATCAGCCGCTGTTCGACAACGCGACGCCCGACGGACGCGCCGGCAACCGGCGCGTCGATCTGGCCATCATGGCCAACGACAAGCTCAAGAAGGTCGCCAAGGATCAGGCGGGCTGAGCCGCGCCGCGTATTGCGTGCCCCGCCGCCGCGCCATGAGGGACGCGGCGCCGGAAAGGGTCTCCGACCTGGAGGATGGAGCCATGGCAGGCAGCTTGCTGGTGCGTTCGCTGCTCGCGTTGACGGTTCTGGCCCCGTTGCTGGGCTGTTCGGGTGACGGTTATCCGACCGGCCCGCGACCGCCGGCGGCGCAGGTCACCATCCAGATGACCGGCGAACCCCAGGTCACGTATCACGCCGCGACGGGCAAGACGAACGTCGTCGTGCAGTTCATCGCCCGCGACCGCGACGGCTTCGCGTTGACGCCCGCGGAGGTCGTGGTCGAGTTCCTGCTCGACGACGCCCCGGTCGACAACGAGTCGATCCTCCGCGAGGACGCCGAGGAGCTCAGCGCCAGCATCCACCTCGGCCTGGTGCTCGACGCCAGCTACAGCATGCTGCTGCACGAGCCGCCGGCGTTCATGCCGATGCTCCAGGCCGCGCGCGATGCGATCCTGCACGGCAG
Source organism: uncultured Fibrobacteraceae bacterium (assembly GCA_964549735.1). Classification (GTDB taxonomy): domain Bacteria; phylum Krumholzibacteriota; class Krumholzibacteriia; order LZORAL124-64-63; family LZORAL124-64-63; genus Glo-17. The sequence continues at coordinate 8,669 of CAZJWO010000049.1, read as the reverse complement.
GGAGCTCTACACGGGCCGCGCCGGCAGCTTCACCTGGAACGTGGCCTGGTTCAACGAACTCATCTACTACCCCAATCCGAGCGTCCGCGAATGGGTGCCCGGCGATCTGGTCACCATCCCGGCGCCAAATCCCGGCTCGGCCACCAAGCTCTTCGCCGCCGTCACCCACGAAGCGCTTCGGATGGCCGAAGCCCACGAGACCATCGCCAACGGTCCGAACGACCATCACATCATGGTCGTCTTCTCCGACGGCGCCGACAACTACAGCTGGTTCGACAACGAGCAGCCGCTCTCCCAGGGCGTCACCGCGAACGGCGCCCCGTTCTGGATCGCCGGCTTCGAAGCAGCCACGCTGACCGGCGCCGTCGCGGCCATCGAAGCGCACCCCAGCTTGACGACCTTCGTCATCGGTCTGGGCTCGGACGTGCGTGACGATCAGCTGCAGCCGTTGGCCGACGCCGGCGGCGGCCGCTATTTCAAGAATCTGTCGACCAGCGAGGTGGGATCGCTGTTCGAGCAGGTGACGCGGGAGTTCGCGACCATCCAGACCCACGGCGCGACGATCCCGCTGCCGCCCGGCGAGTACACGTTCCGATTGCGCGTCCTGACAGCCGACCGGCGCGCGAGCGACGAGTACGCGTTCGATTTCACGGCCGGAGATATCGCGGCCGGATTGCGACGCTGAGCGGACAACCGAGTCGGCGACCTGCTAGCCAAGACCACGCCCCCGCGACCAACCGGCCGCGGGGGCGTTCTCGAGCCGCGGCAGCGGCTACAGGCACGTCGAGATGTTGTAGTAGAGCGCGAAGATCGTCAGGTCCGTCAGGCTCACCACGCAGTCGTAGTTGTAGTCGTGGCATGTGCTGTAGCTCGCCGGCGTGTTGTACGCCGCCGCGAAGGCCGTCAGGTCGATGAGGGTCACCGCCAGGTCCCCGTTGTTGTCGGGGCTGGCGATGATCAGGTTAAGAACCGCCGCCATCGGTTGGCCGGCGATATAGATCCGCACGCCGCTCTCGACGCAGCCGCCGGCCCGCAGCGGATTGACCCAGAACGTCTGGCCGTCGAGGTTGGTGTTCTGGTCGGCGTTCGTGCCGCCAACGCACCAGTCGAAGTTGCCGCCCTCGCCTTGCAGCCACATGTCTTCGGCGGGGTAGTTCCAGATGAGGAGACTGCTGTAGTCCCGCAACGTCAGCACGATCGACGCGTTGACGCTTTCAACGACCGTGCCCGACGGCGGATCGCAGACGACCAGGAGCCGCGCGTCGCTCAGGGCGGGACCCGTGCCGGATGGGACCACGTAGATCAGGGCGCCGGCGGCGCCGGGATCGACGAAGCCGACCGTCGAGTGGATCGGGCTGGGACCGCCGTCGGCCCCAGCGGTTGCGGCCAGAACCAGCGCTACGGCGCAGAATGATAGCTTCCTCGACATCGCGACACCTCCGGATGAGCGGGATGCAAGCGCGGTCCATCGCTTCGCGTGAACCGAGGCAGACCGAAACCTGGAATCCCCCTGGCGATTCCCGACTCACGACCGGGCGCGATTATTGTACATCAAAAGCGGGACTCGCGACAAGCGGCGGCACGCGGCGCGGGTCCTGCAACAGATCGCCGGAAGCGACCCGCGCCCGCACCGTCCGGTCGGGGACGGTGCGAGCGCGCGGTCGAGCGGGTGAGCGGAAACCGGCGGACGGCGCGACGGCTATTTCGTCCGTTCCGCCACGACGAGCTTGCGCGCATAAGGGATCAACCCGCCCGCGTCGACGATCGCCTGCCGCGCCTTCGGCAGCGCCACGATCGGATGCGTGGTGCCGCGCGTCACGTTCTTGATCTCCGCCTTGCCGAACTCCAGCTCGTCGCCCACCTCGGCGGCGATGGTCGGGCAGATCACGGTCCGCAGACCGACGTTGATCGCGTTCTGCAGGAAGATGCGCGCGAAGTCGCGGGCCACGACCACGACGCCGGCCAGGCAGCTGGCCGCCTGCTCGCGGCTCGAGCCGCAGCCGAAGTTGCGGCCGCCGACGATGACCGCGTCGCGCGGCAGCTCGCCGGTCTTGATCTTGCCGTTGATCTCCGGGAAGTCGGCGAAGGCGAACTGCGGCGTCTCGCTGGGCAGGACCGTCGCCATGAACCGGCCCGGGTAGATGGTATCGGTCGAGACGTCGTCGCCGATCGTAAAGACGACCTTGGCCATGTCACACCGCCTTTCGCGGATCGGAGATCACGCCGGTCAGGGCCGAAGCGGCCGCCACGGCGGGCGAGCACAGATAGACCTCGGAGTTGGGATTGCCCATGCGACCCTTGAAGTTGCGGTTGGTGGTCGACAGCGCGACCTCCTTGTCGCCCAGGGCGCCCTGGTGCACGCCCAGGCAGCAGCCGCAACCGGGGTTGACGATGAGCGCCCCGGCGTCGATGAGCGTCTCGAGCACGCCTTGCCGCATGGCCTCCTTGTAGATGCGCCACGAGGCGGGGAACACCAGCATACGCGTGCCGGCGGCGACCTTGCGGCCCTTGAGGATGCCGGCGGCGGTCTCCAGATCGTCGAGCCGGCCGTTCGTGCAGGAGCCGATGACGATCTGGTTGACCTTGGTGCCGGCCACCGCGTCGACGGGCTTGACGTTGTCCACGGTGTGCGGGCAGGCGATCTGCGGCACCAGGCCGCTGACGTCGATCGTCACGACGCGGTCGTACACGGCGTCCGCATCGGGCGTGACGAGATCGAGCGGATCGGCGACGCCCGCCTCCTCGCGCAGGTAGCGGGCGGTCTCCTGATCGGCGGGCACGATGCCGCTCGTGGCGCCCGCTTCGACCGTCATGTTGCAGATGACCAGACGGCCCGAGGTGGACATCTTGCGCACGGTCTCGCCGTGGAATTCGATGACCTTGAAGTTCGCGCCTTCGGCGGTCAGCTCGCCGATGAGGTGCAGGATGAGGTCCTTCGGCCCGACGCCCCGCGGGAACGCGCCCTTGACCTCGACCTTGATGGTGCCGGGGACCTCGACGTTCAGCACGCGCCCCAGCGACCAGACGGCGGCCATCTCGGTCGCGCCGATGCCGAAGGCGAAGGCGCCCAGTGCGCCGTGGCTCGTGGTGTGCGAATCGGTGCCGACGACGACGAAGCCGGGCCGCACGTAGCCGTTCTCGGGCAGGATCTGATGGCAGATGCCGCCCTGGTCGCCGCGCACGTCGTGGAACTTGGCGATCTTCTGCGCGGCGGCGAATTCGCGCACCTTCTTCTGATTGGTCGCCGTCTTGGACGACTCGGCGGGAACCCGGTGGTCGAAGATGATGACGATCTTCTGCGGATCCCATACCCTGGCCTCCAGGTCGGTGCCCTTGAAGACCTCGTTGAACTGGTTCAGGACCAGGGCGGCGTTCTCGTGGGACATCGCCACGTCGACGCGCGGCTCGACCACGTCGCCGGCCTTGACCGCCGCCTGGCCGGTGGCCCGGGCCAGGATCTTTTCCGCTACCGTCATGCCCATGCCTGCTGCTCCCTTTCCCGCCGGCTGAGGCGCCAGCGAGCCCGTCGCCTCGGTCTGGTGCGCTCCGGGCGCCATGCCCGGCCGTTCCCGCAATTCTATGACCGGCGCGCCCGGAGTCAAGGCGCCCCCGCTGTCCTTGACCCGAATGTCGGCCCAGGCTAGCTTCCAGACCCGGATTCGTTGACCCTCTGACGCGGAGAACAGGCATGGAAGAGCTCATCATCCACGAGGTCGGCCTGCGCGACGGCCTGCAGATGGAGTCGGCCGTGGTGCCCCTCGAGACCAAGGCCGCCTGGGTCGAACTGCTCATGCAGGCCGGCGTCGACGTCATCCAGCTCGGGTCGTTCGTGCACCCGGTCAAGGTGCCGCAGATGGCCGACACGGACGCCTTGTTCAAGCATTTCACCGCGCCGGAGCGCAAGCGGCCCGGTGTCGTGCTCTCGGGCCTGGTGCTCAACGAGAAGGGGCTCGAGCGCGGCGAAGCGTGCGGCGTGGAGATGTACTGCATGGGCGTCTCCGCGTCCGAGACGCACAGCCACAAGAACACCGGCATGGCCACCGACGAGGCGGTCACGCGCATCCTCGCCGCGGCGCAGCAGGCACGGTCGGCCGGCAAGCAGGTGCAGCTCTCGGTGCAATCGGCCTTCGGCTGCGGCTTCGAGGGGCCGATCCCGGCCGAGCGGGTGCTGGGCATCGTGCGGCGCTATCTCGAGGCCGGTTTCGCGACGTTCTCCCTGGCCGACACCGCCGGCCACGCCTATCCGGAGCAGGTCGCGGACCTGTTCCAAGCGATCCGCGCCGTCGCGCCCGACGCCGACCTCGCCTGCCACTTCCACAACACCTACGGGCTCGGCCTGGCCAACTGCCTGGCGGCCATGAGCGCGGGCGTCCGTTCGCTGGAAGCGGCGGCCGGCGGCCTCGGCGGCTGCCCGTTCACGAAGCAACCGGCGGGCAACGTCTGCACGGAAGACCTCGTGCACTGGCTGCAGCGCAGCGGCCGTCGCCGCGATATCGATCTCGAGCGCCTGCTGGAGCTGAGCCGGGCCCTGAGCGTCTTCTTCGATCGCCCGCTGCCCGGCCTCGTCTACAAGTCCGGTCCCCTCACCGCCAAGTCGGCATGAGCGAAAGGGTGTCTGCGATGAAGAAGCTGCTCGACGGTGTGCGCGTCCTCGACCTGACCAACGTGCTCTCCGGCCCGTTCGCCACGGTCCACCTGGCGCTGCTCGGGGCCGAAGTGATCAAGATCGAGAACCCCAAGGACGGCGACCTGGCGCGCAAGCTCGGCTGCCTGCCCGACCTGAACAAGCAGCTGATGGGCACCAGCTTCCTGGCCCAGAACGCGAACAAGAAGTCGCTCACGCTCGATCTCAAGGCGCCCGCGGGCAAGGAGATCTTCCGCCAGCTGCTCGAGACAGCCGACGTGGTCGTCGAGAACTTCCGGCCCGGCGTCATGGACCGCCTCGGCTTCGGCTACGAGGCCGTGCGCAAGATCAATCCACGCCTGGTCTTCTGCGCCATCTCGGGCTTCGGCCAGACCGGACCCGACGCCTTCAAGCCGGCCTACGACCAGATCATCCAGGGACTGTCCGGGGTCATGGCCGTCAACGGCGACGAGCGCCTCAACCCGCTGCGGGCCGGCTTCCCGCTCTGCGACACGGTGGGCGGCTTGAACGCCGCGTTCGCGATCATGGCCGCGCTCTACCACCGCGAGCGCACGGGCGAGGGCCAGATGATCGACGTCGCCCTGCTCGATTCGATCATGCCGCTCATGGGCTGGGTGGCGGCCAACCTGCTCATCGGCGGCCAGCAGCCCGTGCTCATGGGCAACGACAATTTCACGGCCGCGCCGTCCGGCACCTTCGCCACCCAGGACGGCTGCGTGAACATCGCCGCCAATCAGCAGAAGCAGTGGGAAGACCTCTGCCGCGCCCTCGACGTGGCGGAGCTCGCCGATGACCCGCGCTTCAAGGAGCGCGACACCCGCAAGGCCAACCGCAAGCTGCTGACCCCGCTGCTGGAGGCGAAGCTCAAGACCCGTCCCACCGAGCACTGGGTGGAGGCGCTCAACGAGGTCGGCGTGCCCACGGGCGCGGTCATCGGGCTCGCGGAGGCGCTCACGCAGCCGCAGGTCGAGCATCGCGGCACGCTGCAGAAGCTGCCGGTCGCGGGGATCGGCGAGATCCCGTTCTTCACGCTGTCGGCGAAGTTCTCGGCCACGGCGGGCGGCGTGGAATCGCCGCCGCCACGGCTCTCGCAGCACACCGGCGAGGTGCTCGCCTCGCTCGGCTACAGCGCCGACCGCATCGAGGCCCTGCGCGCCGAAGGGGTCGTCTGAGCGACGAGCCCGCGACGGCGCTACTCGACGACGGTCAGCGTGTACATCTGGTTGACGACCTGCGTACCTGTCGGACAGGCGTCGTACGCGGTCACGTTGACCTGCCAGGTGCCCACGGCCTCGGCCGTCGGCGTGCCCCAGAGGGCGCCGCCCTCCGTCTCGCTGAAGCCGGGAATCGGTTCGGGCGTCGTGACCCAGACCGTGACCTCGCCGAAACCGCCGCTGACGTCCGGCGACCACATATACCACTGGCCGACCTCGGCGAGCGCCGGCGGCTCGCCACCGATCACCAGCGGCGGACAGCCTGTCGCCGCCCCGCGCGTGAGGTAGTCGACGCAATCGCCCCAGCAGTACGGCGGGAAGGTATTGCGCCACGTGGAGTGCTTGACCGCCGTATCGGGACCGGTCAGGGTGAGCGTACCGCGCTCGACGAAGTCTTCGCCGGTGTACTCGAAGCGGAACGTGTCGCCGCAGACGCGCCCGCTGAACGTGGTGCCGCCGGCGGAATAGCTGGCCTGACGACCGTTCTGCGTGACGGTCAGCGTGATCGACCCGCCGAACGGCTCGCCGCAGAAGTTCCCGCACTCGTAGGTGCCGACCCAGACTCCCGCGAAATTCGCCGGCGAGGCGCAGGCGCCTGACTCGAGATCCATGGCGACGCCGTCGACGCTCAGCAGGCCGTCGAAATTCGCCGTGATGGACATGCAGATGGTCATCGCGCCGGCATTGATGATCTGCAGCGTCGCGTCGTCGGCCGTCGCGGTGGGCGGATCGACGTTCAGCGCCGTGCTGTGCGCGACGGTGAACGGTCCGTAGATCGTGCCCTGCGCGCAGACCGTCGCCGGTTCGCTGCCGATGCGGAAATAGGCCGTCGCGCCGAGATCCTCGGTCAGTCCGAGCAGGCGGCCCGCCTTGCGCCAGATCAGCTGGCGCAGCGGAAGGCCGTCGACGCGCACGTGGTCGAGCGTGGCGGCGATGTCGATCTCCGCCGCAGCGACCGAAGCGACATCGGGTGGCAGCTGGACCGTGAAGACGACCTCGGTCGGCACGCCCGCGACGAGCGCGACATCGGCGACCGCGCCGTCGAGCGGAGCGGTGACACGGATCGGGCCCTCGCTGTCCGGGCCGCTCGGATCGCTACTGTCCGAACATCCGATCAGAACACACGCAACCAGCAAAAGCGGAGATCCACACCGCAGGCGAGACGTATTGCGGGACATGGCGACTCCCTTCCGCGCCCCATGGGCGATCGAGGCATGGCCGCGCGGCGCATCTGCCGCACATACGGGACTATATCGCACTCGTATAGGGGCGTCAATCGGCGGGAAATGGGTTGTGCCTCGAAGATTGTTGCCGGCGGCGTCCAACCCGAAACAAACCAATGGATTGCGGCTATTCTGGCCGTAAGTTGCTAACTAGCAGCCATTTGGGCGATTACGGCAGCCGGCAACAATTTTCGCGGAACAAGACGGGAAATGCGCGCGAGCGGCCCGCAAGCCACCCGGCAGGCATGGTCGCCGGCTCAGCGTCGGCACGGAACAGGGCGCTGGGCGAACAGTCCCCTCAGCGGCGAAGCTCCTTGATCAGCGAGACCTCGGCGCCGTCCGCGTCGTACGCGACGACGAATCCGCGTTTCTCGAAGATCGCCAGCATGCGCGCGTTGTCCCGCGTCGTCTGGGCGACCACGCGCGCCAGCCCCCAGCGCTGCGAGATCTCGAGGCAGTAATCCGTCAGCAGGCTGCCGAGGCCGCGATCCTGCCAGCGATCGCCCACCAGCACGGCGAACTCCACCGTCTGCACGTCGGGATCGGCGGAGAGCCGGCCGATGGCTAGCAACTGCTTGCGACCCTCGATCCGGGCCTCGGCCACGATCGCGACCTCGCGGTCGTAGTCGATGAAGCAGTAGCGGGCCGCGATGTCGTGCGTGTCCCAGTGGAACAGGTAGCGGAAGCGCTGGTAGAGCGTCTCGCGGGAGCATTCGCGCAGCAGGTCGAGCCAGAGCGGCTCGTCCTCGGGTCTGATGGGTCGCAGCGTGACGGCCAGGCCATCCTCGAGCGCGACCTCGCGCACGTACTCGTCCGGATACGGGCGCAGAGCCAGGTGGGCGTAGCGTTCGGCCGGCGCCGCACCCTCGTCGTCCAGCACGACGCGCGCGTCGAGCGCCACGACCTCGGTTTCGCCGACCAGCAGGGGGTTGATGTCCAGCTCGGCGATCTCCGGCACGTCGACCACGAGGTAGGACAGGCGGAACAGCGCCTCGAGCAGCCGCTCGATGGCCAACGGCGGCCGGTTGCGGTATCCCGACAACAGCGGCCAGATCTTCAACGACTCCAGCATGCGCCGGGCGAGTCGCTCGTTCAGTGGCGGGAAGCCGATGGCGCGATCGTCGAAGAGCTCGGCCGCGGTGCCGCCCAGACCGACCATGAGCACGGCGCCGAACACGGGATCCTTGCGCGCGCCGAGGATCAGCTCGACGCCGTGCCGCAGGCGCGCCTGCGGCTGGATCGTCACGCCGGCGATCTTCGCGGCCGGCGCGCGGTCGCGGGCCGACGCGATGATCCGCGCGAAGGCGGCCTCCACGGCCGCGGCGCCGTCGAGGTCGAGCACGACGCCGCCGACATCCGACTTGTGCGTGATATCCGAGGAATGGATCTTCATGACGACCGGATACCCGGCGGCCGCGGCCGCCGCGACCGCCGCCGCGGCCGTGTCGCACACCTGCGGCATCGTGACGGGGATGCCGTAGACGGCCAGCAGTTGTTTCGCCTTCTGCTCATCGAGCAACCGCGCCGGACCCTCGATGATCTCAGATCGGAAGAGCGTCGTGTAGGGAAAGAGTGTAGGATAGGGTG
>CAZJWO010000048.1:0-25973 GCA_964549735.1 uncultured Fibrobacteraceae bacterium | reverse complement strand
TCTCGCGCGACGACGTCCCCACGCGGCGCAACACCAACGCCGGGCCGACGCTGGCGACCCCCGAAGCCCAGTGCCTCGGCCCGCACGTCTTCCGTTACGCGATCGCGCCGCTCGCGCCACGCGATCAGGCGCCGGACGACCTGCGCCGCCGCGCGCAGAACTGGCTGAATCCGCCGCCGACGCGTCAGGGCGTGGTGGCCGGCGCGCGGCCGGGCGGCTCGCTGCTGGCGATCGACAACCCGGCCGTCGCCGTGAGCGCGTTGCGCCGCCACCCGCTGCGCGACAGCCTCGTGGTGCGACTGTGGAACCAGACCGGCCGGCCGCAGCGGGCGACGTTGGCGACCGGCCGCCCGGTGGCGGCCGCCTGGTCGCTGGACCTCCTGGACGAGCGCGTCGCGCCGCTCGCCGCGCCGGACGCGGTCGACCTGGCGCCTTTTCGCATCGTGACCATCGAGCTGGCCTTCGCCGACACGGGGAGAGAGCGATGCCCACCCGCCGCGAGTTCCTGACCACGTGCGCCCTGGCCGGCGCCGCCCTCGGCGCCGGCGCGGCGCCGACAGCCGGCCGCCGGCCGATGATCGTCAGCACCTGGGACTTCGGCCAGGCCGCGAACGCCGCGGCGTGGGAGACGCTGGGCGGCGGCCGCTCGCCGCTCGACGCCGTCGAGGCGGGCGCCCGCGTCGCCGAAGCGGACGCCGAGAACTCGTCGGTCGGTCTCGGGGGGCTTCCCGACCGCGACGGGCACGTGACGCTCGACGCCTGCGTCATGGACCACGCCGGCCGCGCCGGCAGCGTCTGCTTCCTCGAAGGCATCGCGCATCCCGTGTCGGTCGCCCGCCTGGTCATGGAGCGCACGCCGCACGTCATGCTGGCCGGCGAAGGCGCCCGCCGCTTCGCGCTCGCGCAGGGCTTCGTCGAGCGCGACCTGCTGACCGAGGCGGCGCGCCGGCAGTGGGAGGAGTGGCAACGCCAGGGCGGCCGCTTCGAGCCGCGCGCCAACCGCGAGCAGCACGACACGCTCGGCATCATCGCCCTGGACGGTGGCGGACGCTGCGCCGCGGCCTGCACGACCAGCGGCATGCCCTTCAAGCTGCACGGGCGCGTCGGCGATTCGCCGATCATCGGCGCGGCGCTCTTCGTCGACGGCGCGGTGGGCGCCGCGACGGCGACCGGCCACGGCGAGTTCGTGATGCGCACGCTCGGCAGCTTCCTGGTCGTCGAGCTGATGCGCCAGGGACGCTCGCCGCAGGCCGCGTGCGAGGAGGCGATCGGGCGCATCGCCGCGGGCCTAGGCAGCGACCCCGGCGAGGTGCAGGTCGGCTATCTGGCGGTGTCCCGCGACGGCCAGCTCGGCGCCTACAGCGTACAGCCGGGCTTCCAGTACGCGGTGCGCGACGCCGAGCGCGACGTGGTGCTCGACGCGCCGAGCTGGTTCGGCGCCCGCTGACCCGCCGCAGACACGTTGCTGACTCGTTGCTGACCCGTTGCGCCCACGCGCATCCATCGGCTAGACTCGCGCCATGCCGACGCCAGACCATGCATTGCCGCTCATCCCCTATCCGCAGGCGATCACGCGCACCGGTGGCTCGATCGAGCTGACCCGCGCGACCATGGTCCACCTCGAGCCCGGCCCGCACGACCTCGCCGCCTGGGCCGCCCCCCTGCTCGATCTGCTGCGCCGCGGCACGGGCCTGCCGCTGCCGGTCGCCGGCGGCGCGCCGGCCGCGGGACGTGCGCCGGCGCACGTCGCGATCACGTTCGGCGTGGCCGCCGACCTGGGCGCCGAGGCCTACGCGCTGGACATCGACGAGCGCGGCGTCGCGCTGCGTGCCGGCGATCGTGCCGGGCTGGTCTGGGGACTGCAGACGCTGCGCCAGCTCCTGCCGATCGATGTGGAGCGGCCGCTGCCGCGCGTGGCCGCCGATCCCGGACGGCCGGACGGGAGGCTCGGTCCGCAGTTCGCGGCCCTGGCGCCAGCCGGCCCCGCGGGCGGCGGTGGGCGCGAGCCGAGCGAGGCGGGGTCGCCACAGAATGCGTCGGCACCTCGCGACCGCTGGCCGCTGCCCTGCCTGCGCATCGCCGACCGGCCGCGCTTCGCCTGGCGCGGATTGCTGCTCGACTCGTGCCGACACTTCCAGGACCTCGCCGGCATCGAACTGGTGATCGAGCTGATGTCGTTGCACAAGCTGAACCGGTTGCACTGGCACCTGACCGAAGACCAGGGCTGGCGGCTGCAGATCCACGCGCGCCCGCGGCTCGGCGAGGTCAGCGCCTGGCGGCTGGATGACGACGGGGTCCGCTACGGCGGGTACTACACGCAGGCACAGGCGCGGCACGTGGTCGCCTACGCCGCGGCGCGCGGGATCACCGTGGTGCCGGAGATCGAGCTGCCCGGACACTGCCAGGCCGCGCTGGCGGCGTATCCGGAGCTGAGCTGCCGCGGTGCGCCGCTGCCGGTGCAGACCGCGTGGGGCGTGTTCCCGGACATCTACTGCGCGGGCAACGACGCGGTGTTCGATTTCCTCGAGACGGCGCTGGCCGAGGTGCTGGAGATCTTCCCGTCGGAGTTCATCCACCTCGGCGGCGACGAGTGCCCGCCCGACCGCTGGCTCGCCTGCCCGCGGTGCCGCCAGCGTCTGGCGGCCGCAGGGCTGCCCGACGCCGACGCGTTGCACGGCTGGTTCGTGCGGCGCGTGGCCGGGTGGCTCGCGGAGCGCGGCCGCCGTACGATCGGCTGGGACGAGGTGCTCGCCGGCGGGCTGGCGCCGTCGGCGGTCGTGCAGAGCTGGCGGGGACTCGACGGCGCGGTCGAGGCGCTGCGCCGCGGCCACGACACGATCCTTTCGCCGATCTCCCACCTGTATCTCGACCAGGACGACCAGAAGGTCAACCTCGCGACGGTGCTGTCGTTCGATCCCGAGGCCGAGGTTCTGCGCACGGTCGCGGCCACGGGCGGCGCCGGCAGGGTGCTCGGCGGCGAGATGTGCCTGTGGACCGAGCGGATACCCCAGGGCCTGATCGACCGGCGGCTGCTGCCGCGGGCGTGCGCTGGGAGCGAGGTGCTGTGGGGAGCAGCAGCGACGCATGGCAACGCCGACCTCGCCGCGTCGGTCGGATCGCAGCGCGGAGAGTTCGCGAGGCGACTGGAATCGCACCGTGGCAGGCTTGCCAGACTCGGCGTGTCCGTGGGACCGTAGTGATCAGTCCCAGGGGATCGGTTCAGGAAGGGCCACTCGAGAAGCCTTGAACTCACACCCGTCAGCAACGATCTCGAGCCTACCTTGGATCAGGTTCTATACTAATAGTACCCAGTAGAGGGTTCGGGACCGACCTTACGACCCGTATGCCGAACACATATCCTTCTACCTCTGTGGCAGTAGGGCCGAACCCTGTCCTGCTCGCTGAACGGCAGGACCGGGACCAGTTCCACCCGTCGCCGCCACGAAGAACCCGACCCATGCCCGGTTCTACATCTCGCACCGGATCAACAACGGGATCCTCGGTGTATAGGCCCCAACCACACCAGACCCACTCGTATACATTACCGTGCATATCATATAAACCCCAGCCATTCGGTTGCTTGTGACCGACAATGGAGGGAACCTCCCATGAGTATCTGTTGCCGCAATACCACCCAATCGCATTAAGATTCTGATCTAGCGGGGAACACCCGTCGGGATACGTGATCGCACCGTTTGCGAACGCCGTCGTACTGCCAGCCCTACAAGCGTACTCCCACTCGGCTTCTGTCGGCAGACGATAACCGTTTGCGCTCTGATTCCAAGTTACGTTGCCATTGGTACCATAGATCGTATAGGCCGGGGTCAGGCCCTGCTGCACTGACAGCGCATTGCAGAACTGAACAGCCATGTCCCAGTTCACTGCTTTTTTCGCTCGCTGAGGTAGGGGTGACGTTTGGCCTCCCATCACTTGATACCATACACCCTCTGTCACCTCGTATTTGGACATGTATAGACCGTTCGTCAAGGTGACCAAGTGTTGCGGGCCATCGCTGGGATAACGCCCCGGCTCATCCTCCGGACTGCCCATTACAAACGTACCGGCCGGGATGTAGACGAAGCTCTCCGGTGAGACAGGTATGGCGACGGTGAACTCATTCAATCCAGCGATCACAGTTTCCGCCTGGTTCATTCCACCGTGATCGACATGAGAAACCATGATCGTGACCGGATGCCGCTCGTCACGGCTCCGCTGCTTACCTGCCGGCGCGCGGGACTCTAACCAGCCCGCGGCGACCGCCTCGGCAGCGCTCAATTGCCGGGCCCGGATGGTCTGCGCCCGCTGCCCCACGCTCGTGATCCGATGCGTAACCGGCGCCATCGCGCCGGCGCTAAGACGTACGAAGTACACCCCCGACGGCAAGCTGCCCGGCACGTCCAGCGCCAGATCGCTTACGCCGTCGGTCCCGGCCAGAAGCCGCCCCCGTATGTCATAGAGACAAAGGTTCGCCCGGCCGATTCCCGCCGGCAGTACGAAGTCGAACTGCACGTCACGCGCGCCCACCGCACCGCGCAGGTTCCCCGTCAAGATCCTAGACGGATGCCAGTCGATGATCTCGGTGGGATCGTCACCGCCCGGGATCTGGATGGAAACGATGTCGTTGAAGTTCGCAAGACCGCCGGTGCCGGTGACCGCCTGCGGCTCGCCAAAATGCACTTCCCAGATCCCGTTATTGTTCAGGTCAAGCTTGACCACGGCGCCTTCAAGCGGCGCGCCGCCGTGCGTGACGGTCACCTCGATGTCCACCTGATACTCGGACAGGTAACCAGGCTTCTGAGAGCCGCCGATCACCAGGACCACGGCAGCGATCAACAAGAAAGAGGACATCAGACGCATGGGAGCCCTCCTTGTGGGCGTGACGACAGAGACGAAGGGCAAAGGGCCCAAATGTTAAGCGCTATGGCGCGGTAAGCCATTACGAAGCAGAACTCACGGGACGAAATTCCCAGTCAGAGGCTCGTGCAGCGCGGGTATGTGCAGTACCGGCTGGCGGACCGTGACCTTGCGCAGAAATCCCTGAGGAGCTTGAGGTGTTATTCCGCTCGCCAGAACACTACCGACTCCGATGTTCTGCGCTTCCACATAATTCTGCGTTATCGTGGTATCGCCAATTTCGGTATACTCGAGCAGCGCACCGGGCGCATCTTCAGGTTTCAATACGACCGATTCCTCGGCGAGAACTACCTCCGGCTCGGGCATCGTATCGGGTCGACTGGGGTCGTTCTTGCCACATCCACTAGCAAGGACCAACGCCCCCAACAGGAGCACGACTGCTCGATGAGATTGTAATGACATTGGAATCAACCCCCTGGAAGCCGAGGCGAAGAATGTCCGCAACCGCCAATCCGAAGCCACTCATACTGCGATATCGGTATCACGGCCGCGATCCTATCACGAATGAATCGGCGGAATCAAGATAGTTCGGACGTAGATCAAATGATTTGGAACAGCTACACTGCGGCGCCAACGTCGCGCCGCGTAAAAAAACCAAGGGGCCACGCTCTCCGCGCAGCCCCTTGATTCTATTGGTACGCCGCCAGGGACTTGAACCCCGAACCCGCTGATTAAGAGTCAGCTGCTCTGCCAGTTGAGCTAGCGGCGCACCCGATATCGCGGTCGTAGAAAAACGACCTGCCCGTCCTTGTGACGGTAGCGCAGGCCGTGTAACCTGTCGGGTCGAGGACACTGGTCTGCGTCGTGCGCGCCGTATTCTAGTACCGGGGCCCGCAGGTGTCAAGCCGCGGCGGGTCGTTCCGGGGCCCCGGCGGGCCTCCGTGCGCGGCGTTGAACGCCGGCGCTGGAATCGAGTTCCGCACCGCGCGAACACGCCAACACCGCGGCCACCGGCACGGACCTTCGCCGGCGCGGCCCGAGGCGAGACACCCATGCTGAGCCTGCGCACGCGCCGCCAGCGCGCCGTCAAGATCATCGCCCGCCTGCGCGAGGTCTTCCCCGACAGCGGCTGCAGCCTGGAGCACCAGGATCCCTGGCAGCTCCTGGTCGCGACGATCCTCTCGGCCCAGTGCACCGACGCGCGGGTCAACCAGGTCACGCCGCTGTTCTTCGCGGCGTTCCCGACGCTGCGCGACGTCGCCGAGGCGCCCCTCGACGCGATCGAGGACGCCGTGCGCTCGACCGGCTTCTACCGCAACAAGGCGCGCAGCCTGCAGGGCGCGGCGCGGGCGATCATCGCCGACCACGGCGGCGAGGTCCCCGGGCGCATCGAGCAGCTCGTGTGCCTGCCCGGCGTCGGGCGCAAGACGGCCAACGTCGTGCTGGGCGAGATCTGGCGTCGGCCCGACGGCGTCGTCGTCGACACCCACGTCAGCCGCGTCGCGTTGAAGCTCGGCCTGACCGACACGCCCGATCCCGTCCCGGCGGAGCGGCAGCTCAACGAGGTGGTCCCGCGGTCGGACTGGCGCGACTTCACGCACCTGATCATCGACCACGGCCGCCAGACCTGCCGCGCGCGCCGGCCGCTCTGCGACCGCTGCCCGATCTACCAGTGGTGCGAGACGCGCGGCTGATGAACGACGGGCCGCCCCGGCCAGGGCGGCCCGCTCCGCGTCGTCAGCGGTCTGCGTCAGCCAGACGCCCGCTCAGAACGGCAGGTCGTCGTCGTCCATCGGGCCGGTGGGGTCCATCGGCGGGGGGCTGAAGCTGTCGCCGCCCCCGTACTCCTGGCCACCGGCGCGGTTCGCGCCGGCGCCCGCACCCGCGCCCGCGCCCGCGAAGTCGCCTTCGCCCTCCTCGCGGCGGCCGAGGATCATGAGCTGCCGGGCGATGACCTCGGTGGTGTAGCGGTCGTTGCCGTCGCGGTCCTGCCACTTGCGCGTCTCGAGCCGGCCCTCGATGTAGACCTGCTTGCCCTTGCGCAGGAAGCGCTGGGCGCGCTCGGCCAGGCCGCGCCAGGCCACGACGCGGTGCCACTCGGTCTTCTCCTGCCACTCCCCGCTGGCGCGGTCCTGCCAGCGTTCGGTGGTCGCCACGCGCAGGTTGGCGACCGGCACGTTGCCCTGGGGAGTGTACTTGACCTCGGGATCGGCGCCGAGATTGCCGATCAGGATGACCTTGTTCACGCCAGCCATCGGATCCTCCTGGATGGTTGTGGCCGACCGCGCGCGCGGCCGCCGATTGCATGGGAGGTACCTTAGCAGAAACGGCCTGCAGATGACAGGCCGTCGTGCAGGGCCGCGGAACACGGCGTCCGCGGAGAAAAGGAACTGGGGTGGATGATGGGATTCGAACCCACGACCACCTGGACCACAACCAGGGGCTCTGCCAGCTGAGCTACATCCACCACCAGAAAACCGAGCAACCTGGCACGCCCGGCAGGACTCGAACCTGCGACCTGTGGATTAGAAGTCCACTGCTCTATCCAGCTGAGCTACGGGCGCACCATTCGCGTCCGCACCGAGCGGAAGGCGAATAATGGCAGTGCCGCCAGCCGGTGTCAAGAGGGCACGGCCGGTGCGGCATGGTCGGGGCGACTGGATTTGAACCAGCGACCCACGGCTCCCAAAGCCGTTGCGCTACCGGACTGCGCCACGCCCCGACCAGGGCAGGATCCGTGCCCGCAGGCCCGGCCTCGGCCGTCGGGCAGCCGGCAGGCTCGCGCGCCAGGAATTGATAGAAGTCGGCGCCCCGGTTGTCAATGCAGGCCGACGCTTCGGGGCCGGCGACTAGGCACGGTTACACATTCGCCTCGGCCATGTCGTAGACGCGCGCGGCGGTTTCGGCCAGACGCCGCATGGCCCGGGCGCGGTGGCTGATGGCGTGCTTCTCCGCGGGCGCCAGCTCGGCGAGGGTTCGCTCCAGGCCGGCGGGGATGAAGATCGGGTCGTACCCGAATCCCCCGCTGCCCAGAGGCTCCTGCCCCACGCGGCCGAGCAGGCGGCCGGCGGCGGCCAGTTCGAACCAGATGGGACCGCTCGTGGCGCGTCCGGGCGCGTCGGCGGGCAGTCCCGCCGGGGCGACCAGCGTCGGCGGCGGATTGGGATCGTCCGGTCCGGCAGCCAGCCACAGGCGCGTATCGGGCACGCGCACGGCCGCGGGCGGCGCGTCCGCCGGACGGCCGCCCGCCAGGAAGGGCGCCACCAGGCGGTCGATGATCGCAAACACGCGCTCGCGGTCGAGGCCCCAACCCGGCGGCAGCACGCTCAGGCTGGCGCGGTAATCGGCCCAGACGCGCCGCCGGTCGCCGAGTTCGTTCCAGTAGGCGTCGGCGTCAACGTGGGGCGCCAGGCCGATCGATCGCGCGAACGGATTGTGCAGCCAGGCCGCCTGCACCGGGCCTATCTCGCGCGCTTGCAGGCCAACCGGCGGCCGCGGATCGATCCACACCATGCTCGTCTCGAAGCGCGCGTCGCGCGCATCGTCCGGCATGTTGCGCATGAGATCCAGGACCAGCTCGGCGTTGTCGGCGTAGCTGGCCTGGGGACCGGCGAAACGCGAGGCGAAGACGTCGGGCACGCCGCCGAGCGCGCGGACCTGGAACGTCGTGTCATCGGCGACGGCGATCTCGCCGGTGTACGCGGCGGCCACCAGGGCCTTGCGCGTCGCGTTGCCGAGCGCGGTCGTGCCGTCCTCGATGACCTCGGGCAGGCCCGGGAAGTCGGCGCTCGCGACGACGCGCAACGGCAAGCCGGCGCAGATCTCGCGCAGCTCGCGCAGCTTGTCCGGGTTGCGGCTGGCCAGCACGACGGTGCGCGTGGCGACGTTCATGGCGACCTCCGGCAACGGACGCCACGGCGTCCGGCAGTGACGGCTCGGCGGCTCAGGCGGCTCCGGCGGCGAGCACCTTGCGCTGCAGCTCGTTGATCCTCGCGATGGCCGCCGCCGAGAGATCCAGCATGCGCTCGAGCTGTTCGCGCGCGAAGGGAGCCCGTTCGGCGGTCCCCTGGATCTCGATGAGTCCGCCGCCCTCGGCCATGACGACGTTCATGTCCGTCTCGGCCGTCGAGTCCTCGCGGTAGTCGAGGTCCATCAGGATGGTCCCCTCGACGACGCCCAGGCTGATCGCGCCCACCAGGGAGCGCATCGGATGCTTCCGCAGCTGCAAGCGGTCCAGCGCGTCCCACAGCGCGACCGCTGCGCCGTTGATCGCCGCGCAGCGGGTGCCGCCGTCGGCGCGCAGCACGTCGCAGTCGAGCGTGACGGTCAGCTCGCCGAGCGCGTGCAGGTCGGTGACCGTGCGCAGCGCGCGCCCGATCAAGCGCTGGATCTCCATCGTGCGCCCGCTCTGACCGCCGGCGCCCGCCGCCTCGCGCCGCATGCGCTCCTCGGTCGAACGCGGCAGCATGCCGTACTCCGCGGTCACCCAGCCCTGGCCGGACGTCTTGAGCCAGCGCGGCACGCCGTGGCTGATCGACGCCGTGCAGATGACGTGGGTGTTGCCCATCTCGATGAGGCACGACCCCTCCGCGTGCGGCAGATAGTCGCGCGTGATGCGCGTCGCTCGGAGCTGGGTCGCGCTGCGGCCGCCGCTGCGTTCGCTCATGTCGCCACGTCCTTTCGCACCGCCGGCAGGCGGCCCTCGGCCTCCAGTTCATCGAGATTCACCGTGCGGACCTCGCCGATCGCTTCGCCGAGGAACCGCGCGCCCACCTCGGCGAAGGTCCAGGGGATGTCGCTGAGGTAGAAGCTGAGCCGCCCCGCGCCGCCGCCCGCGCGCAGCAGGCCGCAGTCGCGCAAGCGCTGCGTCGCAGCGGCGGCCAGCGCCTCGGCCGAATCGACCAGGCGCACCGCCGGTCCCATGAAGCGCCCGATGGCGGGTTTGAGCAAGGGATAATGTGTGCAGCCCAGGATCAAGGTGTCGACCCCGGCGGCCCGCAGGTCGGTCAGGTACTCGGCGCAGGCGATCTCGGTCAACGCGTGTTCGGTCAGATCCTCTTCGACCAGCGAGACGAACAGCGGACACGGCCGCGCCAGGACGCGCGCCGCCGGCAGAGCCTCCGCGAGCCGGGCCTGATAACGTCCCGAGGCGATCGTGCCGCGCGTTCCGATCACGCCGATCGGCCCGCCGCGGGTCAGCGCGAGCGCGGCCTCGACGCCGGGGTCGATCACGCCGAGCACGGGCACCGGCAAGCGCGCGGCGAGGTCGTCCAGCGCGAACGCGCTGGCGGTATTGCAGGCGACGACCACCATCTTGACGCCCAGACCGGTCAGGAAACGCGCGTCCTGCCAGGCGAAGGCCTGGACCGTGCGCGCTCCCTTGGTGCCGTATGGCACGCGGGCGGTGTCGCCGAAGTAGATGATGTCCTCGGCCGGCAAACGCTCGTGCAGCGCGCGCAGGACGGTCAACCCGCCGAGACCGGAATCGAACACGCCGAGCGGGCGGTCCGCCGCCGCGCCCACTAGAGCCACCTCCGCAGATCGAAGGGGCTGTCCAGCGCGAGATGGCCCGCCAGCGTCTCGACCTCCGCTCCGTCGACCAGGATGCGGCACGTCTGCAGCTCGGGGAAGTTGAGCGCCACGGTGCGCAGGACCGACGTGAGCGTCGCCAGCTCGGACGCGCTGCCGCCCGGGTGCCGCGTCACCAGCTCGGCGCTGAAATCCAGCACGGCATGGCGGCCGCTGCGGTCGATGAAGGCGGCCAGCAGCTTGGTTCGCGGAGGCACGCCGCTGATGGCGCCGCTCGCCGTCGGCCCTTGGCAGAGCTCCAGCACCACGGCGCGCAGATCCTCCTCCACGAGGCCGTCGCTGTGGATGCGGCGTCCCTCGGTCACGAATCCGGCCGCGTCCCATTCGGGGAAGACCAGGGTGACGGCCCGATCGCCGGCGGCCAGATCGGCCGGCAGCCGTTGCGGATCGGTCGCCAGATCGCCGATCCGCTGCTGGGGATCGCGCCCGAGATTCCACAGGAACCAGGCGGTGGCGGCCACGAGCAGCAGGAGAGCCAGCCAGAAGGGCCAGCGCAGCGCTCCGGCGCGGCGGCCGTGGCGGCGCCGCGCGGCCGCCGTCGAAGGCGGGCGCCGAGGCGTTTCGTTCACCGCCGCACCTCCCCGGCCACGTCGGCGACCGCTCGCGCCACCCGATCGCGATAGATAAGGACCGCGTCGCCGAGAGCGCGCGCCAGCTCACGCTGGTAGCGCGAGCTGCGCAGTTGGCGCGCCTCCTCGGGGTGCGTCAGGAAGCCCATCTCCACCAGCACCGCCGGCATCCAGGCGCCCACCAGCACGCGGAAGCCGGCCTGGCGCACGCCACGATCGGGCACGCGCAGGGCGCGGCAGACCTCGGCCTGGACAACTTCGGCCAGGTCGCTGCTCGCGGAGATGAATCGGTTCTGCACGAGATCCCAGACGATGAACTCGACGTCGGCGGACGCGTGGTGATCCTGGTTCTCGACGGCCTCGACGCTCTTGCTCCAGTCGCTCATCGCCGGCGAGAGGAAGTACGTCTCCAGGCCCCGCGCGCCGGAATTGAACCAGCCGTTGCAGTGCAGGGAGATGAAGAGGTCGCCGCCCGACGTGTTGGCGATCTCCGCTCGCTCGGCGAGGCCGAGGTGACGGTCGTCCTCGCGCGTCAGGACCACATGCAGGCCCTGCCGCCGCAGGTAGTCCGCCAGTTCGCGCCCCACGGCCAGGTTGACGTCCTTCTCCAGCAAACCGTCCAGACCCGCGACGCCGGGATCGGAACCGCCGTGTCCCGGATCGACGACCACCGTGCGGATCTCCAGCCGGCGTGTCACGTCGATCGGCGCGGCGCCGATCGCGAGCTCGGCCGTTCCGCGCGGCACCGGCTCGGGCAACGCGGCGACCTGCTCTTCCTCGACCACGAGCACGATCTCGCGGCCGTCGCGCTCGCTGTGCGCGCGGTACCGGGTCACCAGTTCATCCACGCGCACGGCGATCAGGGCGTGCCCCGTCTGCTGCGTGGCGCGGACCGCGCGGATCAGGCCGCGCGGCGCCGCCAGGCGCACCCGGCCCAGGTCGACCTGCGCGCCGTAGATCTTCAACTCGATGAGTCCGGCCTCGGGGCTGCTGGCCCGGAAGCTGAGCGGCTCGCGGCAGTGCAGGTGCAGGCTCGTGGCGCGGGTCTGCTCGGTGACGCGCAGATCGGTGACGTTGACCTCGGCCTGCCCGAGCGAAAGCCGCAGATCGTCTTCCTGCCACTGCACGAAGAGCCCCGCCTCGGGCGAGAGGATCGCCGTCACGAAGATCAACGGCACCCAGAGGTCGCCGGCCGTGTAGAGCACCGGCACCGGCAGCAGGATCTCCCGCTCGCCGATCGACACGAGGCGGCTGCCATCGGCGAAACGGAAGTCGTGCTCGCCCACGCGCAGAGTCAGACGCCGGCTGACCGCTTGCCAGAGGCGGCTGGCCTGCAGCATCTCGGCGACGGTCGCCGAGCGCAGGTACATCTCCTGCGAATCCTGCAGCAGGCGGCGGCCGACGACGCGGCGGGTGCGGCCGGTCGTACGGTCCTCGACGGTCAAGGTCTGGTCGGCAGCCGCCGGATCGAGGCGGCGCCAGGCCAGCGGATCGGTCGGACCGGCGGTCGCTTCCGGCTCGGACGGCGGCTGGGCCGCCACCGTCGACGCGGCGGCCGTCAGCCACAGCAGCGCGACGAGCGCCAGCAACCGCGGCAGCGGCGCGTTCGGCGTCCTGTCGTCATGCCTGCGCACGGTCCTCATGCTTCTCCTTGCCGCATTCGCGGCGTGCCGGATCGGCGCGCGGTCAGCCGCGCCGCCCCATGATCCTGGCGATCTGGCGCTCGGCGTCCCGCTTCGCCTTGTCCTCGCGCTTGTCGTGGAGCTTCTTGCCGCGCGCGAGGGCGATCTCGACCTTCACCAGCCCATGCTTGAAATAGATCTTCAGCGGCACCAGCGTGCGTCCGCCTTCCTCGAGCCGGGGCTGCAGCTTGCGCAGTTCGCGGCGGTTGAGCAGCAGCTTGCGCGGGCGGAACGGCTCATGGTTCATGCGGTTGCCCATATCATAGGGGCCGATGTGCAGCTTGACGAGCCAGATCTCGCCGGCCTTGATTTCGGCATAGCTGTCGCCGAGGTTGACCCTGCCGCCGCGCAGCGCCTTGACCTCGGTTCCCAGCAGCACGATGCCCGCCTCCAGGGTCTGCAGGATCTCGTACTCATGCCGCGCCTTGCGGTTCTGGGCGATGAGCTTGATGCCTTCGGGGCGTTTGCGATCGACCATGGCTCCTCGGATCCAACTAAGGTCCGCAGCGGAAGCTAGCACGCGTTCGGTCCGCCCTCAAGCTCGGCTCATAAAGGCGGGTTGACAGTCCCGGCGGCCAGGACTAAGTTTTCGTCCCCGCGCGGGCGGGGTCTCGCAAACCTGGTGCCCAGGTGGCGGAACTGGTAGACGCGCTACGTTCAGGTCGTAGTGGGGGATTCCTCGTGGGAGTTCGAGTCTCCCCCTGGGCACCACGCTTCTGCTCGGCGGCTCCTCCCTCAGACCAGCGGCAAGCCCCACGACCGGCGTTCGCGACCGGCCTTATCGGCAACGGCCACCGAAAACGGCACGCCTCCTGCATGGTCCGCGTCCCGGACCCGCTGCCGGCGCCCCGACCGGCTACCACGGTCCGCCATCGCTATCCGTCCGGAGGCCCCGATGCGCTGGATCGATGTCCCACTGCCGACGCCGGCCGTCTGTCCGGAAACTGACCGCCTCCTGGTCGAGGCCCGGGCCGTGAACGACACCATCCCGGCGCTGCAGCAGCGCCACGGTCTGGATACGCCGCCTGTCGTCCAGCGCATGGAACAGGTGGGCCACCTGCTCTTCCGCGCGGTCGTCGCCCACGACCCGGCCGCGTTCCGCCCCGATACGGACCGCGCGGGCGCCAGCACGCCCGCCTGCGGTCAGCCCGACGCCGATCAACTCCTCGGTTACCATCTGGTCACCAACAGCGAGGGCATCGGTCTGCCCTGGCAGTGGCTGCACAACGGCGTGTCGTTCCTGCTCGAGAACGGACCGGTCTGCGCGGCGGAGCACGGCTCGCGGGTCCCGGAGGTCGACGCCCCGCGCCTCTGGATGCAGCGCCACAGCGACGCGTTGTTCACCGACGGCCAGGCCGCCGCGACCGCGCGATCCTGCCCGGAGATCCTGTTCGTGCCGGGCCACGGCCGCGACGAGATCCGCCGCCTGATCTTCCGCGAGGCCGAAGGCATCGACGGCGCCCTGCAGACCAGCGCGCCGCCGTCGGCGCGCCTGCGCATACCGGGCGCGGTGACGCCGGGGCTGCTCGCCGCCCGTGCTATGCTCTACCAGGGCCTGCACTTCGCCGCGCCGACCAGCCAGCCGCCGGAGGTCAGCAAGGCCGGCGAGAACCGCTGGCTCGCTGGCTTGATGGCGGCCGCCGGCCATGACGACGCCGCGGACGTCGACGAACTGGTCGGCATGGAGATGGAAGTCCTCGGCGTCGACCCCGTCGAAGCCGCTCTGGACCAGGCGCTGGCCGCCCACGCGCGGCGCGGCGCGGCGGTGCCGGTGGGCAGTTCGACGGCGAGCGCCAGCTATACGGGTCCGGCCGGCTGGATCCTCGCTGACGGCGCCGTGGTGCCCGAGCGGCTCGGCCGCTGCGGCCTGCCGCCGCTGGTCTTCTCGAACAGCTGGTGCAGCCTGGCTTGGCTCGGCCAACGCTTCCGCCGCGCCGGGGTTTCCACGTTCGTCGGCACGTCGTTGCCGGTCTACAGCCGCCCCGCGCGGCTGTTCGCGGCCATGTTCTACCAGTACCTCGGTTCGGGTTTCGACACCGGCAGCGCCCACCGGCAGGCGTCGCTCGCGTTGCGCGAGCGCCTCGGCGCGGAACATCCGGCCTGGCTGGCTTACGGCCTGCAGGGCTACGGCAGCCTGCGCCTGGCCGACCTCTGACCTCCCTCGGCCCATTCGCACGACGGCATGCAACCCGCCGCCCTTGTCGCGCGTCTAACCGACATTGCACCGCCGGTCTCGGGGATTGATCAACGCACGCTCCGTCGTTACCCTGCTTGGTGTGGTGCAGAACCGGACGCGGACCTCAATCGCCCCAGGCGCCCGAACGGATAGGATATGCCACCGGCCATCGCCACGGCACCTCGGCACGTACGACGCGTACCGTTCGTCCACTTCGCGTGGACGCGCCCGGTCTTCCTGGTCCTGGGCGCCGTCACGGTCGTGTTCTGCGTCTTCGCGGCCACCGACGCGTACAAGCTGCGGCCCGACGACGGCAGCGTCTGGCTTCTGGGACGGTCTCCCCTGTCGGTCCTGGACGTCGGCTCGCGCGCCGCCGGCCCGCCGAGCCCCCTGCGCAAGTTCGATACGATCCAGGGCATCGCCAATCAGCTCGTGCGCTCGCCGCGGGAGGCGGCCAAGGTGCTCGGCTCGCAGAAGCCGGGCGACAGCGTCCCCTACCTCGTCGAACGCGACGGCCGTCTCCTGATCCTCGACGTGCCGTTGGCCGGCTTCCGCGCGGCCGACCGATCGTACGTCCTGAACATCCTGCTGGCGGTCGTCTACCTGACGATCGGTCTGCTGGTCTTCAGCAAGAGCGGCAACGATCCGCCGGCGCGGCTCTTCTTCCTGCTGTGCCTCTGTTTCGCCATCTACTTCATGACCAATCTGGAGCGGACCAGCTATTTCTGGGGCGATATCGTCACCCGCAACGGCGGCGCGTTCGCGCGTTTCCTGCTGCCGGCGCTCTTCCTGCACTTCTTCCTGGTGTTCCCCGAACGCAAGCGGCAGCTGGCGCGCTACCCGGCCCTCGCGCTGGCGATCTACGTGCTGCCGCTGCTCTACTACGCGCGTTTCACGCTGGACCAGTTCTACGGCGACACGGGCGCGCGCATCGGCGCCGGCACGTGGATGGTGCTGGGGCTCTACTATCTCGCCGGACTGGTCGTGCTGGTGCACAGCTATCTGAGCTACCGCGATCCGCTGCTGCGCGAGCGCGTGCGCATTCTGACCTGGGGCACTCTGGCGGGCGTCCTGCCGTTCCTCGTCTTCAAGATCGGCCTGGAAGAGATCACCGCCCGCAGCGAGATGGCGCAGCTCGGGATCCTGCCGCTGGCGGCCATTCCGGTCTGCTTCGGCTACTGCGTCGCGCGCTACCAGGTGCTGCAGATCGATTTCCTGGTCAAGCGCAGCCTGCTGTACAGCGTACTGACCGGCTTGTTGCTGATCGCCTGGGGCGCGGCGGTGCTGTGGATCGGCAGCCGGCTGGTGGCCGCCTTCGGCTCGAGCAACCCGCTCTTCGCGGCGGGCGTGACCATGTTCGCGGCCGCCACGCTCTGGCCGCTGCGCAATCAGCTCCAGCGCGGCCTGGAGAGTCGCCTCTACCGTTCGCGCACCAATCTGGCCGCCCTGCTCGACCAGTTCAGCCGCGAGATCCCGAGCCTGATCCAGCAACAAGCCCTGCTGGACCACGTCAGCCTCAACCTGCAGCAGGTCCTCGAGTTGCCGCGTCTGTGGTTCTACCTGCCGCAGCCTGGCGGCGAGGCGCCGGCCTGGGTGCGCGCCTGGCCGGCCGACGGCGACGACGCCCCGGCCGCCGCCCGTCCCTCCGCCCACGCCCACGCGACGCCGCCGCACGCGCCGCCGCCGCTGCGCCTCGCGATCCCACGCACCCTGCAGTTGTTGGGCGAACGGCTCGAGCCGCTGTGGATCGAACCGCGCCAGGTCAGGCGGCTCTCCGCGCAACGCGACGCGGACGCCGCGGATAACCGCCTCAGCGACCTGGATCAGGAGCAGCTGCGCCTCGCCACGAGCGGGATCAATCTGCTCGTGCCGTTGGCCTTGTCCGGCCGCGTCATCGGCCTCATCGCCTTGCCGAGCCGCCCCGGCGACGAGACCTATCAACTGCACGAGGTCCAGTTGCTGACCATCGTCGCGAGGCAGACCGCGATGCAGCTGGAGAACACGCGCCTCTACGCCGAGGAGCTGGCCAAGCAGACGCTCGAAGAGGAGATGCGCATGGCCCGCTCGATCCAGAGCCGGCTGCTGCCGAGCGCGCTGCCGCAGATCGCCGGCATCCGGATCGACGCGGTGAATCTTTCGAGCAAGACCGTATCCGGCGACTACTACGACCTCATCCCGCGCGAGGACGGACAGCTCGTGCTGATCATCGCCGATGTCAGCGGCAAGGGCATGCCCGCCTCGCTGCTGGCCTCGAACCTGCAAGCGTCGTTGCGCGCCCGCTGCGACCACGGGGACTCGCCCGGCGCGATCCTGCACCGCGTCAATCGCCAGCTGCACGCGGCGACCGACAGCCGCCATTTCGCCACGGTCTTCCTGGCGTTCTTCGATCCGGCGACGCGCCGCCTGCGCTACAGCACAGGCGGCCATGACGCGCCGGTCCTCGTGACCGCGGCGGGCGAGGTGCTGAAACTGGACGCGGGCGGCTTGCCGCTGGGCGCCTTCGATTTCGGCGACTACGAGGAAGGCGAAGTCCAGCTGCAGCAGGGCGATCTGCTGCTGATGTACACCGACGGCCTGACGGAAACCCGCAGTCCGGACGACGCGGACGAATACGGCACGGCCCGGCTCGATCGTTTCCTACGCGATCACCGCCACCTGGATACCGCGGAGGTGATGGCGAGCCTGGACCGCGAGCTGCAAGTCTTTCGCGGCCGGCGCGATGCCGACGACGACATCACGTTGATCCTCTTGAAGGTCGACGAAGCGAGCCAGATACGGAGCGCGGCGGCGGCGGACGCCGCGGCGGCACCGCGCCTGCGGTCCGCGTCCGCATCGATCCGGGAGGCGTCATGAAGCGCGTCATCGTCCCAGCTTTGGTCGTCGCCTTGCTCCTGACGGGAGCCGGCATCTTCTTGCGGCATCACGACCCGTCCGCGGCCTACACCGCGAACCGGGATGCCTGGCTGGCCTACCAGGAGGGCGATCGGCTGCTCCAGGCGTTCCGCCACGCGGACGCCGAGTCGCTGCTGCTGCGAGCCGTCGGCCTGGATCCGGATTTCGCGCCAGCGCACGTCGCGCTGAGCGAGCTGTTCGATCGCCGGGGACATGTCGACCGCGCGCGGAAGCACCTCGCCCTGGCGGACAGCCTGGCCGCCGCGCTCGGCGATCGACGCGGCCGCGTGCTGCTCCAGCTGCGATTGGCCGGACAGCGGGACTCGCGATACCACGCGCACCACGACTCGCTGCTCGAACTCGGCCGCGAACTGGCGCCGCGCGACATCGACGTGTTGATCAGCGAAGCTCATCGCGCCAGCCTCGGCGAAGACCTCGCCCGGGCGGAAGAGATCTGGCGCAGCATCCTGGAGATCAACCCGAATTACGCGAACGCGTACAATTACCTCGGCTACCTGTACCTCGGCCAAGGCCGCTATACCGAGGCCGAAACCGCCATGCGCCGCTACGCCTATATCGCGCCGGAGCTGGCCAACCCGCACGATTCGCTCGGCGAGGTCCTCCTGACGATCGGCCGTTACGAGGAAGCCGAGACGGAGTTCCTGACGGCCCTCCGGAAACAACAGGACTTCTACTACTCGATGATCAATCTCTCCTATCTGTACCTGGCGCGCGGACAGGTGCAACGCGCGCTCGAATTGAGCGAGGTCCTCCTGCAGACCTTCGCCGGCACCGCTCTGGAGCACCAGTACGTGCGCACGCTCATCAACTGGCTGTTCATCCACGGGCTGCATGAGCTGCTGCCGGCGTATGCCGAACGCTTCTTGACCGCGGAGAGCGATCCGCGCAAACGTGCGTTCGTCGAACTCCAGCTGCAGCTGAGTCGCGGCAATGCCGCGGCCGCGGCGGCGCTGGTCGATTCGCTGCACGCCGATTACCGCGCCGCGCCGTGGCATCCGCACGAGCCCCCGATCGCGGCACAGGTGGAGCTGGGCCTGTTGCGCTATCGGGCCGTCGTCGTCCAGAAGCTCGGGCTGCACCAGGCGGCGATCGATCTCCTGCAGGAAGCCATGGAACGCGGCAAGCACTTGCCGCCGCACGGCCGCTTGCTGGACCAGATCTACCTGGCCTACAACCTCGCCGCTCTCGGGCGGCTCGATGAGGCCCGCGTCCAGATCCGCCAGGTCCTGTCGATCAATCCGCGCCAGGCCGAGGCGCTGCTCATCGCCGCCGGCATCGAGGCCGCCAGCGAGCGCGAGGAGGAAGCCCTGCGCCTGCTCGATGCCCTGCAGCAGGCGCTGCGCGAGGCGGATGACGATTTCCCCCCCTTGCGCGACGCGCGGCGTCTGCGCGAGCAGATCGATCATCCGGATCACATCTGAGAGCGGGCGGCGCGATGGGTCGCGACCGGCCACGGCCGACCGCAGCGGCGGCGATCGGCGGCGATCGGCGGCGATCAGGGGGTTCGCACGAACTGGTCCGCTCCGCTCACGGGCGCGGCCATCGACCCCGCGCCGGCGCCCGGTCGCTCGGGGAAACGCTCCTGCACCCGCAACCGCCAGCTCTGGGCGTTGTCGTGGAAGCCGAGCTCCTCCATCAGGCTGCAACCGCGGTCCCAGGCGTGAACGCACCATTCGCTGGCGGTCACCGCACGTAGGTAGAGACGCAGCGCCCGCTTGCGGTCCCCCGCCAGGCGCGCGCATTCGGCCAACCCGACCCAGGACGCGGCGTGATCCTGATGGTGGTTCAGCGCCTGCTCGAACGCCTCGGCCGCCGCCGCGATGCTGCCCTCGACCAGCGCCAGTTCGCCGCGGCAATGCAGGAGCTGCCCCTGCAGCCGGCGGCGGTGCTCGGCGGGCTCGCGGTTCAGCAGCTCGCCCAGCGCTTCGAGATCCTCGCGGATGCCGGCCGCCGAGGTCTCCCGGCGCGCGGGATCATCGAGATCGACGTGCGCCGCCAGTCGGCTGCGCACGGTCTGCAGACAGAGGCGCGCGCTGTCGCCCCAGATGCGGCGTCCTGCCGCCGCGACGTCGGCGGCCGCCTGCGGTCGGCCGGCGGCCCGCAGCGCAGCCGCGAAATCGCTCGCGAGGTGCGGACCGTACGCGGTGTCGTGCCGCCGATCTGGCGGCAGTTCGGCGATCCTTCGCCAGGCCGTCTCCAGTTGCAGTAGCCCCGCCTGCAGTCCCGCGACCGGCAGCACGTCCTCGTCCAGGCGTTGCAGCGTCTCGCTGCCGAGCAGGAACGCGAAATACGGCTCGTCCGGTCGGGCCAGCAGAGCCTGGCGCAGCAAGCGGAGATTGCGTTCTCGTTTGCGCGAGGCCTGCTCCGCCGATCCGGCGTCCTGGACCACGACGAGAGGCGAATCGAGCACCAGCTGTCCGGTCGTCTGGGCCTGGCGG
This sequence comes from uncultured Fibrobacteraceae bacterium, assembly GCA_964549735.1. Taxonomy (GTDB): domain Bacteria; phylum Krumholzibacteriota; class Krumholzibacteriia; order LZORAL124-64-63; family LZORAL124-64-63; genus Glo-17. The sequence goes on along the minus strand of CAZJWO010000048.1, from coordinate 5,752 downwards.
ATCACGCTCGGCGCGATCTGCTCGTAGACCGGATACTGGAATCGCACGTCGGGATGGCTGCGGAAGAGCCGCAGGCTGGCGGGGTCCGCCGGACAGTCCACCACGTGCCGGCCGGCGAGCTTGACACGGTACCCGATCGCCGCGGGATCGCCGAGCAGGCGCTGGAATTCCAGCGGGCGGATGCTCTGCAGATGCTCGTCGCAGTCCAGGACCAGGAGCCAATCGCCCGTGGCCGCCGCGAGTCCGGCGTTGCGGGCGGCGGCGAAATCGTCGCGCCAGCGGTGATCGACGACCCTCGCCCCGTAGCCTTCGGCGATGATGCGGGTGTTGTCGCTGGAGCCCGTGTCGACGACCACGATCTCGTCGACCAACGCCAGGACGGACTTGATGGTCCGGCCGATGCTGGCTTCCTCGTCGCGAGCGATCAGACAGAGGCTGACGGTCTTGCGTTTCATGGGTGCGCGGGGTTCCTTTGGAGCTGCGTCCTCGCGTTCCGTCCTGGTATCGGCCCGCGCCGGCCGCGGTTTAGGGGCGGCCGGCGGCCGGTCGGCGGGCGGTCGTCTCCGCGACGACAGAATCGGAGCCTGCATGTCGCAATCCGAGTGCTTTCGGCCCGGCGCCGGCGGCAGCCGTCAGGTCCGTTGCCCGGTCTACGGCCTGCTCGACAACATCCGCAGCGCCTGGAACGTGGGCTCGATGTTCCGGACGGCCGACGCGGCCGCCTTGAACGGCCTGTACCTGTGCGGATTGACCCCCTTGCCGCCGCGGGCGGACATCGAGAAGACCGCGCTCGGCGCCTGCCATACCGTGCCCTGGGACCACTGGCCCGATACGCTGGCGGCGATCCGCGCGGTGCGCGAACTGGGGATGCAGACCGTCGCCCTCGAGAGCGCACCGGACGCTCCCCTTTACGACGCGTACCCGTATCGCTTCCCGCTCTGCTTCGTGGTCGGCCACGAGGTGCGAGGCGTCGCGCCCGCGGTGCTCGCCGCCTGCGATGCGGTGGTACGCATTCCCATGCACGGCGCGAAGGACTCGCTGAACGTCGCCGTGAGCTTCGGCATCATGGCCTATCAGGCCAGGCGCCGCTGGGAGCTTCAGGCGGAGAATTCCAACCGCCAGGCGTAGGCGCGCAGCAGCCGGTTGCTGGCCGCGCAGAGCCGCGCCGCCGTCACCGTGCGATAGACGGCGGATCGGCCGACCTTGACGCGCTGGCCGGCCGCGGGGTAACGGTCGTCGTTCTCCATGGCCCGCAGCGTGCGCAGCGCCAGGTAGTACGGGATCAGGCAGAACAGGCGCAGCTGATACTCGGTGCGCGGCACCTGCAGGCAGTACTCCCGCGCGCAGCGCAGGCGTTCCCGGGCGCGCCCGACGAGCCGGCCGAGCGCCTCGCGGGCCCGTGGCCGCAGCTCGGGGCGCAGCAGATCCCCCGGAGCCAGACCCGCCGCCCGGCAGACGGATTCGGGCACGTAGCAGACGCCGCGCTGGCGATCGCGCGCGACGTCGGCCAGGATATTGACGAGCTGCAGGCCGGCGCCGAAATCTTCGGCCAGCGCATCGAGGCGCGTCGCGGCCGCGGGCGTGATGCGCGGGCGCAGCGCCGCGAACACCGCCGTCAACAGATGGCCCACCGTGCCGGCGACGAAATAGCAGTACCGGTCCAGGTCGGCCTCGTTCGCGAGGCTGCGCAACGTTGCATCGCCGGCGAGCGGATGCGGCGACGCGGCCGCGAACTCGGCCATGCCGCGGCACATCTCCCGGACCCACGGCACGACGGCGTCGCGCACCGCGGGCGGCAGAGCCTCCAGATGGGCGACGACGGCGGGTGCCCCCACCACCAGCCGCGCGTCGGCGTCGGGGCGCCCGCCCAGCGCGGTCGCCAGCGGCGACAGGTCCGCGGCCCGGTCGTCGAGCGACGCGGCGAACAACGCCAGCAGGCTCTGCTTGACGGCGGGGTCCAGCTCGGGGGCGTCTTCGAGAGTGTCGGCGATCCGGCACAGCAGGTAGCTCAGCAGCACGGACCGGCGCACGTCGTCGGGCAAGAAGCGGATGCAGAGAGCGAACGTCCGCGACACCTGCGGCAGCATCGTCTCGCACCAGGCCCAGTCGTGGATGTCCCGTGCGGCCATGCGAGTCTTCCCCTCAGATCACGAGGCGCCGCCGCCTGGTGATCTCGCCCGTGAAATGGGCGCCGAGGGCATCGAACTCGGCCAGGACCTGCTCGATGAGCCGCTGCTTGGCGGCCAGAGGCAGGAAGGCCGCCTTGAAGCCGTTGAGGATCAGACCGAGCACGTCGTCGAGTTCGAGCGAAAACGCCTCGACGGCCATCCGGTACTCGCCGGTGACCGTCGTGCCGCTCACCAGGCGGTTGTCGGTGTTCAGGGTAACACGCAGGCCTTCGCGCAGGAAGTGGCTGATGGGGTGCTCGGCCAGCGAATTGACGGCCCGGGTCTGCACGTTGCTCGCCAGGCAGACCTCGACCGCGATGCGGAAATTGTTGACCCAGGCCAGCAGGTCGGGATCCTCGGCCAGCCGCGTGCCGTGCCCGAGCCGCCTGGCGCCGGCGTAGTGCAGCGCCTGATGGATCGACGCCGGCCCGTACGCCTCGCCCGCGTGGACGGTCACCGCGACATTCGCCGCCCGGACGATATCGAAAGCCGCCAGGTGCTCCCGCGCGGGATTGTCGCGTTCGGCGCCGGCCAGGTCGAAGCCGACCACGCCCCGGCCGCGCCAACGGGCCGCCAGGTGCGCGAGGTCGATGCTGCCCGCAGGGTCGAGATGACGGATGCCGCAGATGATCTGGCCGCAGCGGATGCCGTAGCAGCGCTGGCCGCGCGCCAGGCCGCGCTGGACGGCCGCGACGACCTCGTCGAGCGCGAGTCCGCCGCGCTGGTGCAGGATCGGCGCGTAACGCACCTCCAGCCAGCGGACGTTCTCCTGGTGGGCGTCCTCGGCCAACTCCCAGGCGATGCGCTCGAGCGCCGCTGCATCCTGCATGACCTGCAGGGTGACGTCGAAGACCTTCAGGTAGTCTTCGAGGCTGCTGCACTCCTGCGGGGCGCGACAGATCGCCAGCACGTCGCCGACGTCGCGCAGGTCGGCGAGCACACCCCGACTGCGGGCCAGATCGAGAACCGTTTCCGGTCGCAGCGAACCGTCGAGATGAACGTGCAGATCCGTCTTCGGCAGGGCGTGCAGGAGATCGAGCGATGGAGGCGGCATGTCTTCCCTTCCGCGGGCGAACGATCGCGGCGACGTGCATACAAAGAAAAACGATGCGGGCGAAGCCTGCCAGCTCCCACCGGGGGCGACTCAACCCCGCCAGGTTCCGGTTCGACCTCATTTCTCCGCCGGCGACTAGCCAAGAAGCCGGAGGAACCCGCATCGTAATCGCCGCGTCGCCCGTCACGACGGGCAACATCGGCTGCATGAGTATACCGACGCGGATTTGCGAATTCAAGCTCTCTGTAACGGCTCAGCGGACGGATTCGGCCCGGAAATTGCCGTACGGCCGCCCTGCCCGCATAACCTCGTGGACAAGTACGGCCGTGGTCGTGCTATCTTGTGGCGCTACCAGGAGGTTGCGCATGAGATGGCAAATACCGCGCGTACCCTGGCCGCGATTCGGCCGCGGCCTGCTGGTCGTTGCTCTGCTGGCGGGGTCGTGGCTGCCCGCGCTCGCGCCCGCCGGCGACCACGACCACGAGTTCGCGATCGGCAGCGTGACGTTCGTCGAGTCGGTGCCCGTCGAGACCGATCTCGACCTGCCCGAATTGCCCGACGCGGCAGCCGTCTGGCTCGAGATGATCGAGGACGCGCGGCGTTCGGTGGACATCTTCGCGTTCTACGTCTCGCCCAATCCCGACGGCATCTGTCGCCTGCAACCCGTGCTCGCCGCGATAGAGGATCGCGCCCGCGCCGGCGTCGCGGTACGCCTGCTGAGCGACCGGAAGTTCTACGCGACGTATCCGCAGACCCATGACCGGTTCGCTCGGCGGCCGGGCATCGAAGCGCGCCTGCTCGATGCCGCCGCGCTATGGGGCGGAGTCCTCCACGGCAAGGGCATGATCATCGATGGCGAACGGTTCTTCCTCGGCAGCCAGAACTGGGACTGGCGCGCGCTCGAACACATCCATGAGCTGGGCGTCGTCGTCGTGCACGCCGGCCTGGCCGCCGAACTGGCGCGCGTCTACGAACTGGACTGGGCGCTGGCCGGCGGACTGACGCCCGCCGACGAGAGCCCCGAGGTGTCCGCGGCGCCCCAGTGGCGACCCGTGCACCAGCTCAGCCTCGCCGACGGCCGCCGCTGCGAGGCGGTGCTGGCCGCCAGCCCGCCGCAAGCCCTGCCTCTGGACGTGCCCTGGGACCTGCCGCTCTTGATCGACCAGATCGATACGGCCGCCCGCCGCGTCCGCCTGCAGTTGCTATCCTACAATCCCGGCGAACGCGACGGCTGGTGGTCCGAACTGGACGCCGCGCTGCGGCGCGCCGCCGGACGCGGGTGCGAGGTCCAGATCCTGCTCTCCAACTGGGCCAAGCGCGAAAGCATGCTGCCTCACATCCAGAGCCTGGCCGTGCTGCCGCGGATCGAGGTCCGGTTCGTGAACATTCCCGAGTGGAGCGGCGGCTTCATACCGTTCGCGCGGACCGAGCATGCCAAGTTCATGACCTGCGACGACCACGCGCTGTGGCTGGGTACGAGCAATGGCTCGCGCAGCTATTTCTACCAGTCCCGCAACGTCAGCCTGTTCCTGCGCGGCGACGGTTGCAGCGCCGCCGCCGACGCCTTCTTCTCGCGCAGCTGGCGCAGCCGCTACGCCGAGACCGTCGATCCCTGCGCCACGTACGCCGCGCCGCGCCGCCAATAACCGACGGGAGACGCCATGATTCCGTTCCACGCCGTGCCGGACCGCCTCGAGAAACACCGCCTCGCGCTCGTCGTCATCGACATCCAGGAGCGTTTCCGCGACCTGATCTTCGCCATGCCCAAGGTCTTGAAAGGCAGCAGCCGGCTGATCCGCGCGTTCCGCGAGCTGGAGTTGCCCGTCCTGGTGACCGAACACTACTCGCGAGGCCTCGGCGTGACGATGCACGAGATCCGCGGCCTGCTCGGAGGCGTCAAGCCGCTCGAGAAGATCACCTTCTCCTGCGACGGTGATGCCGGCTTCCGCGCGGCGCTCGGCGCGCTGAACCGCGACCAGGTCGTGCTCTGCGGCATCGAGGCGCACGTCTGCGTCTACCAGACCGCCCGCGACCTGATGGATCGCGGCAAGCAGGTCGCCGTCGCCGCCGACGCGGTCAGCAGCCGCCACGCCGACGCCCGCGAGGTCGGCTTGGCGCACATGCGCCGCATCGGCGTGCAGGTGATGAACGTGGAGATGATCCTGTTCGAGATGCTGCGCGAGGCGAAGACCCCGGACTTCAAGGCGCTCGCGCCGATCCTCAAGGACGATTGACCGCTTCGTCCGGCGTCGGGCGATCATGACCGCCGACCTCCGCCCGCGCGGGCTCGTCTCGACGGTCCATCGCGGCCCGGCGGCCTCCTGCGTCGAGGACCGGCGGCTTGTCCCCGTCCGACGGCTCAGCCGCTCGGCGTGATCACGATGTCGATGCGCCGGTTGCGCGCCCGCCCCTCAGCCGTGCTGTTGGGCGCGACCGGGAAATCCGGCCCGTGCCCCGCCGTGGCGATCGACCCCTGCGGCCGCTGGAGGCGGCGTTCCAGACCGCCGGCCACCGTCGCCGCGCGCCGCTG
>CAZJWO010000047.1:0-26811 GCA_964549735.1 uncultured Fibrobacteraceae bacterium | reverse complement strand
GATAATGAGCGGTGACTGGAGTTCAGACGTGTGCTCTTCCGATCTCCGCTGGCGCCGGCACAGGCTCCGCCGCGGATCGTCGCGCCCGACTCCGCGGCGGTCGCGGCTGCCGAGAGCCTCGCCGCGGTCGCGGCCACGGCGCCGGTCGATACCGTGCCGGCCGGGGACGCGCTGACCGCGCCGGAGGCCGCTGCCGAGCCTGAGCCCGCGCCCGAGCCGGAACCGGAGGTCGCCCCCGAGACCAAACCGAAACCAGAGAGGCCGCGCCGGTGGGATTTCTAGGCGAAGCGGCCGCGGCGTCGCCGGCGGCCTGGGATCTGAGCGGTCGCGTGGCGCAGAACGCGCCGGTCTCCAGCGGCCTGTGGCGGTTCGATCTCGAGTTGCCGTGCCCGGTCCCTTTCGCGCCGGGCCAGTTCGCGATGCTCAATCTGCGCGGTCCGCAGCGCCTCGTCTTCCGGCGGCCGTTCAGCATCCTGGCGGCGGCGGATCGGCGCCTGTCGTTCCTCTACCGGGTCGTCGGCGGTGGCACGGCCCGGCTGGCCGAGTTGCGCGGCGGCGAGGTCGTCGACTGTCTGGCGCCTCTCGGAGTTCCGTTTCCAGCCCCGGACGCCGCCATGCCGCCAGCCGTCATCCTGGCCGGAGGCGTCGGCCTGCCGCCGCTCCATGCTTGGTACGCACGTTACCGGCGTGCCGGCGACCTGGCCTACTTCGGCGGTCGAAACGGCGAGGACGTGCCCTGGTCGCTGCTCGACGCCGACTGGCGCGTCAGCGTCGACGACGCGCGCGATCTGCCCGCCGGGCGCAGCGCCTTCCACGGTCGGGTCACCGATCTGGCCGGCCAGAGCCTGGCGGCAGCGCCCGCGGCGCCGCGGCTGGTCCTCGCCTGCGGACCGACGCCGCTGCTTCGCGCGGCCGCCGCCTGGGCCGGCGCGCGCGGCTGGCGGTGCCTCGTCTCGTTGGAGGAGCACATGGGCTGCGGCTACGGCGTCTGCAAGGGCTGCGTCGTGCCGGTGCGCGACGAGGCGCCGGCAGGCTGGCGCTTCGCCACGAGCTGCACCGAGGGGCCGGTGTTCGACGCGGCCGCCGTGGCCTGGGACCGCTTCGCCGCGCCGCACGAGGAGCGGGCATGAATCTGCCGTCCTGGTGGCGCGTCGATCCCTGCGCGCCCGTCGTCATCGGTCCCCGTACGTTGCCCGGCCGCATCTGGACCGCCTCCGGCTGCTTCGCCTACGGGTTGACCGGGCACGACCTCGCCGCCGTCGACCTCGCGTCGCCGTTCGTCGGTCTCGGCGCCGTGGTCACCAAGACCGTCACGCCGGAGCCGCGCGTTGGCAACCCCATGCCGCGGCTGGTCGAGCTGGCGGGCGGCGCGCTCAACAGCATCGGCCTGCAGAATGTCGGCTTCGCGGCGTTCCTGCGCGAGGTGCTGCCGGAACTCGAGGCGCGCGGCGTACCGACGATCGTCAGCCTGGCGGCGACCCGCCCGGCCGAGTTCGGCGAGATGGCGGCGCGCCTCCAGGCGGCGGCGCAGGGCATGCGCCACTGGCATGGCGTGGAGCTGAACCTGAGCTGCCCCAACGTCGCGATCGGCGGGCACGATTTCGGCAGCGATCCCGTCTCGGTCGCCGCCTGCGTCGAGGCGGCGCGGCCGCACCTGCCGGACCGCGCCCTGCTCGTCAAGCTGACGCCCAACGTGACGCGCATCGTGCCGCTGGCCGTCGCCGCGCGCGATGCCGGCTGCGACGCGGTCGTGGCGATCAACACCGTGGTGGGTCTGGAGGTGGACCTCGCCAGCGGCCGGCCGGTCCTGCCCCGCCGTTTCGGCGGCTACTCGGGCGCGGCTATACGACCGATCGCGTTGGCCAAGGTCGATGAGCTCGTGCGCGAGGCGGGCGTGCCCGTCGTCGGCGTCGGCGGCATCGAGGACGAGGCCGATGCGCTGCGCTTCTTCGCGCTCGGCTGCGTGGCGGTCCAGGTCGGCACGGCCCAGATGCGCGATCCGTTCGCGGCCGCGCGGGTTGCCGCGGCGCTGCGGCCGCCCGCCGGGGGTTAGTCGCGCTGGTCGCCGTTCAGTTCCGGATACTCCTTGAGCAGCGCCAGGTCGGGATCGATGTCCGTCTCGTCCTCGTCGAGGTCCGCCGGCAGGCCTTCGGGGAATTCCGCTTCCAGCAGGCCGATCAGGGCGCGGTCGTTCAGCAGGATGGCTTCGGCCAACTCGGTGCCGAGGCGCGCGGCCTGATCGGGCGGTCCTTCGCGCTGCTGCAGGCCTACCGCCGCGGCGTCGGACGACCCCACCGCGCCGGTGACCGTCAACCGGCCGCCGACGCAGCGGGCGAGCACGCCGACGGGCAGCTCCAGATCGCTCGCGAAACGCTGCAGGAAGGCATGCTCGGCTTCCATCTCCCGCTGCGTCTCCTCGCTGTGCAGGGGAGCCAGCAGCTCGCGGACCTCGGCGTCGTCGGCGCGGCCCAGCACGACCATGATGCCCTGGCCGCCGCTCGGCAGCACCAGCTCCGGGTTGAAGATCTCCGCCACGATGCCCTGCAGGCCGAGGTGTTCGGCCGCCGCGGCCGGTGCGATCAGCCCGTCCAGCTCGCAGCGGCGCAGCAGGGCTTCGAGCGCGACCTGCATGCCGCCGCGCAGCAGACGGAAGACCAGGTTGGGCCACAGGACCTGCATCTGGGTGCGTGACCGCAGGTTCAAGACGCCGATGACCGAGCCGTCCGGCATCTCGTCGATGATGTGGTTCTGGCGGGTCAAGAAGGCGTCGAAAGGCGTATCGCGCTGCGGGATCGCGGCGTAGGTCAAGCCCTGGCAGAGCGGCAGCACGAGATCCTCGGCGCGGACGACCGTCAGGCGGAACTCGCCGGCCAGAAGCTGTTTCTCGAGGTACTCGACCTCGGCGCTGCTGGTCGCCAGGAAGGACTCGCCGCCCAGCGACGCCGCCGCGTGCGGCGAGGGGATGACCTGCACGCGGCACGTCAGGCGGGGGTTGAGCGCTTGCAGGCGATCGAGGACGACCTGGGTCTGATCCTTGGCCAGTTGCGTGTTGAGGCACCCGAAACTGACGACCTTGGCGTTCACTGCCGAGCCTCCGCGCTGAAGGGGGTGCGCCCCTGCCAAGAGGGCCGAGGGCGTGAACGTCAGTCCGCACCTTCTTCCTGGCGCTCGAGGAATTCGGCGACCAGGGAACCGATCCGCTCGGCCTCGGCGAAGGGCAGCGCCGCATGGATCGGCAAGGTCAGGATTTCGCGACCGGCGACCTCCGCCACCTGCAGGCTGCCATGGACGCGACAGTACTCCATGAGCGGGTGATGGTGCAAGGGCGGGTCGTAGTAGATGCCGGTATCGATGCCTTCGCTGTCCAGCCGGTGCTGCAGACGGTCGCGCGCCTTGCAGCGGACCCAGTACTGGTGGTAGGTCACCTTGGTGCCCTGGTGGAGATCCTCGACGGCGAGCCGATTGGCCTTGGGGATGAGCCGGTCGTAGATCGCCGCCACGCGGTCGCGATCGCGCTGCTCGTCGGCGAAGCGCGCCAGGCGGTGCCGGATGACCATCGCCTGGACCTCGTCCAGCCGGCTGTTCCAGCCGCAGTACAGGTTCTTGTTGATCCACAGCGCCTTGTGGCCACGCAACTGCCGGATCCTCTCGGCGTCCTCGGTCTGCTGGCAGAAGATCAGCCCCCCGTCACCGATGCCCGGCAGGTTCTTCGTGGGGTAGAAGCTGAGCGTGCTCATGCGGCCGAAGCTGCCGCAGGGACGGCCCTTGTACAGCGTGCCCCACGCCTGCGCCATGTCGGCGACGACCTGCAGATCGTACTTGGCGGCGATCGCGACGATCGGATCCATGTCGGCGGGCGCGCCGAAGATATGCACGGGCAGGATCGCGCGGGTGCGCGGCGTGATCGCGCCTTCGATGAGGGCCGGGTCGATGTTCAGGTCGTGCGGCCGGATATCCACCAGGACCGGCCGCGCATGCAGCATGATGATCGCCTCGATCGTGGCCTCGAACGTGTACGGCGTCGTGAGGACCTCGGTGCCGGGACGCACGCCGGCCATGGCCAGCGCCAGGTAGAGGGCTTCCGAGCCGCTGGCCACGCCGACGGCGTCGGCCACCTCGCACTGGGCGGTCATCTCATGCTCGAGCTGCTTCACCTCCTGGCCGAGGATGTACTGGCCGGACATGAGGATGCGCTCGAAATCGGCCATGATCTGCGCCTTGACCGGGAGCATCGGCGTCACCAGGTCATAGCGTTGGACGCGCCGCTTCGTTCTGTCTGCCATGGGATCCTTTCGATCCACGATGACGGGGGATCGCTCCGCTGTCAGAAGTCGATCCGGCCCCAATCGTAGGGAATGTCGTTGTCGTGGGGGTCGATCCGGTACTCATCCGGCGCCTGGTGCTGGTAGGAATGCGTCGGCAGATTGATGATCATGGCTGTCTCGGTGCCGATGCCCTTCATGCCGTGCAAGACTCCGCACGGGATCACCAGCAGGATCAGGTTGCGCTCGCCCATGAAGAACTCGTTCACCTCGCCGAACGTCGGCGAGCCTTCGCGGCGGTCGTAGAGGACGATCTTGGCCATGCCCTTGACGCAGACGAAGTGGTCGGTCTGCAGCTTGTGCCAGTGCCAGCCCTTGACGACACCCGGATAGACGGCTGTCAGGTAGCACTGGCCGAACTGCTGGAAGAAGGGATCGTCGGCGCGCAGCATCTCGTAGAGGAAGCCGCGTTCATCGGGAATGATCCGCAACGGCTTGACATGGACGCCGTCGATCATGACCTCTTGCCTTTCCGTCCGCGAAACGATTCAGGCCAGCTGCGGGCGCCCGAAGCTTCGATACGCGAAGCCGAACGGCGCCACGTATTCCTGGTTGTAGACGTTGCGGCAATCCAGGAAGCAGCGCTGCTTCATGATCTCGCCGAGATGGTTGAAATCGAGTTGGCGGTACTGGTTCCACTCGGTCACCAGCACGGCCAGGTCGGCGCCCTCGCAGGCGTCGTACGCGCTCTTGCAGTACGTCAGGTCTGGATAGACGCGCCGGTAGTTGTCCATCGCCACCGGATCATGCACCCGCACCCGGGCGCCGCCGGCCAGCAATTGCTGCGTGAGCTGTCGACTGCCGGCGCAGCGGATGTCGTCGGTGTTGGGTTTGAAGCTCAGGCCCAGCAGGGCCACGGTCTTGTCCTGGAATTCGCCGATCAGCTCGCGCGATTTGGCGATCGCGCGGTCGGGCAGGCCGGCGTTGACCGCGATGGCCGCTTCGACGATGGACATGCGTTCGCCATGTCCGCGGGCGATGTGGCAGATCGCGTGCGTATCCTTCGGAAAGCAGCTGCCACCGTAGCCCAGACCGGCGTGCAGGAACTTGGCGCCGATGCGCCGGTCCAGGCCCATGGCCTTGGCGACCTGCGTGACGTTGGCGCCGACCTTCTCCGCCAGGGTGGCGATCTCGTTGATGAAGCTGATCTTGACCGCGAGGAAGCTGTTGCTGGCGTACTTGATCAGTTCGGCGGTCTCGATGCGCGGGCAGAGCACGATGGGCGTGTCGAGCAGGTAGAGCGGCCGGTAGATGGCGCGCATCAGCGCTTCGGCCCGCGAGCTCTCGGTGCCGATGACGACACGGTCCGGGCGCATGAAGTCTTCGATGCTCGAGCCTTCGCGCAGGAACTCCGGATTGCTCGCCATGTCGAATTCGACCGGACGCGGCTGGGCGGCGCGGATGATCGTCTGCAGCTTGCGCGCGGTTCCGACCGGCACCGTGCTCTTGGTGACGACGACCTTGTAGGCGTCCAGGCGCTGGCCGACCTGTTTGCCGACTTCCCAGATGTAGCTGAGATCGGCTTCGCCGCTGCCTTCGGTCTGCGGGGTCTGGACCGCGATGAAGACCACGTCCGCGTCGCGCATGCCGGCGGTCAGATCGGTCGTGAAGAGCAGCCGCTCCTCGCGGATGTTCTTGGCGACCAGGACATCCAGGCCCGGCTCATAGAACGGCATCTCGCCGCGCTCGATGGCTTCGATGCGCTCGGGCAGGATATCGACGCAGGTGACGCGGTGGCCGAAATCGGCGAGGCAGGCGCCGGAGACCAGCCCCACGTAACCGGTGCCGATCATGCAGATGCGGATCATGCAATGCTCCTTCGCGCGTCCGCGAGCAGTCCGCGCAGGGTGTCGGGCATGTCGTAGCGACGCTGCCAGCCGGTGTCCCGGCAGAGAGCCGTCGGGTCGCCGACCAGGTACGGGATGTCGGCCGGCCGCTGACGGGACGCGGCTGCCGCGACCCGCACCGCAACCGAGCAGGCTCCCAGAAGTATCTGCAGTCCATCGCCGATCGTCAATGCAGACCCTGAGCAGACGTTGTAGACACGGCCCGGCCGGCCGTGCCGCATGAGGGCAAGGTAAGCCGCCGCCACGTCGCGCACATCCAGGAAATCTCGCGTCGGCGTGAGATCTCCCGCTTGCAGGACCGGCTCTTGGCGGCCGGCCTCGATCGCGGCGAGTTGCGCCGCGAAGCTGGGAAAGGCGAAACGCGTGTCCTGGCCCGGGCCGGTATGATTGAACGACCGCGTCGCGATGACCGGCAATCCGAAACACCGGTGGTACTGCAGGCAGAGCTGCGTCGCAGCGGCCTTGCTGGTGCCGTATGGCGAGATCGGCAGGACGGGATCTTGCTCGCGGCAGGGCCGGTCGCGCGGCGCGGCGGCGCCGTATTCCTCGGCCGACCCGACGACCAGCAGGCGCGGCGGCGCCGCCCTCGCGGCCGCCATCAGGCGCAGAGCTTCGAGCAGTTCCAGCGTACCCAGCAGATTGGCCGTCACGGTGCCGGCAGGGTCGGCGAAGCTGGCGCCGGCCGAGCTCTGGCCGGCGAGATGGTAGATCCCCGCGTAGCGGCCGGTCTCCAGGCGAACCGCGAGATCTCGCGCGGCCGCTTCCGCGCCGAGGGCGCAGTCGCCGCCGAGTCGCCGGTGCAGAACCAACCACGCGGGATCCTGGTGACCGGCGGGCAAAGGCACGTCCAGGCCGTCGACGACGGCGCCGGCTGCAGCGAGCGCTGGCACGAGGTGGCGCCCCACGAAGCCGCGGGCGCCCGTCACCAGGAATCGCGGGGCAGGCTCGCCGGCTGCGGATTCGCGGGACGTGACCTGATCTGGCGCCGAATCCATGCTCGCGGGCCGCCTTCGTCGAGTCAACCGTTCAACAGCCGCAGCCATTCCTTGTAGATGCAGCGGTCCATGATCACGGGAATGCCGGCCGCGCGCAGCGCCGAGGCCGCGGAGGCGTTGCTGACGCCCTCCTGCATCCAGACGGCCTTGTCGCCGCGGGCGATCGCCGCGGCGGCCACGGGCTCGACCATCTCGCTGCGGCGGAAGATGTCCACGACGTCGACCGGCCCCGGCACGCTCTCCAGGTCGGGATAGACCCGCAGGCCCAGGACCTCGGTGAACGCGGGGTTGACGCCGACGACCTCTAGGCCGAGCCCGTCGAGCCAGCGCGCGATGCCATGGCTGGGGCGATCGGCCTTCGGGCTGATGCCGACGACCGCGACGCGGCGCATTCCCGCCAGGATCTCTGTGGTCTGCCGGTCGTCCATGCTCGAACCCCCTTGCGGAGTGGGCCTGTTCTTGCTCGGAATAGCGCGGGCGGGTCCGCAACCGCTCGAAACGGGCAGAATCTGCCGCCGCCGACAGTTAAACTGGGCCAGTTTACCCGTGCGGCGCGACGTTGTCCAGATCGTTCCCCGCGCGCCGCCGGCGGCAGGCCGACCGCGGGCGTCCAGAGGTGCATCGTGCGTGGATTGCTCGCCTTGATCGTCGTCGGCTGCGACGGGCGGCCCGCCGAGATGGTGCGACAGACCATCGGCGGCAGGACGTTGCTCGACCTCGCCGTGCAGCAGGCGGTCGGCGTCCGGCCCGAGCGGATCCTGGTCTCCGTGCCGCGCGAAGGTCCGGCGGGGCTGGCGAGCGCCTGCGGCGTCGAGTGCCTCGAGCGTCCCCCGAACTGCAACACGCTGGAAGACGCGCTGGCGCAGGCGCTCGCCGACGCGGCGGCCGTGATCAGCCACGTGCTCTGCCTCGATCCGCTGTTGCCGCTGCGCCGGCCCGACCGCCTCGCGCAGGCCGTGGCGCAAGCCCGGCGCGAGAACGCGGACTGCGTGTTCAGCTGCCATCGCGAAGCGGCGCTGCTGTGGCACCGGTCCGCGATGGGGCTGGTCCCGTACTTCGACCCCGCGCGCCTTGCCGGTCCCGGCGCCGAAGCCGCCGATCCGCCGTGGTTGCGCGAAGACGGCAGTTTGTATCTTCTGACCGCCGCCTCCTTTCGGCGGACCCGCTGCCGCCACGGCGGGCGGCTGACGCCCCTGGAGACCGCTCCGCAGGAAGCTGTCGTGGCCGACGGCCCGGCGGGCCTGGCCGCGTGCCGCGCGCTGGCGGCGCAGCGGGCCCGCTGCGCCGCCGCAGCGGGCTGATCCTCGCGGCCGCGGCGCCTGGCGCCGCCGCACGTCGCGGCTTTCTGCTTTTTCTCACGCCCCGGCATGTTATGATAGGCCGACCGCGACCGGTTCGTGATCCGTTCCGATGAACTTCATGCGGCTTGCAGGAGGGATGCAATGGGTCCTTTGGCGATGCTTTTGCTTCTCATCGCGGCGTTCGCGCTCTTCACGGCCACCATGATCCGCCGCCTGGACGTCCTGCGCGCGGCGCAGCCGGACCAGCGCCTGGATCAGGTGCCCCGGCGCTTGAAATCGCTGCTGCAGATAGGTTTCGGGCAACGCAAGCTGCTCTACGAACGCGGCCCGGGTTGGATGCACGCCGCCATCTTCGCCGGGTTCCTCGTCGTCGCGTTCCGGACTCTGACGCTGATCATCCGCGGCTTCGATGCCGATTGGCGCGTGCCCGGGCTGAACGAAGGCTACCTCGTGCTGCACAATCTGTTCGTGCTGCTCGTGCTGGCCGCCGTCGGCTACGGCCTTGGCCGACGCCTCGTCACCCGACCGGAGAGACTCAAGCAGAGCGGCGAAGCCGTGCTGATCCTGGCCTGGATCGGCGTCTTGATGGTGACCGACCTGCTTGCCGACGCGGCCCGCTTCCAGTTGCCGGGCCCGCATGCCGAGCGGGGTTGGGCCTGGGCGGCGACGCTCCTGTCGCCCGTGTTCGCCGGCGCCTCGCCGGGCGCGTTGCATGTCTGGCACCACGTCAATTACTGGCTGCACACGGTCCTCGTCCTGGCCTTCCTCAACTATCTGCCGTTCGGCAAGCATTTCCACGTGCTGACGTCGCTGCCCGCCGTCTTCGCCGAGCGGCTGACCCCGCTCGGCAAGCTCGAGAAGCTGGATCTCGAGGCGCTCATGGCCGCCGGTGCGGAGAGCTTCGGCGTGGGCCGGATCGAGGATTTCAGCTGGCGGCGCCTCCTGGACATGTACACCTGCACCGAGTGCGGCCGCTGCAACACCGGCTGCCCCACGCACGTGACCGGCAAACCGCTGCATCCGCGCGAGCTGATCACCGACGAACGTGACCACCTCTACGCGATCACCGACCAGCTCGCCGCCATGGGCCGCCTCAAGAGCAAGGGCAATCTGGCCGAGGTCAAGGCGCTGCAGGGGGCGATCGCGAGACCGCCGCTGCCGGGCGGCATCATCGCCGAGGAGGTGCTCTGGGCCTGCACGACCTGCGGCTACTGCATGGCCCACTGCCCCGTGCAGATCGACCACGTGCCGAACATCGTCGATCAGCGCCGGTATCTGGCCATGACCGAGGCCAGGCTGCCGGCCGCGCTGCAGAACGCGATGCGCGGCCTGGAGACCAACAGCAACCCGTGGAACATCAGCGCGCAGGCGCGCGAGGACTGGTGCCGGGATCTGCCGGTGCCCAAGCTGCGCGAGAAGGGCCAGGCCGAGTGGCTGCTCTTCGTCGGCTGCGCCGGCAGCTTCGATGCGCGCAACCAGGCCGTGCAGAAGGCTCTCGTGCGCTGCCTCGTGGCGGCCGGCCTCGACTTCGCGATCCTCGGCAACGAGGAAGGCTGCTGCGGCGACGTGACGCGCCGCTCGGGCAACGAATACCTCTTCCAGATGCAGGCCCAGCACAATATCCAGAACATGCAGCGATATGGCGTCCAGCGGGTGGTGACCGCCTGCCCGCACGGCTACAACACGATCAAGAACGAGTACCCCGACTTCGGTCTCGAGGGAGTCGAGGTGCTGCACCATAGCCAGCTTCTGCGCGATCTGCTGCATGCGGGACGCCTGCAGGTGCGGGCCGAGGCGGCCCACGAGATCACCTTCCACGACTCCTGCTACCTCGGCCGCCACAACGACGAGTACGAGGCGCCGCGCGAGGTGCTCGGCGCCGTCGGCGGCCTCACGCAGATCGAGATGCCCCGCTCGCGGCGCGAAGGATTCTGCTGCGGCGCCGGCGGCGCGCGCATGTTCATGGAGGAGGACCTCGGCACGCGCATCAACCACCACCGCATCGAGGAAGCGGCGGCCACGGGCGCCAGCGAGGTCTGCGCGAGCTGCCCGTTCTGCCTGACCATGCTCGAGGATGCGGTCAAGGAGACCGATCGACAGGAAAGCTTGCGCGTGCGCGACATCGCCGAGGTCATCGCCGACAACCTGGCTTAGGCGGCCGCCGCTCGCTTGCCGGCGGTCCGCGGCGAAGGATGGTTCGTCCCATGTCCGAGAAGGAGCGGCTCTGCATCGTCTCGAACCGGCTGCCCGTCGTCATGGACCGGGACGAGAAGGGGTGGCGCGTGCTGCCCGGCGCCGGCGGCCTCGTCACCGCGTTGGCGCCCGTCCTGCGCGATCGCGGCGGCGTCTGGATCGGCTGGCCGGGCGCGACCGATCCTCCGGCGGACGACCTGCTCCGCGCGATCAGAGGCGCGACCGCCGACGCGGGCTACGACCTGGTGCCGGTCTTCATCGACGAGCGGGAGAAACAGCTCTATTACCGCACGTTCGCCAACGAAGTCATCTGGCCGCTCTTCCACGACATGACCCTGCGCTGCCGCTTCCTGCCCGAGGCCTGGGACGTCTTCGGCGCGGTCAACGCCCGCTTCGCCGCGACCGTGAGACGACAGCTGAGGCCGCGCGATTTCGTCTGGATCCATGACTACCACCTCATGCAGGTCGCGCGGCATCTGCGGCAAGCCGGCGCCGCGCAACGGCTGGCGTTCTTCCTGCACATACCCTTTCCACCGGTGGACATCTTCTGCAAGCTGCCCTGGCGCCGGCAGTTGCTGCGGGACCTTCTGGATTTCGATCTGCTGGGCTTTCAGAGCCAGCGCGACCGGCGCCACTTCGCCCGTTGCGTCGCGGTCCTGTTGCCGGACCTGGTCTCGGTGCGCTCACGCGGCGGTCATAGCCTCATCACTTCACGCGAAAGCGGGCGCCAGGTGCTGGCCGGCGCGTTCCCAATCGGGATCGACGCGGAAGGTTTCGCCCGCGACGCGGCGGCGCCCGGGGTCGCCGAGAGAGCCTGGTACCTGCACGAGAACTATCCCGAGCGGCAGATACTCCTGGGCGTCGATCGCCTCGACTACACCAAGGGCGTGCCCGAGAAGCTGGAAGCGTTCCGCTATCTGTTGCAGGATCGACCCACATGGCAGGAGAAGGTCACCCTGGTGCAGGTGCTGGTGCCCAGCCGCTGGGAGATCCCGCACTACGAGCAGCTCAAGCAGGAGATCGAACGGCTGGTCGGCGAGATCAACGGCGAGTATTCGCGACCGGGCTGGATCCCGGTCCACTACCATTACCGCTCGTTGACCCGCGACGAGTTGCTCGCCTACTACCGTACGGCGGAGATCCTGATCGCGTCGCCGTGGAAGGACGGCATGAATCTGGTCGCGAAGGAGTACTGCGCCTGCGATATCGAGGAGCGCGGCGTGCTGCTGCTGAGCGAATTCGCCGGTGCGGCCGCCCAACTCCACCGGCAAGCCGTGATGTTCAATCCCCATGACATCGCCGGCATGGCCGCGGCGATCCACGGCGCGCTGATCATGCCGGAACAGGAGCGCCGCCGCCGCATGCGCAGTCTGCGCCGCATCGTGCGCAGCCAGGACGTCTTCTGGTGGGTCGATCGCTT
This sequence comes from uncultured Fibrobacteraceae bacterium, assembly GCA_964549735.1. Lineage (GTDB taxonomy): Bacteria > Krumholzibacteriota > Krumholzibacteriia > LZORAL124-64-63 > LZORAL124-64-63 > Glo-17. Next base: position 14,733 of record CAZJWO010000047.1, on the reverse strand, counting down.
CCTGCAGGCGGCCCTCCAGAGGCGTCTGGCGGATTTCCCGCCGGTCGAAGATTTCTACCCCGGCGCCGCGCACCTTGCGCCCGGAGCTTGATCGCCGTATTCCTGGGGCCGGACTATCCTGGGCCCACTTCGGCGAAAGCGAGAGGCGAACATGCGGCAGTCCGAACCGGTCACCCTGACGGCGCCCCTGCGTCGGCTCTTCGCCCGCGGGCGCGAGTTCCTCGGCGTCGAAGTGCCGATCATGTGCGGCGCCATGACCTGGATCAGCGAAGCGAACCTGGTCTCGCTCATGAGCAACCTCGGCGCTTTCGGCAGCCTTGCCGCCGGCAACATGCCTCCTGATCTCTTCGAGCAGGAAGTACGCAAGACCCAGTCGCTGACCGATCGGCCGTTCGCCGCCAATCTCATCACGATCGCGCCCAACTACCTCGCGCATCTGGAGATCCTGTGCGCCGCGAAGCTCAGCCACATCGTGTTCGCCGGTTCGATCCCGCGCCGCACGGAGGTCGAGACGGCCAAGCGCAGCGGGGCCAAGGTGCTGTGTTTCGCGTCGAATCCCAGCATCGCCCGGCGCATGCTCGACTACGGCGCCGATGCGCTGATCCTCGAGGGCAGCGAAGCGGGCGGCCACATCGGCCATGTCTCGACCGCGGTCCTCATCCAGGACGTCCTCTTCGAATTCGCCGACGAGGTGCCCATCTTCGTGGCCGGCGGCATCGCCCACGGCAGCATGATCGGCCATCTCGGCCTGATGGGCGCGGCCGGCGTCCAGCTCGGCACGCGTTTCGTGGTCGCCGAGGAATGCCAGGCGCATCCGCGATTCAAGGAAGTCTTCATCAAGGCCCGCTCGCGCGAAGCCATCGCCACCCCGCAGTACAGCAGCAAGTTGCCCGTCGTCGCCGTGCGTGCGCTCAACAATGCGGCGATGGATGACTTCGGCGAGTTGCAGCTCGACCTATTGCGCCAGCTCGAGTCGGGACAGATCAGCCGCCAGGATGCCCAGTACGCGGTCGAGCACTTCTGGGTGGGCAGTCTGCGCGCGGGCGCGGTCGAGGGCGACGTGGAGCGCGGATCGCTCATGGCGGGGCAATCGGTCGGCCTGGTCAACAAGATCCAGCCCTTGCGGGAGATCCTGCAAGAGCTCGTGCGGGACGCCGATCTGGCCGTTTCGCGCGCCAACCGGCGGCTTGCCGGCTAGCGGGTACGTTTTTTGATCGGAACTCCCCGGACCGGGGGCGGGCCGGCAAGATGCCCGGCTCCCATCATCTGGGGAGATGCTGCATGTTCCTGCTGTCCCGCCGTTTGGCCGGTTTGGCGCTGTTGCTCTCCGGCGTTTGCTGGATGAACGCTCAGGCCTCATCGCCGGCCGTCAAGCCGGTCGCATCGACCATCGCGCAAGCGGACGACCACTCGCCTCCGCAGGGGCTCCAGGCTGCCGCGGCCGTCGCGCTGCAAGCCGGCGACCTGGCCCGAGCCGCCGCCCTGCTGGAGGAGGGTGCTGGCGGCCCGGACGTCACGCCGGAGCTGCTGACGACGATGGCGGACGTCTACCGGCGGCTGGGGCGTCTGGCGGACGCCGCCGTGGCGGCCGAGCGGGCTCTGGACCTCGAGCCCGACTTCGCGCCGGCCCATCTGCAGCTGGGCGAGATCTTCCAGGAGCTCGGCTGGCATGAAACCGCGGCCGACAGCTATCGTCTGGCGCTGGCGGCCGATCCGCAAGCGCCCGCAGCGCGATACCTTCTCGTGAAGTGCCTTGCCGACGCCGGTCGTCTGCGCGCCGCCGAAGACGAGGCGCGTTCATTCCTGGCGCAGGACGAGACGGCGCGTCTGTGTCTGGTGCTGGGCGAGGTCCTGCAGCGGCAGCGACGCGGCCAGGAGGCGCTGGCGGCTTATGACCGCGCGGTGGAGATCGAACCGCGCCTGGCCGATGCGCACGCGCGCCGCGCCTCCCTGCTCTACCAGCTCGGCCAGTACGAGGAGGCCGTCAGGGCTGGCCGCGCGGCGCTCGAAATCGACGCGAATCATCCCGAGGCGCACCGCTGGCTGAGCCTGGCCAACATCGCGCGCCAGGACTACCTGGCCGCGTACGGTCACGCGCTCAGGGCGGAGCAGTCGGGGCTCGATATGTCCGCCGTCTGGGCGCAGCTGCGACGCCCGCGGTGATCCGCCGCCTCAGCGCTTCAGCGCGCGCACGGCTTCGGTCATCGCCGGCAGCACCGCGAAGAGATCGCCGGCGATGCCGTAGTCGGCCACCTTGAAGATGGGCGCGGCGGCATCCTTGTTGATCGCGACGATGCACTTGCTCGAACTCATGCCCGCCAGGTGCTGGATCGCGCCCGAGATGCCGCAGGCGACGTAGAGGTTCGGCGCGACGGTCTTGCCGGTCTGTCCGACCTGGTGGCTGTAGTCGACCCAGCCGGCGTCGACGATGGCGCGGCTGGCGCCGGCCGCAGCGCCCAGGGCCCGCGCCAGGTCCTCGACGAGCTTGAAGTTCTCGGGCCCTTTGAGACCGCGCCCGCCGGAAACCACGATCTCGGCCTCCGTGAGCGAGACCTCGCCGGCGGCGGCCGTCTGCTCGTCGGTGACCCTGGCCTTCGCCTTGGCGGCGTCGAGCTGCGGCGCGAAGACGGCAGTTTCGGCGCTGCGCCCCGATTCCTGCGCCGCGAAGGCATTGGGGCGGATTCCGACCACGACGAGCGGGCTCCGGGCGGTCACGTCGGCGAAGCACTTGCCCGCGAAGACCGGACGCCGCACGACGAGGCTGCCGTCCCAACTCAGCCCGATCGCGTCGCTGATGCAGGCGGCGCGCAGGCGGGCCGCCAGGCGCGGCGCGATGTCCTTGCCGAGCGCCGTCGAGCCGACCAGCAGGACGTCAGGCTTCTGCTCGCGGGCGAACTGCGCCAGCGCCTGGGTCCAGAGCTCGCTGTCGTAGCGCGCGAACTCGGGCGCCGTGGCGGTGAAGACCTTGTCCGCGCCGTACTTGCCGGCGTCGGCGGCCATGTCGCAGGCGGCGGCGTGCAGATGCACGCCCCAGATCTCGCCGCCCTGCTCGGCGACCAGCGTGCGGGCGGCCGACATCATCTGCCAGGCGACCTGCTTGATCTGACCGGCCCGCTGCTCGATGAATACCGCGATCTTGGGCATGCTCTCGCTCTCCTTGTCCGGCCGGTTAGATGATCTTGGCTTCTTCGTGCAGGCGTCGCACCAGCTCGCGCGCCGCGGCGGCCGGATCGTCGGCCGCCAGCATCGTGCAGGCTCCGCGTGGCGGCGGCGGCGCGTATCGCTTGACTGCGGTCAACGCCGCCGGCGGCTGCAGGCCGAGCGCGGCGCAGTCGAGCACCTCGACGGGCTTCATACCGGCCTTCATGATGTTGGGCAGGCTCGGCAGGCGGGGTTCGTTGAGGCCTTTGCCGCAGGTCAGGACGCAGGGCAAGGAACTGTGGACCACCTCGACGCCGCCCTCGACCTCGCGGCGGGCGGTGAGTTCGCCCTGGCCGAGCTCGAGGTGGCCGATGTAGCCGATATGCGGCAGACCGAGCAGTTCGGCGGTCATGATCCCCACCTGGCTGCTGTCGTCATCGATGGCTTTGATGCCGAAGAGCACGAGGTCGTAGGTCTCGCGTTTCAGCACGGCGGCGAGCACCTCGGCGATCGCCAGCGCGTCGGCCGCGCCGAGGGCGGGGTCGTCCACGATCACGGCGCGGTCGCAGCCGACGGCCAGGCAGTCCTTCTTGAGCATCTCGCGGACCTTGGCCTGGGGGCCGACGGTCACCGCGGTGATGTCGCCGCCGCCCAGCTTCTCCTTGATGCGTACGGCCTCTTCGACGGCGAACTGATCGTAAGGATTGATGACCAGCGTGAAGGCCGATCGGTCCAGCTCGGCGGCCGGACCCGGCAGGTTGATCCTGGTCTCCGAGTCGGGCACCTGCTTGACGCAGACCGCGATCTTCATGTTGCCTCCTTGGCGCGCGAGGGTACGGCAGGCGGTGGTTGCTCGACGCTGACGGACGCGATCGGCGCCCCGGCCGGGGCGCCGACGGGTCATCCAGCGGGTCATGATAGGGCCAGGGCCGGGCAGCGTCAATCGCCGGGCTCAGGCCCCCCGCGCTACTTCACGAGCGTGACGCGCAGCCGGGCCGACGCGTCGTCGCTGCGCAGCCTGACCAGGTAGACTCCGGCGGCAAGGCTGCGGCCCCCGGCATCGCGACCGTCCCAGCTCAGCCGATGCTCGCCAGCCGCCAGCCGGCCGTCGGCCAGCGTGGTCAGCCAGCGTCCGCGCGCGTCGAAGACCGACACTTGCACGGATTGCTCGCGCGCCAGGGCGAAGGTGATCTCCGTGCGCGGGTTGAACGGATTGGGCCAGGCCTGCAACACGCGCGGCTGCAGGGCCAGGTCGGCGACGGATGTCGTGACGGGCGGCTGCAAGCCGGTCTGGACCAGCGCGTAGGTCTGGTCGCCGGTCAAGCTGCCGGTGTGGCTGACCGTGACCAGGTAGGAGCCGGCGGCGGTTCCGCTGGCGTCGATGACCTCCACGTTGTCGCGGTGATTCGGTCCGGTGATCGCCGGCGCGGCCGGGTCGGCCGGATCCAGCAACCAGGGATAGAACGCCGCGGCATCGCTCTCGCGGATCAGGCGCAGGTCCAGATCGTTGACCAGCATCGGCGCGGTCGGATTGAGCGACCACGCCGGCGGTGTGCCCGCGGGATCGGTCCACACGAGCGTGAGCTTCAGGTCGCCGCTGCCGTCATGGTGGAGCCGTAGGGTGTCGGTCGCGCCGGCGGTCAGGACGCGCTCGTACAGGCGCGCGCCGCCGTTGGCGTGATCGGCGATCAGGAGCGCCGCGGCAGCGGTGTTCAAGAGCCCCCAACCGTACGCGTAGTCCGGACCGGGCGCCGGGCCGGCCTCGCTGGCCGTGTGCAGGACGATCGCCTTGAGGCTGCTGGCCAGCAGCGGCTGGCCGCCATGCAACGCCTGGTATTGCTGCGCGAGCAGGTTGAGCGAGCCGGTGACATTGGGCGCCGACATGCTCGTGCCCGAGTACGTGGCGTAGTCGCTGTTGCTCGAGGAGATGCTGCTGAAGAGGCCGACGCCGTTGGCCACCAGATCGGGTTTGATGCGGCCGTCATCGGTCGGTCCCCAGCTCGAGAAGCTGCTCATGACGACATCGCCGGCGGTTGTCCAGCCGCCCAGCACGTCGAGCACCGCGCCGACGCTGAGGATGTTCTTGGCCGTTCCGTGATAGGGGATCGAATCGAAGCCGTCCGGTCCGCCGTCCGGCTCGCGTGTGGTCGTGGACCAAGCCCAGCCGCCGGTGCCGAAATCCCAGACGTAGTGTCCGCCGCCCGGTCCGGGGCCGCCGTCGTTGCGGTCGTTGCCAGCGCTCTTGACGATGAGATAGTACGGCGCGGCGTGGGCCAGATCGTCCCACGCGGCAGCGGTCGCGTTGTAGAAGCCGAAGCCGGCGTCCTGGATCTCGCTGAGATTGGTGTCCCCGAACCAGAACCATTCGTTCGTGCCGCTGACGCCGTAGCGCCAGCCGGCGACGAATCCGTAGCTGTGGTTGCTCAGAAGCAATCCGTTGGCCGCGGCAGCGGCCATCTCCGCGGTGTCGCTGTTCCAGTCGTAGGAGACGAGGTTGGCCGCGAACGACATCCCGATGGCCAGGGGATCGATGCCCGCGCCGACCATGGTGCCGGCCACATGGGTGGCGTGGTTGCTGAGCGAGGCGCCGCTGTCGCCTAGGGTGACGCGGCCCTGGAACTCCTGGTGGTTGACGCGCACGCGCCCGCCGTCCCAGATGGCGAGCGAGCCAGGCGCATTGGCGCCGGTCAGATCCAGCCCGGTCCAACCGCCGGGCCAGACCGCGTCGGTCGAGACGCTGACCGCGGCAGCCAGGTTGTTCGTGGCGTAGTAGAGCGGGCGGCCGGACGGCAGCACGCCGACCAAGGCAAGGTCGGTTGCCTCCGTCAGGCCGGCGAGCGGGCCGACCACCGCCGAGCGCAACGCCTCGTAGGCGGGTCCGCGCAAGGCGGCCAGATCCTGGCGGGCGCGGATCTCGATCTCGGCCAATCGCGACCGGTCCGTGCCGTCGTTCCCGCCGGCCGGAACAGCGACCGCGCCCAGAACCGCCAGCGCCGTCAATGGAGCGATGAGGATGCGGCAAGACATGGCGAAGACCTCCGTCGTGGTATTGCGGACGTTCTGTGATGGTACCGCATATGCAGGACGAGTTGCGTGCACGCAGGCGCGCGGTAGGTGGCGGGTCCGGGAGCAACATAGGAACAAAGAATACAGGAGTCAATAGGTAAAGTTAATGGGATGCCTCGGCGACGAAGGCCCCCGGCGATCTCCGAGCGTCGGCGCGAGGCGTGGCGCGAGCGCTTGAGTACGCCGGAAGCGCCGGCTATGTTTGCGATCGTTCCTGCGCATCGAACCTGTGGCGAGGAGCAACCGCGTCCCCGAGACCGGTTGCGAGATAGGTCGATGAATACTGCCGCGTTGATCCGTGAACTGAGACGCGAGATCGGCGCCGATGCCGTCCTGATAGACGACGCGGCGCGCGCGGTCTATGCGCGCGACGCCTCGCACCAGACCCTCGGCCTGCCTGTCTGCGTCGTGCTGCCCGCGACCCTCGGCGAGTTGGGGCGGGCCGTGGCGATCTGTGCGCGGTACCAGCAAGCCTTCGTGGTCCGCGGGGGCGGCACGGGTCTGGCCGGGGGCGCCGTGCCGGTGAGCGGAGCGGTGGTCTTGGGCACGCGGCGGCTGACGGGACTTGGCGCGGTCGATCCCGACCGCCGCCGCGTCGCGGTAGAGCCCGGCGTGCTGAACGAAGCGGTCAGCCGCCATGCGGAGGTCTATGGACTGCGGTTCGCGCCCGACCCGAGCAGCCAGAGCGCCGCGACGATCGGCGGCAACATCGCCGCCAACGCGGGCGGACCGCAATGCTTGAAGGTCGGGGTCACCTCGCAGCATGTTCGCCGCGTCTCGTGGTTCGACACCCAGGGCGCACGCTGGTCCAGCGGACGCGGCGGCGCGCTCGATCGCGGCCCCGATCTGCGCGGTCTGTTCTGCGGCAGCGAAGGCACCCTTGGCGTCATCTGCGCGGCCGAGCTCGACCTCGGACCGGTTCCCGAGGCCGCCGCGACGTTGCTCGCCGAGTTCCCGCAACTGTCCGACGCGACGGCGGCGGTGCTGCGACTCATGCATCAGCAGGTCGTGCCGCAGGCCTGCGAGATCATCGACGCGAATATGCTGCGGGCCGTCGAGACCGCGTTTGCGATCGGTCTGCCCCTGGATGTCGAGGCGGCCATGATCTGCGAGTTGGCGGGCGCGGCGGCGGCCGTGCGCGAAGATGCGGAAATGACCGCCGAACTGCTGGCGGCAGCCGGTGCGCGGCGAGTGCGCGTCGCTTGCGATCCGAGCGAGCGCCAGCGGCTCTGGAGCTGTCGCAAGCTGGCTTTCGGCGCCGTCGGACGCCTCGCGCCGGCCTACATCTCCATGGACGTCGTCGTCCCGCTGGCGGCGCTGCCGGCTCTGGCCAGGGAGATCCGGGCCATCGCGTCGCAGGAGAACGTGCTCATCGCCACCGCGATGCATGCCGGCGACGGCAATCTGCACCCCGGTATCGCCTACGATGACCGCGATCCCGACGTCGTCGCCCGCGCCCGCCGCGCCTCGGAAGTCATCGCGATGCGGGCGCTCGCCCTCGGCGGCAGCTGCTCTGGCGAGCACGGCGTCGGCATGCAGAAACGGCACCTCCTGGCCCGCCAGCTCGATCCGCTTTCGCTGGAGATCATGCGCGGCATCAAGCGCCTCTGCGATCCTCAGGGAATCTGCAATCCGGAAAAGATGCTGCCGGCCGGCGAAGCGAACGGCCCGCGCGCGCGCCCGTGCGACCGCCTCGAGTTCCAGTGGGACAGCCTGACCGTCACCGCTCCGGCGGCGACACCGCTCGCCGTCCTGCAGGCCGCTGCCCTGGCGCGCGGATTCTGGATCCCGGTCGGCTTCATGCAGCGCACACGCGCCGACGGACCCGGGCTGGGAGGCGCTTTGACGTTGGGCGAGATGATCGATGCCGGCACGGTCGGCCCGGCGCTGCTGGGCAACTTGCGTCCGGCGGACGCGGTCCTCGAGATCTGGGCCGAGACGGGCGCCGGCGAGGTGCTGCACGCCGGTGCCCCGGTGCTCAAGAACGTGGCGGGCTACGATCTCGTGCGCCTACTGGTCGGCAGCGGCGGCTGCCTCGCGCGGCCCCTGGCCGCCACGCTGCAACTCAAGCCGGCGCCGCCGTGCGTGGCGATCTGGACCTGGCACGATGTGCCGGAGGCCCTGTCCGCGGAGGAGCGTCGCGAGTTCCTGCAGGTCTTGCGGCGGCACGAAGCGCCTGTCGTCGCCGTGCGCGAACGCAATGCGACCGGTCCATCGCTGTGGGTCGTCGCCGCGGGTCGTGACCGGGCGTGGGACCTCGGCCGACTCGAAGCCGATCTGACGGCCTGGAGCGAGGACCACGGCCTGGCGCGTCCGCTGGTCGAGCGGCAGAGCTTCGCGAACCTCGTGCGACCGGGCCAGCTGGCGCCGCTGCCGGCCTGGGCCGAGGCGAGCCCGGACTGGACCATGCTGAGCCGGCGCGAAGCGCGACCGGATTGGCCGCGCCTCGCACGGCTCGTCTGGCAGGCGCAGCCGGAAATGCTCTGGACGGCCGCGGTGTTGCCGGAGGAACCGGTGGGGTGGTTCGCCGACGGCGTATTCCGCGACGGGAAACTGCAACCGCCGCCGCCGCCGCCGCCCGACGTGCCGCGTCACCTGCTGACCGGGCTGAAGCGGCTCTTCGATCCGCACCTGCGCCTGCCGACATGGGACTGGCTGCGCCCGGCCGTCGCCGAGGGACGACCATGAAGAACGCCGGCGGCACCGCGCGGATCGACGCGATGTTGCGCTCCTGCGTGTCCTGCGGCCTCTGCCTGCCCCACTGCGCCACGTACCTGGCCAGTGGCAACGAGGCCCTCTCGCCGCGCGGTCGGCTCCAGCTGCTGGCCGGGGTCTGCAATGGCGAGATATCGGCCGGCGAGCCGTCGGTCGTCCGCTCGTTCGGTCTCTGTCTCGGCTGCATGGCGTGCACCGCCGTCTGTCCGAGCGGCGTGAGCTTCGAGTTGCTGGATTATCTGCGACGGATGGGCGTGCGTGGCGACCGGCGTCGTCTTCTCGATCCGGCTGCCCTCCTGGATCGCCGGCCGGTGCTCGAGCTGTTGCGCCGGTGTGGCGGCGGCGTCAGGCGCGCGCTCGCCAACCTCTGCGGACCGCACTGGCGCCAGCGCCTCGCGCAGACGCCAAGACCGGTGTCGGCGCTGGCGCGGCTGATCGGCGTCTTGCCGGCGGCGCCCGGCACCGATCGCGAGCTGGCGATCCTGATCGGGTCTCTGATCGGCGCCGGGAGTCCGTACGCGGCCGACACGGCGAGCGCCGCGGCGACTGCCCTGGCCGCCGGCGACGCCGGAGACGGGGCTGCGTACGCGCGCGCGCGGGGCTGGGCTGGGAGCGGGTCCGGGGCAGGCCGGCCGGGCGCCGCGCCCCGAGTCGCCTGGTTCGCCGGCTGCGCCGACTCGGCGCTGCTGCCGGCCACGGCCAGCCGTCTGCGGCGACTGCTCGACGCGCACGGCTGCCGCGTCGTGGATGTCGAAGATCAGGTCTGTTGCGGCGCGTTGGCGTCGCACGCGGGGCGGGCCAGACGCGCGAAACGTCTACGCCGAAAGAACCTCACCGCCTTCGAAGGCGCGCTGGCATGCTGCGATCACGTCGTGGTCGCGGCGGCGGGTTGCGGACAGCAGCTGAGATCCTACCCGGCGACCCTCGCGGACAAGCTGATCGACGCGGTCGTTCTGCTCGATCGCATCCTGCCGGCGCAGCTGGGCAGCGTGCCTCTGCGTGTCGCCGTACACGACCCCTGCCACTTGCGCCACGGGCAGGGCGTGGTCGACGCGCCGCGGCGGCTGCTGCGGCGGATCGACGGCCTGCGCATCCTGGAACCTGCCGAAGCCGACGTCTGCTGCGGCGGCGCCGGGGCGTATCAGATCAGGCACCCGGCGCTGGCCCGGGACATGGGACGGCGCAAAGCGGAAATATTGGCCGCGACGGGCTGCGATCTGATCGTCACCAGCGATCCCGGCTGCCTGGGGCAACTCGCCGACGCCCTGGCAATCGTCGCGCCGACGATTCCGATCGTGCCGCTGTCCGATCTCGCGTGGTACGCCTGGACGACCGGTGGATCGCCCGATCCGAGCGCGTCCCCCGCGGGCGCGGCGACCCGCCCGCCCGCCGGGACTTGACGGCGCGATGATTGATCGATATATTCGTATTTATGAATATATCGCTTGCCAGCCCCGCGGCCTATTTCCAGGCCGTCAGCGATAGCAACCGGTTGCGTCTGTTGCGGCTGCTCAAGGTGCAGGAGCTCAACGTGCAAGAGCTCGTGTCGGTCCTGGAGCTGCGCCAGCCTAGCGTCTCGCGCCATCTGGCCGTGCTGCGCGATGCCGGCTGGGTCGAGCAGCGGCGCGAGGGGACCTGGAGTTGGTATCGGGCCGTGCCCGCAGCCGAGTTCGCCGGTGGCCCGGCGTTGCAGCAGGCCGTCGCCGAGGCCGCCGAGCGCGTCGCCGAAGCGGCGGCGGATGATCGACGCCTGGCGGCCGTCGTCGCCGAACGCGAACTGCGCGGGCGCGAGGTCTTCGCCGGTGCCGTCGACCATTGGGACCGCATCCGGCGGCAGTACGAGCATCAGGATCTGCAGATCGGCATGGTGGCGGCGCTCGCCCCGCCGGGCCTGAACGTGGTGGATGTCGGCACCGGGACCGGAGCGCTGCTGCCGATCCTGGCGCAGGCGGCGGCGCAGGTCGCGGCCGTCGATCAGAGCAAATCCTTGCTCGCCAACGCGCGGCGCCGCTGCCTGGCGGCCGGCTGTCGCAACGTCTCGTTCCACCAAGGCGACGTGCGAGCGCTGCCGTTCGCGGATGCGGCCTTCGACGCCGCGTACGCCAGCATGGTCCTTCATCACGTGGCCGACCCGGGCGCCGCGCTCCGCGAGTTGGCCCGCGTCGTCAGACCCGCCGGCCGGGTCGTCGTCGTGGAGTTCACGAACCACAACCTCGGCTGGATGCGCGAGCAGCTGGCGCATCGCTGGCTCGGCTTCCAGCGCGATCAACTCGCCGCCTGGTTCGCGGCGGCCCGACTGGCGCCGCTGCAGTGGTTGCAGCGCAAGCGGACCGTCGGCGAACCGGAAGATCAGGCCCTGGCGGCGTCCGGCCGCGAAGGTTTCACCTGGCCGGATGTGCTGCTGGCGGTGGCGCAGAAGCGTGTCGAACCATGAACCAACCGGCGGCCGTGCGACGGTCGCCACGAGCGCCCGACGGGCACGACAAAGAAGGAGACAAGAAGATGGCTTCGTTCAGCACAGGTGACGGGTACAAGGTCCGGGATCTCGACCTGGCGGTCCGCGGTCGCATGAAGATCGACTGGGCGGAATCGCGCATGCCGGTGATGATGAAGCTGCGCCAGGAGCATGCGGCGCGGCAGAGCCTCAAGGGGATGCGCATCGCCGGCTGCCTGCATGTGACCAAGGAGACCGCGGTGCTCGTCGAATCGCTCGCGGCCGCCGGCGCCGAGATCAGCTGGTCGGGCTGCAATCCGCTCTCGACCCAGGACGAAGTGGCGGCGGCGCTGGCGGCCGGCGGCGTCAGCATCTTCGCCTGGCACGGCATGAACGTGGACGAGTTCTACTGGTGCATCGATCGCACGCTCGACTTCAAGCCCAATCTGACGCTCGACGACGGCGCCGACCTCATCTTCTCGGTGCACAACCGGCACCCGGAGCTGATCGCCGGCATAATCGGCGGCACCGAGGAGACGACGACCGGCGTGCACCGCCTGCGCGCGATGGCCGCCGCCGGCGCCCTGAAGTACCCGGTCATCGCGGTCAACGACGCCGAGACCAAGTGGGATTTCGACAACGTCTATGGCACCGGCCAGAGCAGCATCGACGGCATCCTGCGCGCGACGAGCGTGCTGCTGGCGGGCAAGAATTTCGTGGTCGCCGGATTCGGACACTGCGGTAGCGGCTGCGCGATGCGGGCGTCGGGCATGGGCGCGCGCGTCATCTGCACCGAGGTCAAGCCGACCGCCGCGCTGAAGGCGACGCTGCACGGCTTCCAGGTGCGGACCATGGACGAGGCGGCGCAGGTCGGCGACGTGTTCATCACCGCCACCGGTTGCAAGGACGTCATCACGCGCCGCCACTTCGAGGTCATGAAGGACGGCGCGATCGTCTGCAACACCGGCCACTACGATTGCGAGATCAACCTCGACGACCTCGCGGCCATGGCGGCGAGCAAGCGCGAGATCCGGGCCAACTGCGAGGAGTACACCCTCGCCGACGGCCGCCGCATCTACGTGCTCGCGCAGGGGCGTCTCGTGAACCTCGCGGCCGCCGAGGGCCATCCCAGCGAGGTCATGGACATGAGCTTCGCCAACCAGTTCCTCAGCATGGTGCGCCTGGCCCGCGAGGGACGGGATCTGGCAGCCGCCGTGCACGATATCCCCGATTCGCAGGATCAGGAGATCTCGCGGATCAAGTTGGCGACGCTGGACGCGGGTCTGGATGTCTTGACACCGGAGCAGGAGGCCTATCTGCAGGACTACGCCGCCGGCACGTAGAGATCGACGGGAAGCGCCGGCCGCCGTCACGCCGAGGACGGCGGCCGTGCGACCCGTTGGGATTTTTTGGCCGGCTTCCGGCGTCGACCGGCGCGCAGGCTCAGAAGTAGAAGATGCCGCCCAGACTGAAGCGGAGCACGTGCTGGTTGGTCCAGTGCTGCGTGACGTTGGACCACTTGGTCGCGTCTTCGGTCAACGTGTAGGCCCAGACCCACTCGAATTCGAGACTGAGGCGCGGGCTGAGCGAGTACTCCGTGCCGAGGCCGCCCCCGAACGTCCAGTCGCTGCCTTCGAGGGGGACCTCGAAGATCTCGATGCGCCGGCTGCCGCGGCCGTCTTCGGTCAGCTCCCAATCGGTGCGGCCGGCCACCGCGATGAGGTAGGGGTTGAACTTGCTCTGGGGCAGCAGGCTCTGGCCGAGGAACGCGAGCAGCGACAGCTCGTAGCCGTCCAGCTTGAGGTGCGAAGCGGTCGTCAGGGCTTGCGTGAACCCGCTGCCCTGGGAACCGTCCAGCGGATCGAACAGCCCCAGATTCTGGGCGTTGGTGTCGAAGCCGAGGCCGCCGCGCACCACGCGGGCCTGCACGGCCAGGTAGTCCAGCAGGTGGAAGCGCAGTCCGGCATCGAACGCGAACGTCGCGGAGGTGATGTCGTTGATGTTGCGCACCTTTTCCTTGAGCACGTAGAGCGGCACCCAACGGGCGACGCGCAAGCTGGCGCCGAAATCGTACGCGTGCTTACGTACCAGCTGCCGCCGGCGGGTGGCGAAATCGTCGAGCAGCGATTCGGGTCCCGGGCTGATGCGGTCGAAGGCCAAGGCCTGGCTCCGGCCGCCGATCGACATGCTGCCGCGCACGCGATCACGCTGTTCGTCCCAGCGGCCCCAGAAGGAGCTGAGGAACGGCGCGCCCGCGAAACGGAAGTTGAACGAGATCGTCCGTTCTTTGTCATCGATGATCAGGTCGCGCAGGGCGACTGTCTCGCCGATGCCCGAGTCGGTCAGCGTCCCCTGGTAGGCTTCGACGTCGGGCAGTATCTCGAGCACGATTTCCCGCTGCCGGTCATCGCGATCCGGCTGGGCGCGCCAGGCGCCGAGGAACGGCCGCGCCGGCTGGAACCGCAGGCCTTCCGCTCCGGCCTGCTCCACGACTCGCGTCAGGGCCAGGGGCATCTCCCGCTGGAAGCCCGGCATCGTGATCTTCATCGTGCCTCGGAGTTCGTCTCCGGCCGGTCGCAGGACCAGGTCGAAATCCGTGCGGATCTGCACGTTCTGGCCGGGAACGTCGGTCAGGGTGTGGAAGCGGACGTTGCGTTCGGCGACCGTCACGGACCGCAGCTCTTCGCTCTCTTGCGGCGCGACGCTGTTGCGGACGTTGCCCGTCCAGCGGTTCGCTTCGGCGTCCTGGGTCAGCTCCATGATGACGACGATGCGCCGGCCGCCAGGCTGCTCCATCTCGGTCCGCCATTTGCCCTGCACGCCGGCGCTGGTTTGACCGGATGCAACGGTCGCCAGGACGGCGATCAGCAGCAGCGGCAACAGAGACCTGATCCCGGGATGCGTGCCCTCGTTCATTCCCGTTCTCCTCGCAGTAGCGTAAAGAAGCCTGGGATCCTGGCCCAGGAGATGGTCGCCAAACTCGGTCACGGGCTCGCATCCGGACTCGTCGTGCCGGCTGAGCATCCCGGAACATGTTACGAATATAGGGCTTGACGGAAGCCTTGTCCAATGCCGGGTTGGCGCGGAAAAGAACCCGTAAAGTTGGAAATCCGTCCGTCTAATGGAGGCGTGTCCACTGGTGGGGCGCACGGTTGCCGGTGGGGGATGTCGTGCCGGGTCCGATCGTCGCTCGCGGTCCATATCGCTAGAGGAGGCTCACCATGAAGCGCTTTGTTTTGATCAGCACGGCCTGCCTGGCCATGGTCGCCGTTGCCGCCATGGCCGACGATCTGCCGCAAATTTCGCGCGGCGGTGGGCGCGACGTCCACCACGGCGCGCCGGTGATGGCCGGCGCCAAGCAGAACGACACCACCTAC
>CAZJWO010000046.1:0-26880 GCA_964549735.1 uncultured Fibrobacteraceae bacterium | reverse complement strand
TGGTCTTGCGGCCGGCGCGCCGCTGTGGGATAATCTGCGCCGCTGCCGATCTCTTCCCCACGGAGGCCGCCGACCGCCATGACCAGGCCGATCGTCCTGTTCGCCCACGAGGGGAGCGAATTGGCCGCGGCGCTTGCCGCGCGGCTCGCCGCGGTCCAGCGCCCGCACCGCCTGCTCGCTCTGGACGCGCCGCTCGGCGGCGAGGCGGTCACCGTGCGCGGCGCGCGCGTCGTCTGGCAGGGCTGCGAACTGGACGCGGCCGGCGCGCTGTGGCTCGCGCAGCCCCTCTTCCCCTGGCCCCAGCCGCTGCTGCCGCCGTGCGAGTTGCCGGATCTGCAAAACGTGCAGCGCTGGATCGTCTACCAGCGCGAGGCGCGCGCGCTGGCGGTCGCCGCGCTCCAGGTCGCGGCCGAAACGGTTCCGGCGCTCAACCCCATCGGCGCCGCCCATCTGGCCGTGGCCCCGGCCGTGGCGCTCGACCTGTTGGCCGCGCGCGGTCTGCCGGTGCAGCCATGGCGCATCGCCAGTTTCGACGCGCCCGGCGCGGCGGCCGCGGCGGCAGTCGATCCCGTCGCCGTCGACGCCGCCGGCCGCGACCGCTGGCACCAGCCCGCCGCGCTGCCGGCAGCGGCGCCGCGGTTGTCCTTCGACGGGTATGCGGGCGCGGTCGTCGAGGTCCTGGTGGTTGGCGGCGAAGCGATCGGCGCGCGCAGCTGGACCCACGCGGCCGCCTGGGCCGCGGTACGAAACGGCGAGCGGGAGCAGGCTGCTGATCCGGACGCCGGCACAGCCTGCGATCCCGCGCCATGGGCGCAGCTCGGCTGCGCTGCCACCGCCGCGCTCGCGCTGGAAATGGCAGCCGTCAGCGTGGCGGCCGAGCCCCGCGCAAGCGCTGCGATCATGCTCGTCGACGCGGCGCCCGACCTCGATGCCTGGGAACGCCTGCTCGACGGCGCCGTGAGCGCCGCGCTCGCCCGCCGGCTCGGCGCCGTCGCCGACGCGTTCGCTGCCGGCGCCAACCGCAACGGAGCCCGCCCATGAAAGCATCGCGCTACAACCGCCTGTTCCAGGCCGAAGACGGCACCTGGCTCGCCTTCAACGCCTGGTCGACCGCACTGGCGACGATCGACGCGCACGACCTGCAGTTCTTCCGCGCGCTGCTCGCCGATCCGGACGACACCGTGTGCGACACGGCCGCCAAGAGGCAGATGCGCGAGGACATGATCGACGGGCATTTCCTGGTCGACGACGACCTCGACGAGCCGGGCACGGTCAAGGCCGACCTGCTGCGCAGCCGCTTCGCGCAGGACCAGCTGCACGTGACCATCGCCCCCACGCTGGACTGCAACTTCCGTTGCGACTACTGCTTCGAGGAGCACCTGCGCATCACGATGTCCCGCCCGGTGCGCGCCGCGCTCGTGTCCTGGGTCGAGCGGCGCCTTGCCGCCAGCGACGAGCTGCACGTCGGCTGGTACGGCGGCGAGCCGCTGCTGCCGCGCGCCTACGAGGTCGTCCAGAGCCTGTCCGAGGACTTCCTGCGCCTGACCTCGGCTCGGAACAAGTCCTACAGCGCGCAGCTCGTGACCAACGGCTACCTGCTGGACCGTCCCAAGATGCAGCGCCTCGCCGAACTGGGCGTCGAGCGCGTGCAGGTCACGCTCGACGGGCCGCAGGCGGTGCACGACCGCCGCCGCCACCTCGCCGGCGGCGGGGGCACGTACGAGCGCATCGTCGCGAACCTGGCCGAGATCGTCGACCTCGCCCAGGTCCAGCTGCGCATCAACGTCGATCAGCGCAATGCGATGCAGGCGCTGGAGGTGGTCGAGCACCTGGACGCGCTCGGCCTCGCCGGCAAGGTGCGCTGCTACCTGGCCATGGTCACCGCCGACGCGAAGGTCTGCGGCAACATCCAGGAGACGTGCTACCAGATCGAGGACTTCGCCGCGCTGGAGCTAGGTGTCTACCGCGAGGCGGCGCGCCGCGGACTGCCGCTGCAGAAATATCCGTCGCGGCTGGCCGGCGCCTTCTGCAGCGCCGACCGCTGGCACAGCTACGTCGTGGCTCCCGGCGGTCTGCTCTTCAAGTGTTGGCACGAGGTCACCATGCGTCCGGACCGCGCGATCGGCTCGGTCCTCGACGCGCAGCAGCCGTTCCAGAAGATCAACGAGGACAACTGGCTGAAGTGGGACGCGCTGGAGAAGCCCGGCTGCCGCGCCTGCGGCGTGCTGCCGCTCTGCCACGGCGGCTGTCCGCTCGAGGCGGTGGCCAAGAACGACCCCGAGCGCGGCTCGTGCAGCCACTACCTCTACAATCTCGAGCCGCTGGTCGAACTGAAATACCTCGATGCGGCCGGTCTGCTGCGGGCGCGCGAAGAGGAGGCCTGATGGCTCGCGTCGCCTTGCTCGGTCCGTCCGACCGACCCGAGCTGCAGCGCCTGGCGATCCGTCTGGAGGAGCGCGGCGTCGAACCCGTCTTCCTCGACAGCCGGCAGGACCCTGCCATCGCGATGACGCCGCGGACCGTGCGGGCCTGCGGCGAAGACCTGAGCGACCTGCGCGCCTGCTACGTCGTCGACCTCGGCTTGCGCCGCCCCTTCGTGGCCGGCCAGGACGGACTGCCCGACCTGGCCGCCAGCGCGACGGCGCTGGACGCTTCGCGCCGCCATCTCGCCCTGTGGAACACGGTGCTCGAGCGCATGGCGCGCCAGGGGCCGGTCGTCAACCCCCCGCGCAGCCACGACCTGCACTCGCTCAAGCCGTGGGAGCTGGCCGTCTATGAGCGGCGCGGTCTGCCGGCGCCGGCAACGCTCGCCACGAGCGATCCCGCCGCGCTGGCGGCGCCGCCGCCGGCGGCCTCCGGCGCGTGGATCCGCAAGGGCCTGGTCGGCGGCTACGGCTACACCGAGGCCTTCGCGCCGCCGCCGGACGCCGCGGCCGCCGGCGGACTGCTGGGCGAGGGGCCGCTGCTGGTGCAGGAACGCGTCGAGGGCGACAACCTGCGCGCCTTCGTGCTGGATGGCGAGGTGCTCGGCGCGGCGATCGTCATGCCGGGCCGCGCCGACGACACCGACTCGCGGCGCGACACGGGGCGCGTGCGTCGTGTCGAGCTGCCGTCTACCGCTGGCCAGGCCGCCGTCGCCGCGGCCCGGCGCTGGGGCATGACGTTCGCGGCCGTCGACTTCATGATCGATGCCGCCACCGGACGCCATCTCGTCCTCGAATGCAACTCGGCGCCGTTCTGGGTGAACTTCGAGAAGCAGACCGGCGTGGCGATCGCCGACGCGCTGGCCGCGTACCTCGTGCGCCCGCCTCGCGCCGGCGCGACGCGCCGGGCGTCTAGCTTGTAAGGAGCCCATCGTGAGCGAAAAGAGCCGCCCCCTGCCCGCCGATGAGCATCTGCCGCCGCCGACCGACGATCCCGGTCCGCCCGATACCAGCGGGCCGTTCCGCACCGAGTTGCTCAACCGCATCCAGCGGCTGATCCGCGCCGAGACCGACCCCGGCTTCACGTTCCACCAGGTGCGCCCCATCCCGTGGACGGCGCCGCCGGCCGATCCGGCGCGAGCGACCGTCGCCCTGGTGTCGACCAGCGCGCTGCACCTGCGCGGCGACCGGCCGTTCGACATCCTGCAGAACCGGCTCGGCGACACCAGCTACCGCATCGTGCCCCACGGCACGCCTGCTGCGCAGCTGGCCCTGGACGCCGACTACGTCGATCCCAAGTACATGCGCGACGACCCCGAGGTCACGCTGCCGATGCGCGCTCTCGACCGCCTGGCCGCCACCGGCCGCCTCGGCCGCCCGGCGGCGCGCCACTACAGCGTCTGCCCGGGCGTCGTGCGGCCGCTGCCGGGCCTGGCCGACAGCGCGGCGGCGATCGCCCGCCTGATGCAGGAAGACGGGGTGGACGTGGTCGTCCTGCTGCCCACTTGCTCGCTCTGCGTGCAGACGATCTGCCTCGTGGCGATCGAACTGGAGCGGCGCGGCCTGGCCACGGTCGTCATTTCGCTGCTGCCGGAATTGAGCGAGCACGTCGGCGCGCCGCGGCCGATGCACGTGCGTTTCCCATTCGGCGCGCCGTGCGGAGATCCCGGCAACACCGGACTGCATGACGCGGTGCTCGGCGAGGCGCTGGACTGGTTGCGCGAGGCGACCGAGCCCGGCGCGGCGCGCCACTGCCGCCTGCAGTGGCGGCGGCGCGACTGACGCCGGATCGCCTGGCGCAGATTCCGCGACGGCACTCCACCTTCCCTCGCGGCGCGGAGCGAATCACCTGTGGACACGACCGGCGACCGGTGATATTGAAACACCGTTGTCGCGTTTTACGCTCCACAGGAAACCGCATGCGGAGGAGCCATGAACCACCCTCGCCTGACGCTTCGCCTGACGCGCGCGCTGCCCGTCTTCGCCGCGCTCTGCTGTGGACTGGCCGTCCTGGCCGCGACGACCGCGGCAGCGGCCGACCTGCGGGACCACGGCCCGAACGGGGAGTTCTTCTTCGATCCCAGCTCGGGACGCTATTGGTTCGATCCCGCGGCTTTCGTGGGCCTGACCCGCGGCGCCGCCGCCTACATCGACGCGTACCACCCCGACTGGTCGTGGGCCACCAGCGCCCAGATCGACAGCCTGCTCGGCCGCACCAGCCCGTCGGGCAGCTCGCTCCTCGAGGTCATGGGCCCCGATCAGGTGCCGATCTCGGGCTATCGCTGGGTCGGCTACTACGCCGAGACCACGCCCAACGGCTGGCTGGTGCAGACGACCAACGGGCCGGCCTACGACACCATCACCGCCACCAGCGGCCAGGCCAACGCCGATCCGCTGAACCCCGGCGCCTGGTTCGTCTCCAGGGTCGACCCGGTGACCGCGCCGCGGCTGGAGAACGTGGGCGACGACGGCGAATTCTTCTACGACCACGCGACGGAGCTCTTCTGGCACGACCCCGCGCGCTTCGTGGGCCTGACCCGCGACGACGTCGAAGATTGGCTCGCAGAGCACCCCGAGTGGCGCTGGGCCAGCGCCGCGGAGGTCTTCGGGCTGCTCTGCCGCCTGACGGCCGGCGATGTGCCGCTCGAAGACATCCTGGGCGCGCGGCAGTACACCAGCGGCGCCGATCAGCCGCGCTGGATCGGCTACTACGAACAGGCGAGCGCGCCGGATGGCCTCCTGCTGCAATGCGGCTACGGCCCTCCCTACGTCATCGCCACGCTCGGCAGCACGCAGACCAACGTCGCGACCTGGAATCCGGGCGCCTGGGTGGTCGCCGAGACCAACCCGACCCGCGCGGTCGCTCGCACCTGGAACGGTGTGAAGCGAGTGTTCGAGTAGGCCGGACCGCGGGGCGCGCGCCGATCGCCCCGGCGGCCCGTATCATCAGGCATCGCCAGGTGCGGCGGCATGCAGCGGATCGTTGCACGCGGCGCACACCTGGCGGCCATGTCATCTCGCCAGGACGATCTTCCGCGACTCGGTTACTCGCGGTGCAACCAGTTGCATCATGTAGACTCCGCTCGGCATGAGTTGCCCGTGGTCGTTGCGTCCGTCCCAGGTGACAGCATGCTCTCCCGGAGCAAGGACCTCGTCGACCAGAGCGCGGACCTTGCGCCCGGCCGCGTCGTAGACGACGAGTTGCGCGGGACCATGCACCACGAGCTGGAAACGGATCAACGTGCTCGGGTTGAAAGGATTGGGTTCGTTCTGCGCTAGATGGCCCGGCCACGCCGGCGCTTCCGGCGCGCCGGTCGCCGCGCGGCAGGCAACGACGATCGGCGCGGAGAATGTGCTCGGCGAACCCGCGCGATCGACGGACCGGATCCGATAGGTGTATTCGCGATCGTCAGGCCAGATCACCGTGTCGTACCACTGGAAGCCGCTCTCGGTCGGCTCGGCATCGACCGCGACCCGCGCGACGAGGATCTCCGGCTGGCCATGATCATGGCCGCGGAAGACCTCGTAATGCTTGATCTGCTCCGGCAGCCCCTGCTCGTCATGCGCGACCTTGGGCCACGACAGTTTGACGTTGGGACCGCCGAGGTCGTCGCCCGCGGGATCGAGACAGTCGATCGCCACGTCTTGCGGCGGCTTCGGAGTGTAGCAGTCGATGACGTAATCCATGATCACTCCGCCAGCTGCCGACTCGGTCCGCAGATCCCACAGCGTCAGGGGGATGTGCGCTTCCTGTCCGTGTTCCGCGTTATCCGCCAGCACCGTGATCCAGAACTCGAGCCACTGGCCCGGGGGCACCTGGTACGGCCCCGGGTCGTAATCGATCTGCCATCCCTGCGGCACGATGACATCGTCGAAATTGGGCGGCGTACCGAGTCGCACCACGCCGAAGAGGCCGGCACCTTCAGGATCGTATCCAGGGCCCAACAGGATACGCGACCGTTTGGCGAAGGGCCCGGGGCAGCTCTGCTCGCCGCTCTTGCCCCCCGCGCGAGCCACGAGCACCTGGTGGTTGACTTGGGCCACATTGTTGTCGTTGGGCGGATACTCGCTGTTCTGGGGATCGGAGGCGTGAACGGCTATCGCGCCGATGCAGTAGTGATCCACGCCGATAGGCGGATCCGGGTAGTGGAAGAGGACGTAGTCCTCGACGACGTCGCCCGAATTCATCACCGGGATCGTCTTGGCGCCGATCAGCGTGCCCGTCGACGGCCAGAGCTGCCCCATCGCGGGGTCCGAATAGTAGAGGCGCACTTCGGTGCTGGCCAGGGTTCCGGGCCCGAGGTTCCTGACGCGGAACCAAAGGTGGTTGTCGATGCCATCGGCGGGGTAGTCGTGCGCACCGTCACCGTCGTTGTCGATCCACAGGTCGGGGCTGCCCCACCACTGCCCGCAGTTCGTGATCTCGGCGCAAGCATCGCTGCCGCAGTCCTGCATGCAGAGGTTCGCCACCTGGGGTACGCCCACGATGTACGTCGCGCAGACCCAGCCGGCGGGTTGGCCCGGACTCCCCGAGCACGGCCCGATATTGACGACCGCGCATTGGGTCGCCGCATCCGAATACGATCGCGTATCCGGGACCGACATCGCATCGAACGCGGTCTTCGTGTCGGCGCACCAGACATCGCCTGCATCGCCGCGATTGGAATTCGCGTCGAGGTCATCCGCATTCGCGACATGGCCGGCGGACATGGCGTCGGCGCATTCCACATCGATCGCCTTGTGGGTCTCGTCCGCGTTGACCGCGTTGGCGCTCGCGTTGGCATCGTAGACAGCTTCGTCGACATGGTAGATCACGAGCCCCCGGCCGTGGAGCTGATCATCGAATCCGATCGGCTGGCGGTTCTCGATGACGAAATACTCGCTCGAAGCAACGCCATGGGTCCACATGCGGACCGCGACCGGGTGCGTTTCCACGGGGGGCAAGCACAGGTTTTCGATGTCTTGTGTCACGCGAAAATAGCTCAGCCAGCCGAGGCGCTCCTTGCACCAAGCGGACATATGGGCCGGGTGCGTCTGGCTGTTCCAGTTCCCGGAAGCCATCAAACACCAGTGTCCGAGTCCGGCCGACACACCGTTCCCATTGTTGGTGTCGTAGAGATCTTTGATGTCCAGGGCGTGGCCGAATTCATGGCACATGGTGCCGATGCCCGCTTGGTTGCCGGAGCAGTCGCGGCCGGCCGAGATGAAGTAGCGATCGACGCGGATGAACCCACCGCCTGCTCGAGCGTCGTTGGTGACGAACGAAGAACCCGTCCAGCCGGACAGGAACCAGGCGTGCGACCACATGTTGTTGTTGCCGCCGCATTCGCCGCCGATATCGGGAGAAATGAAGACCGCGAAATCGACGAAGCCGTCGTCGTCGCCGGAATTCGGGATGCCGTCCGGCCCGTCGTTGTCGTACTGTCCGAAATCGATTGCGGGATCGAGCGCTGTGAGGCACTCGATGATCACTTCTTCGGTCGCGCCGCTCGGCGTCAGGCCGTTGCCGGTCCCCTCGTAGTAGTTGTCGTTCTCCGCCAGGGTCGTCCAGTTGTAGACCGTTCCGTCGACGCCGAAGAGACCATAGGAGATCTCCTTGTAATAGTCGGCCATCGTGCCCGTCGGCCACGGCCCGTCGAAGAGCTGTTGTTGCAGATTCGCCGCGGGATACGGCGCGGCGCCGGAGTTGGCGTAGAGGAACGGCATGACCGGGATGGATTTGGTGCCCGTGATGCTGGTACCGCCGTTCGCCGCCGCCTGCGCTTCGGAGATGAGCCCCTCCTCCAGCAGACGGCGGTTTTCACGCACGAGGCGGACGAGGCGCTGGAAACCCCAGGTCTCCTGATCCGTCGGATCGGGCGCGGAGATCGACGCAGCGATTTCCGGTGGCAGCGGCACATCCTGCGGCCGGGCGCAGATGTGCGGTCCGGCGCCCGCCGTGGTCGCCAAGTTCAAGAGTACGATCAGGATCGCGGCGCTACCTTGCGTATACCACGCGCCCTCTCGCCGTCGCCGGCGAAGACTTGTTCTACACGTTGATGCCATGATTGAACCTCCCGTGCGATGGAGTTCCGCACGCATGAGCTCTTAGTCATGGGTCAGACCGCTGGTGGATTGGCAAGGAAGCAGGCATGGACGGTCATCGGGATACCGGATATTATCAGTCTTGTATAGGCCTGTCAACGGTATTCTGGCAATCCGACGACCGGGCTCCGGAAGCCGCCGCCGGACGACCCCGCTAACGCCCCGCGGCGAAACGGTCGCGGTACGGATTGGCGACCAGGGGACCGCCCGAGAACGAGCCTTCGACGACCACGAACCCGCCCGTGCCATGGTCGTGGAGCAGGCCGAGCACCACGCCGAGCCCCTGGTACTGGCTGCCGAAGTAGAGGTCGCCGCCGTTGCGGTCTTGCTTGCCCTTGGGCCAGATCAGGCTGCGCGGCGCGGTGATCGCCACGGCGACGGTCGCGCGCTGCGATTGGGCACGGCCGCGGCGCAGATCCCACTGGGGGTCGAATCCCTTGAGCCGCGGGTCGTGCTGCCATTTCACCTGCAGGATCTGGTCCCGGCTGAGACGGCCCAGGGCTTCGAGATCGAGGCTGCCGTCCAGCGGGCGCGGCACCAGCAGTCCCTTCTGGTTCTCGAGCTGCCAGATGTCGTAGGTGTAGGAGTCCACGCGCACGCTCTCGACCCGGCCGGTGACGCCGTGCTCGCCCCAATGGTTGTGCAGCAGCTTCAATTCGAGATCGCGGAATGCGGCGCGGCCAGAATGCGACGAACCGTCCAGGCTGACGCTCTCGGGGCCGTACTTGAAGGTCACGGTGCCGCGCCAGGTCTCGCCCGGCGCGATCGTGCCGAGGTGCCGGCCGCGCGGACCTTCGTTGAGCCGCGCGGCCTGGCTCTGCGCGAGCATCGCCTCGGCGCTGCGCTGGGCCGCCGTCGCCGCGTGCTCGGACGACTGCGCAAGCAAGTCGCCCAAGGCCAAGCCCGCCTCGCCCGTCCCGGCTCCTCGCTCGACGCTCGCGCTCGTGCAGCGCAGCACGAGCATCAGACCGGCGGCGATGATCGCCGTGCCGATGAGTCCGCGGGTGATCTGCATGGTCGTTCCCTCCTCGTGATTCCGACCGCCGAAAGGAGGCATCGGCAGCCGGTGCGGAGGGCTTGACCATTGATTCGCGTTGTTCAGCGGACCAGCGTGATCCTCCGTACGACCTCGCCGTGGCGCGTCTGCAAGCGATAGAAATACACGCCCGCCGGCTGCGGCGCCCCTAGGCGATCGCGGCCGTCCCAGACGACCGCCTGCGGGCCGGCGGCGCGCTCGGCGTCGATCAGCACGGCCACCGTCCTGCCGGCCACGTCGTGCACCGCGAGACGCGCCGGTCCGGCGGCCGGCATCTGGAAGCTGAACACCGTCTGGCCGGTGAACGGATTCGGCGCGCCGCGCAGGCGCAGCTGCGCGCCCAGCGCCGTCTCGCCGTCCGGCGCCGCGGTCACGGTCAGCGTCGCGGTCACCACGTCGACCGTGTTGTCGCTGAAACGCGCCTCGGCGCCGGTCCAGCTGCCGTTGACCAGCGCCGGAATGCCGGCCTGGCTGCGGTAGACGACCGGGCCGCCGTAGTTCAGCGATTGCGGATAGAGCGGGTAGTTGCCGCCGCCGGGGCCGCTGAGCACGAGCTGCGCGAAGACCGGGCAGTGCGCGTCGGCGTCGCTGTAGACGATCTCCGCGAAAGCCTGCGCGCCCGGCGGCGAGATCGCGAAGGCGTTGAGCTGCGGCAAGGTGTTCGGGCCGGGATCGCGGCTCAACGCGCGCAGGTGCAGGCGGCCGCCCGTGATGCGGTCGGCTTCCTGGGCGCCTCCCGTGATGGTGATGCGCTGCGTGAACGCTCCGACGGCGACGCGCGGATCGGCGAGGTCGTACCAGGCCGCGAACGCGGGATCGGCCAGCAGGTCGCTCAGCAGGCAGGAGAGCAGCAACGTGTTCTGGCCGGCGAACTCCTGCACCGTGATGTCGCCGATCTTCACGAGGTCATTCAGACCGCTGCCCATGACGCGGTACAGGCCGGAGCCCGGCGTCGAATACGTGTGCAAGAGAGCCCAGACCACGGCGGGGTCGGGCTCGGCTGGGTTCGACAGGCCGAAGAGATAGCCGAAGAACGTCAGGCTCTGCACCACCGGAAAGCCCCCGCCGTTGTTGCGCAAGGCGGCATACAGGCGGGTTCCGCTGTAGCTCACCCGGCACTCGACCAGGTCGAGGTGCGGGCGCCCGAAGACCTCGTCGCCCACCGGGTCGGTCGCCAGCTGGGTGAGTTGATCGGGCACGGGCGCGACCCCGTCCGCCGAACGCACCGGCAAGAGATCGCGCTCGGAGCCCTGCACCAGGCGGAATCCGTAATAGCGCCGCTGGCCGACGGGGCCCGGCGCGAGCGCGGCGAGCGTCGACGGGCCGTCCAGCACGGACGACAGCGCGGTCTCCTGGACGGTCCCGTCCAGATAGAGGACCGTGTTGACGAGGCCCGCCCCGTGCGGATTCTCGACGCGCACGGTCACCCGATTGTCCGGATGCGGCGCGCTCGTGCGGAAGCTGTTCCAGAGGACGAACGCGGCGGCGGGCGCGGGCGCGGCGAGCTGCGCGGCGGCCACGCAGCAGAGCGCGGCGAGGACGGATCTGCGGTTCAGCATCGTTCGGCTCCTTGGCGGCGGCTCAGAACCTGATTCCCAGCATCACGGCGTGCGCCTGATTGCGCAGCGGCACCGGCTCGTTCTCGATCAGCAGCTCGCCGTCCCAGGTGGGCACGTACGCGTACGTCGGCATCGCCAACCGGTCCAGGCCGAGCGCGAAGCGGTACTCCAGCAAGAGACGCCGGCCCAGCGCCGGCACCTCGAGGCCCATGCCGTAGACGAACGAGAAGTCGAAGATGTCCACCTCGTCCATCGGCGCGTCGGCGCGCAGCGGGATCGGATCCTCGTCCTCCTCGCCGACGAGCAGGCCGCGCAGGCGATAGCGATCCTTCACCTTGAGCGCGAAGGCGAAGCCGCCGAGCGAGTAGACGTCGAAGCCGCGGCCGCGCAGCCAGACGAAGCGCAGCAGCAGCGGGATCTCCAGGTAGTCGAGGTCGTAGACGACGTCGAGCGTCGTGGGGATCTCCAGGATGTCGACGCCGATGGCCTGGCGCGAGCCCTTCCGCGCGTAGAGGACCTCTTGCTGCAAGCCGAAGCGTTCGGTGACGGGGAAGTGGAGGAAGACCGCCGCGACGACACCGCGGCGCCAGTCGCTGGCGACGGTATAGGGCAGCCGCGGATCATCGATGCCCTGATGCTGGCTGAGCCCGATGCCGGCCTTCAGGCCGCCCGAGATGCTGGCCAGGCCCGTCGCCGGGTTCGCCGCGCTCTGGGCGGCCGCGGCCGGGACCGGCGCAAGGGATCCGAGCGCGACGAGCGCGCAGAGCGCGACGGCGCCCCGCCTCGTCCTGGCGCGGACCGCGGCGGCTCGCAAGCGGAGTGCTGGCATCGATATCCTTTCCTGATGGCCGGACAAGCATACATCACGGGCCGGCGGCCAGCAAAGCCTGCACTTCGGCGATCTCCTCGGCGCGGTCGGGCCGATGGCGCTGCCGCAACGCGAGCGCGCGCTCGAGGTGCGGGCGGGCGCGCTCGCGATCGCCGGCTTCCAGATGCAGCTTGCCGAGGATCACGAGGTTGGTCGCGACGGAAGGATGCTCTTCGGCAAGCGCGCGCGCGATGATCTCGCGGGCCCGCTCGCCGGCGGCGATCGCTTCGGCGAGGCGGCCGAGGGCGCCGAGGTCCTGCGCGACGTGGTCGAGGGCCATGGCGAAGGTCGGATGCTCGGCGCCGACGGCCCGCTGCCAGATCGCGGCCGCTCGCTCGTGCACGGCCAGGGCCTGCGCGAAGTCGCCGGCGCGGCGGTGCAGGTTGGCCAGCACGTTGAGCGACTCGGCCACGTCGGCGTGGTCCGGGCCGAGCGCGGCTTCCTGGATCGCGAGCGCTTCGGCGCACAGGGCGCGCGCCTCGTCGAGCCGCTGCGTCTGCTCGTTGAGCGCCGCCAGGGCGCTGAGGCTCCAGGCCAGGTCGAGATCATCGGCGGCGAGCGCCTGCCTCTGCACCGCCACGACCCGCTCGAACCGCCCGCGCGCCAGCTCGAGCTGGCCCAGGTTCCAGTCGGCGATGGCCAGGCTCGTCAGGTGCGCCGCATAGCGGGGGCTGTCCTCGCCGACCGTGGCGGCCAGGATGTCGAGCGCACGCGCGTAGAGTTCGCGCGCCGCCTCGTAGTCGCCGAGGTCGACCAGCAGGTTGGCCAGACCCGTGAGGCTGGCGGCGACCTCGGGATCGGCCGCTCCGAACGCCCGCTCGCGGATGGCCAGCGCGGCGGCGTAGTGCTCGCGCGCGGCGGCGTGGTCGCCGAGCCGGCGCAACAGCCCGGCCAGCGCGAAGTGGCTGCGCGCGGTGAGTGGGTCATCCGGACCATGGGTTTCGCGCTGCCGCGCGACGGCCTGCTCGAGCAGCGGCCGCGCTTCGCGGAACAGCCCGAGGTTGCGGTAGGCCTGGCCCATGGTGCCCAGCAGCCTCCCCTGCAGGCGCGGCTGACCGGACAGGCCGGCGTCGATGTCCGCGACGGCGCGGTCGAGCAGTTCGCGGGCCGTGACCGCGTTGCCACGCGATTCGCCGGGGTCGGCGACGCGGAAGACCTGCTCCAGGAACCGCGCCGCCTCCTCGGCGGCCGCGGCCTCCTCGCGGGCGAGCGCTTCGGCCTGGCGAGCGCGCACGAGGCCGAACGTCGTGCCGGCGACCGCGGCCATCAGCGTGACCGCCAACGCGCCGACGAAGACGATGGCCGTCCGATGGCGCTCGACGATCTTGCGCAGCTGGTAGGCCGTGCTCGGCGGCTGCGCCAGGATCGGCTGGCGATCGCGGGTCCGCTGCACGTCCTCGGCGAGCGCGGCGACGCTCTGGTAGCGCTGCGGCGCGTCGACGTGCATGGCCTTGCGGATGATCGTCGCCAGGTCGCCGCGTAGCAGCCGCACGCGGTCCTCCGGACGCGGCGGCGGCTGTTCGGCGATCAGGCGGACCGCGTCGGGCAGGCTGCGCCCCGCGAAATCGAGCGGCAGCGCGCCGGTGAGCATCTCGTGCAAGAGGACGCCGAGCGCGTAGATGTCGCTGCGCACGTCGACCGCGCCGCGATCGCCGGCCGCTTGCTCCGGACTCATGTAGGCGAGGGTGCCGAGGATGCCGCGATCGTCCTGCGTCATGGTCGCGCCGGCGTCGGCGCCGATGAACCGCGCCACGCCGAAGTCGAGCACCTTGATCGGCGGCGGCGCGGTGCTGCGTCCGCTCGCCGACGCCGGCAGCACCATGATGTTGCCCGGCTTCAGATCGAGGTGGATGACGCCGCGCTGGTGGGCATGGGTCATCGCGTCGCAGACCGCCAGGAACAGCTCGAGACGCAGATCGATCTCGGCGCGCGCGATGGGCGCGGGCCGGCGCCGGAGGTAGGCGTCGAGCGCCTCGCCCTCGACGCGTTCCATGGCGAAGTACTGCAGCCCCTCCGCCGTCAAGCCGGCGTCGTGGATCGCGGCGATGCAGGGATGCGCGAGACGCGCGAGGTTCTCCGCTTCGCGCTGGAAGCGGCGCCGCTGGCGGGCGTCGGCGAGCACGCCGGCGCGCATGATCTTCAAGGCCACCGTGCGCGAAGGATTCTGCTGCCGCGCCGCGTACACCACGGCCATGCCGCCTTCGCCGAGTCGCTCGAGGATCCGGTAGGGGCCGACCTCGCGACCGGCGAGGTCGGCGCCGAGATCGTTCGCGGGCGCCGCCGCCAACAGCTCGCCGAAGCTCAGGTCGGCCGGCAGATCGAGCGGCCCGGACGCGCGCCGGTCGTGCGCGAGCAGCGCCGCGACCTCGTCGCGCAGGTCGCCGTCTTCGGGCGGCAGCGCCGCGAGGCGCCGCGCCTGCTCCGGCGCCTCGAGATCGAGCAGGGCGTCCAGCAGGTCCTGCACGCGACGCCAGCGGATCGGGTCCGGTCGGTGGGGGTGCGTCACGGTGTCCTCATCTTCCGGAGTCGACATCCGTAGGGCCGCCCAGGTCGCGGTGCAGGATCGCGCGCGCCTTGCGCCAGGCCCGCTTGACCGTCGCTTCGCCGATGCCCAGCACGCGGGCCGTCTCCTCGACCGACAGGCCGCCGAAGAAGCGCAGCTCGACGACCCGGCCCAGCTTGGCGTCGGCGGCGGCCAGCCGGTTCAACGCGGCGTCCAGCGCGATGAGGTCCTGCGCGCTGGCGGTCGCCGGTCCGCCGCCTTCCTCGTCGAGGGGCACGTGCGTGACGCCGCCGCCGCGTTTGGCGGCCAGGCGCCTGCGCGCGTGGTCCAGCAGCACCTGGCGCATCGCCGACGACGCCACCGCCAGGAAGTGCTGCCGGTCCTGCCACTGCATCTGCCCGTGGCGCGCGATCTTCAGGTAGGCCTCGTGCACGACGGCCGTCGTATCGAGCGTGCCGCGGCGTCCGTGGCGGTCGAGCCGGGCGCTGGCCAGCGCGCTGACCTCGTCGTAGACCAGGCGGAAGGCCTCGTCGACGGCCTCACGATCCCCGTTGCGCGCGGCGATGAGCGCCAGGGTCACCTGGTGCGGCGCGCCGGCCGCACCTTCGCGGCCGATCCGGTCCTCGTCAGCGGGCCCGGCTGGAAACGGCTTATCATCTTTCATGGCCGCCAAGATACGCGACTTGTTTAATCTTGCTAGATCCGCATCATCAAAAAATGCATTGGATGATCCCGACGCCGCCCTTCCTGCGTTATCGGTAATGAAAAATAGATTCAGTCCTCTTTGTGGATGAATCTCCGCGTCTGCGATCACGCGTTACGCGCCGGAAAGCCCCGGCGGTCGACTGGAGGCCCGTCATGTCCCGCTCTTCTGATCTGTTCGCGACAATCGCCCTGCCCTTGCTGGCTTGTATCTGTCTGCAAGCCGCGGGGTTGCCGAATCACGCCATGGCCCGGGACCAGGTCGCTCCGGACCGTCCGGACGCCGGCTCGGCCGAGGTCGCCGCGCCGGCCGATCCGCTCGCCGAGGCGCCGGCCGACTCGCTGGTCCCCCGCGGTCAAGACGCGCCGCCGCTGCGGCAGACCGCCCTCGCGCGCGAGGCCCGCGAACTGCAGGACACGTTCAACCGCCGGCTGGCCGAATTGACCGCCCGTTTCGACGCCGCCGGGAACCAGACCATCGCCGCGGCGATCCAGCAGGAGATCGCCGCGCTCAAGCTGGATCTCGAGGCGCAGATGCTCGCGACCCAGCTGCGCGAGGCGCGCCGCCGTGACCCCGCCGACGGCGGCGATCTGATCGCCGAACTCGAGCAGGCGCTCGCGGCCGCCCAGGAGCGCATCCCCGTCGCCGGCGACACCGCCGGTCCCGGCCTCGACCCCCAGCCGGCCCCCGCGACCGCCGCGGGCCAGGCCCGATGAGGGGGCGACAGTCATGATCAACGTCCGTCTTCGCGCCGCGCGCATGCCGCGGCCCGGTTCGATCCCAGCTGGCCGCCTGATCGCGGCCTGCGCGCTGCTGCTCGTGATCGCCGCGCCGGCCGCGGCCGATGTCGGCCCGAGCGTGCGCCTGCGCCTGCAAGTGCCGGACGACCGGCTGCCCACGGTCGGCGAGGTCTTCGCCTTCGACCTGGAACTGACAAGCGGGATCGGCGCCATCGTCGACGCGCCCCGGCTCGCGACGAGCCGCCTGCCGAACGGCCAGTGGGCCTGGGACCAGCTCAGCTTCCCGCTACCGGAGCGGTTCGAGCTGGCGCCGATGCAGCCGGCGTCGTTCCCGGTCCAGCTGGCCTGCAACGACCCCTTCGCGCCCATCACGATCCGCATGCAGGTCGACGGCCGCACCGTGACGCAGGACTTCCATCTGCTGCCCCAAGCCGTCAACTCCACCGACGGCGGCGACGAGACGGTCATGGAGCTGGACAGCGACAAGGGCGGTCCGCTCGGGGTCGACACGTCGTTCGAGCGGCCCGAGCCGGCGCCGGTCACGCGCAAGAATGTGCGCGACCGCCGCGCCGAGTTCGCCGACCCCAGCAAGGGCCGCAACATCCGCGTGCACGGTCGCTTCGTCTACCACCGCAACAGCCACAACCAGAACAACGAGTTCATCGGCGACGGCCTCACCATGGGGGCCGACGGCGTGACC
Source organism: uncultured Fibrobacteraceae bacterium (assembly GCA_964549735.1). Lineage (GTDB taxonomy): Bacteria > Krumholzibacteriota > Krumholzibacteriia > LZORAL124-64-63 > LZORAL124-64-63 > Glo-17. The sequence goes on along the minus strand of CAZJWO010000046.1, from coordinate 10,264 downwards.
GTCTTCGTCTACGACGAGGACTGGGACTGGGACGACCTGCTGGCCTCGGCCGTGCTGGGCCCCGACGGCACCTTCGACATCACGTTCTACTACGATCAGGCCGAGGCGCCCGACATCTACCTCGAATTCAACGCCGCCAACAGCAAGGTCGATCTGGTGTACCCCAGCATCTGGAACGTGACCTACACCTGGCGCACCCCGGTCAGGGACGACTTCACCGGCAGCGTCATCAACTACGGCACGCGCAAGCCGGCGAGCCAGGCGCACTACGCCGGCCTGCACATCCTGTCCACGCTGACCAAGTCTTGGCGCTGGCTCAACGCGAACGGCTTCGGCGGCATCGACAACGTGCTGGTCTCCTGGCCCGACTCCGACTGGCCGCACTACAAGTCGGTCTGGGAGACCATCTACATCCCGCGCAGCCACCAGTGGACCGAGGCGACGCTCGCCCACGAATACGGCCACCACTGGAGCCACGAGTACTCCGTGCTGCCGGACAGCGAATACTGCAACGTCGGCGACCGGCTCGATGCGCCCGGCGAGGACTGCCGCCACGGCTCGTGGTGCATGGAGAACGCGGGCGTCGCGCTGCAGGAGGGCTTCGCCAACTGGGTCTCCGCCATGGTCACGCGCGGCTTCCCGTCGCTGTACGGCGCCGAGGCCCTGATGATCCGGGACTACGAGACCATCGAGCGCTGCACCTGGGACGGCCTGAACGAGTGGGATCCGGCCTGGAAGACGCACGGCTTCTTCTCGGCCTTCCTGCAGGACCTCGTCGACGGCCAGAACGAGCAGGACCCCAACCGCCTGGACTGGGGCGCCGACGTGTTGACCTGGCCGGTCTCGCGCGTCCTGCAGGTCCAGGCCGCGCAGGACCCGGTGACGCCGCTGGGGCTGATCTGGGCGCTGCGCCTGACCTACCCGCTGGAGTCCGAGGGCATCTGGATGGCGGCCGCGAACAACCGCTTCGAACAGGTCGACACGACGCCGCCCACCACGCCGGCCGGCCTGACCTCGACCAGCCACCTGACCGTGGGCGACTCTCCCGACGCGACCGTGGACCTCGTCTGGAACGCTGCGAGCGACGATTTCTCCGGCGTGCGCGCCTACCGCGTGCGCTGGAATCTCGGCAGCGCGCTGGCGCCGAACTGGAACAGCGCCATCGCCACGACGACGGCCATCTCCACCCCGACGTTGGCCCCCGGCGTCTGGTGGTTCACGGTCGACGCGGTCGACCGGGCCGGCAACCTCTCGGGCGGCCACGCCACGTTCGGCCCGGTCACCATCCGCCAGCCGATCCCGGCCGACGTGCGGGCCCACTCCGGCAACACCTGGCCGTACGCGATCGTGCCGCGCAATACCAACGACGCCACCAGCATCTCGGCGCCCCTGCCGGCGACGCTCTTCGGCAACAGCAACTCGTACATGAACCTGCGCGTGCAGAACACGGGCGAGGTCGCGACCTCGCCCACCTTGCGCCTGAATTTCTACGAGGACGGCCTGCTGAACTGGTGGAGCAGCATCGTCACGCTGTCAGGTCTCGGCGAGCGATCGTACCTGAACGTCGGGCCGTTCCCGATGCGCGGCGGCCGGCACACGATCGGCATGTGGGCCGACGCGTTCGAGCAGATGCCCGAGACCAACGAGGCCGACAACATCTGGTCGCGGCAGTTCGTCTGGAGCCCGCTGACCTTGAACAACATCTTCCTCGAGCGGCAGCGTCCGCCGCACGCCTGGGGCGGGTTCGACTGGGACATCTTCTCCTCGCCGAACTCCGACGGCTTCCGCTTCTCGATGAACACCGACCCCTACGTCGGCGCGGTCATGCTGCCGGGCAACCTGACGGCGGACTATGACGTGGCCTCGTCCACGGCCTCGACCGGCCCGAACAACGGCTTCTCGCTGGTCACGCGCAAGGTGCAGAGCCTGCGACCCGCGGGCTGCCTCGACGCGGTCTTCGCCAACAACGAGCAGACGGCCGAGACGACCGTGGACGTCGGCGTGCTCAACTATGCGAACCATCACGGCACCTTCAAGATCCGCCGGCTGCAGAGCCAGTGGCTGGGCAACGGCGGGGTCAACGTGTTCCTGAACGCCGACGCACCGATGCAATTGCGCCACCTCTTCCTGCCGGTCAACGCAGGCACCAACCATGGCACGGTCACCCTGCAGGCCGACCCCGCCGCGGGTCCGTTGCACATCATGGTCATCCCGAACCAGGTCGTGCACGCGAGCCTGACCAGCCTGCCGACGGCCGCGACCGACGAGAGCGGCTTCGCGCGGCTCGACTACACCTACACGGCCCAGACCCAGGGCCTGGTCGTCTGGCAGGATCCGCGCGACGTTCCCGCGGGCGCCAGCGGCAGCGTGACGGCCTGGCTGTGGTCGGGCCCGACGCCGGCCGACCTGGTCCCCTACCAGACCGCCGGCTGGTTCGGCCCGGTCGTACCCACGCAAGGCGCTCCCGGCTCGTCCTTGTCGGCGGTGCCGCCGAGCACGCTGGCCGGCAATGCGCCGTCGACCTACTTCAACGCCATGTTGCGCAACCAGTCCCCCGGCGTCGCCACGGGCTTCCTGAGCACGGTGTACCTGGACGGCCTGCCCCGCGCCGTCGACGAGGCCACCGGCCTGAACGCCAACACGACGCGTAGCCGCAACTTCCCCGAGGCGCAGACCGTGCGCGGCGGCCGGCACACCCTGTCGTTGCACATCGACGTCGAGGACTGGGTCGTCGAGGGCGACGAGGCCAACAACCTGGCCGGCCTGCAGTACGTCTGGTCGCCGCTCTTGCTCGCGCCGGGCGCCGTGCTCGAGCGTCCCGCGCCGCCCGATCCGCTCGGCGGCTACGTGGCGGCGGCGGCCTGGGCCGCCGAACCGCTCTGGTTCAACTGCGACGGCCTGCGTCTGGCCGCGACCCCGCCGGCCGGCGGCGGCGGCTGGTGGCAAGCCGTGGCCGCAGCGCCGACCGCCGGCGACCGCGACATCGACCTGCGCCTGCACGAGGCGGTCGATCACGTCCTGGCCGGCTTCCGCGATCCCCTCGCGGCCTCGGTCTGGAGCGCGGGCGCGTCGGACTACGTGCTGGTCAACCAGCGGGCGACCACGCCGCGCGCGTTCGACGTGGGCGTGGTCGGCCTGGCGGGCGTCTCGCCGGCGGGCGACTACCGTGCGCAGGCCGTGGGCTCGACCTTCCTCGACGGCGAGCCCGACGGCGACTACGGGCCCTTCGCGCTGGGCGGCGATCAGCTGCTCGCCCTGCACGAGGTGCGTCTGGCCGCCGGCCTGATGCGAATCGATCTGCTCTCGCAGGACGGGAACGTCGCCTGGGGCATGACCCTGCACCGCGCGCAGTTGCCTTTCCAGAGCAAGTCCTACGCGCCGGGCATCGTCGGCCAGGCGTGGTCGGCGCCCGCCGGCGAGGATGCGACCATGACGGTCGAGATCCAGCAGGACGGCTTCTACTGCCTCGCGGTCTGGAAGGTCGGCGCGGCCGATCTCGGCCAGAGCGGCACCTACAAGCTGGCCTTCGGCGCAGGTGCGACCGGCGCGCCCGACGCCGGCTCGAGCGCGGCCCTGCCGACCGTCACGGCCCTGCGCGAGGTCTGGCCCAACCCCTTCAACCCGAGCACGCGGATCGCGTTCGACCTCGCGGTCGCGGGCCGCGTGCAGCTGGAGGTCTACGATGTGCGCGGCAAGCTCGTCCGGCGCCTCGCGAGCGAGAGCCTGCCCGCCGGCCGCCACCAGCGGACGTGGGACGGGCGCAGCGACGCCGGCGACGGCGTGGCCAGCGGCAACTACTTCGCGCGGCTGGTGGCGGGCGGCAAGACGTCGACGAGGAAGATGCTGCTCGTGAAGTGAACGACGACCGTCGCGGCGGCCGCACAGACAAGCGCCGGCGCAGCCCGCATCCGGGTCGCGCCGGCGCAAGTCCAACGGCTCGCGTCGAGCTACTTCTTCAACAGATCCCTGATCTCCGCCAGCAGCACTTCCTCGTTCGAGGGCTTCGGCGGCGCGGGCGGCGCGGCCGGCGCAGCCGCCTCCTTGCGCTTCAGGCTGTTCATCCACTTGATCATCATGAAGATCGAGAAGGCGATGATCAGGAAGTCGACGACGGTCTGGATGAAGGCGCCGTACCGCCACATGACCGCCTCGGTCTCGGCCGTCGCCGCCTTGAGCGTGACGGCCAGGCCGACGAAGTCGACCCCGCCCAGCAACATGCCGAGCGGCGGCATCAGCACGTCGCCCACGAACGAGGCCACGATCTTGCCGAACGCGCCGCCGATGATGATACCGACGGCCATGTCCATCACGTTGCCCCTGAGGGCGAAGGCTTTGAATTCGTTGAGCATGCTCACGATAGATCCTCCTGTTCCGGTCGAGATCAATGCCGGGCGAAGCATGAGACCGCTCTGCGCGGAGGCCGCGATTCGAATGGGCCGGCGCGCCGCTTCGTTGCGGCCTGACCGTGCTCCAGGCATCAGGCGATTGTCAAGAGCGGATCTCCAATAACGGCGATGTGATCCATCGAAAGCGCGATAGCGCGCCGCGCGCGTCCGATGCTATCATCTTGTCCGTGTTTCCCGACGTGGAGGTCTTGTTATGTCGCGCCGGTCCGTGCGCTCTTCTTTGCTTCTCCTCGCTGTGCTCCTGGCGGCGGCCATCGCAGTCGTCGGCGGCTGCGGCAAGGACAAGCCCACCACGCCCGCCGACCCCGACGTGACCGCTCTGGCCGGCGGCGGACGTCTGCAGAACGCCGACGGCTTCAGCGGCGGTCCGGAAGCAGCTGGCCCCGGCCTGCCGGACTTCGAACCCGCGAACCCGGACTTCTGGCCGCTGTTCTACGCGGAACTCGATTGCCGCGCCACGCCCGGCGAACTGCTCATCGCCACCGCCGACGCGTGGCAAGCCTGGTGGACCGAAGCGACCGCTTGTCTAGCCTGGCACGCAACGCCGCCGCTGCGCGCCGGCGGCGACCCCGAGAACCCCGACGATCCCGGGGAAGATCCGTGGTCCAATCCCTACCCGGACGTGGCTCCCGCCGTCGACTTCGCGAGCCACGTGGTCCTGGTCGTGGCGCTGGAGCCGCACGAGAGGCCCGGCCGATCGGTCTGGGTCCAGGACCTCGTCGCCGGCGTGGTCCACTATCAGGTCACCGCCCTGGGCGACGACTGCTTCGGTTGGTACGAACCGGAATTCCCGTCCGAGTCCGCGAATTCGCCGACGATCGCGGTTCTCGCGCCGCGACCCGATACCGAAACGCTGACCTGGAACCGCGAGGACTTCGTCTACGATTGCTCCTGGGCGCCGGACCCGCTCGAGCCCATCGCCCTCTATTATACCGACACGGCCTGCGACCTCGGTCCGGCCACGGCGGTCCTGCGCGACGCCGAGAGCCTCGCGGCCTGGCTGGACGCCGCGGTCGCGTGCGATGAGGAGGCCTGGTCCGGTAGGCCCGGGTGGCGCGAAGGCGAAACGCCGCCGGGCGACCTGGAGCCGCCCGCGGTCGAGCCCTCGATGCCGCCGTGGGGTTGGCTGGGCGCGGCGGTCGACTTCTCGACGCACGCCGTCATCGTGCTGCGGGGCGAGCCTCAAGACCGCTGGGGCGGCGGCGTCTGGCTGACCGGGATCGCGCACGAGGGAGGCCAGGGCGGCGGCGCCGTCGTCGAGTACGCCGTGATGGTCGCGGGCGACGACTGCCCAGCGGGCGAGGCGGGCGCCGGTGTCCAGCCGACCGTGGCCATTCGGGTGCCGTTGCCGCTCACCGAGCCGGTGACCTGGCGGCGAGAGACCTACACGATCGCCTGCGACTGGGACGACGTCACCTGGCCGTCCGAGCCGCCGCGGCCCGGGGCGCCGTAGAGTCGTATCCGTCGCTGGCCGTTCGATCTCTGTCTCGTCTTCCTGCCGTACAATGCCTCCTGCGCGCAGCTGCCATGGCCAGCGCTTCGCGCGTTTGCTCATCGGTCGCCATGATCTGGACATATGAGAGACGGAAATGCTTCATAAATGGAGGCCACCCGATGAATTCGCAGATTGGTGTGCCCATTCACCGTGTCACCCACTCAAGCTGAACATTTGTCCAGATTATTTACATTATTTGTCCTTGACATTCGCCTACGACTCAGTTATCCTCTCCCCATGGTCACCGCGACCATCCGACGAAAGCCCAGGCGGCCTGCCGAAAACCCCGGCGAAACCGCCCGGAACCATAAACGGGGCCGCAACGGCCCGACCAGCAAGGGAGCCTGATACCATGCGTAAGCTCACGATCTTCGCCCTCGCCCTGGCCGTATCGGCCGGCGGCGCCTTCGCCCAGACCGCCAACGTGCAGGTCATCCACAATTCGCCCGACCCGGCGGCGGCCGCGGTCGACATCTACCTCAACGGCGAGCTGGCCGTCCCGGACTTCGCGTTCCGCGCGGCCACCCCCGTGCTGCCGTTGCCGGCGGAGGTCGAACTGGTGATCGGCATCGCGCCGGGCGGCAGCAGCGGCCCTGGCGACATCATCGCCAGCTTCCCGGTCACCCTGGCCGCCGGCGGCGCCTACGTCGTGATGGCGACCGGCGTGCTCGATGCCGGCCTGCCCGGCAACCCCGATGGCCAGGACACGGCCTTCACGCTGAAGATCTTCGACGGCCAGCTGACCTCGTCGGCGGCCGGCACCGTCAACGTGCTCGTGTACCACGGCTCCCCGGATGCCCCCACGGTCGACGTCAAGGTCGCCTCCGGCCCCGTGCTGGTCGACGACCTCACCTACGGCTTCTTCGCGGGTTACCTCGAGGCCCCGGCCGTGGACCTCGTCCTGGAGATCACGCCGGGCAACGACAACAGCACCGTGGTCGTCGCCTACGACGCGCCGCTGTCGGCCTTGAACGGCCTGGGCGTCGTGGTCTTCGCCAGCGGCTTCCTCGGCGGCACGAGCCCGGCGTTCGGGCTGTTCGTCGCCCTGCCGGACGGCACGGTCATCCCATTGAGCGAGGCTTCGGTCGCCGTGAGCGAAGTGTCCTGGAGCGGCGTCAAGCGACTCTTCAACTAGAACCCGCCTCGCGCCGCGGCCGCGCGCCGGCCGCGGCGAGTCGCAGCGTAGACGAGTCGAGAAACGGGCCGCATCCCATCGTCGGGATGCGGCCCGTGCGTCCGCGCGAGGATACGGTGGCCCGCTTCAGCGCGGGAAGCCCGCGTCGGCGATGATGCGCTCGACCTGGTCGAGGTGCCGGTGCGCGTGCAAGGCGTGCATCTCGAAGGCCTGGGCCAGGCTCACGCGCAGCAACGGACTCAACGGCGTGGCGATTCGTATGCGCCCGAGCGGCAGGCCGTCGGCTCGTTCCGCCAGCTCGCAGAGATGCAGGTGGACACCGCGCAGCCGCAGCACCGAGTCGGCCAGGACGAACTCGACGCGACGCGGCCGGAACACGCCGGGCGCCTTGAGCCGTCGCCCGCCCGGTCCCTGGCGCAGCGCGCCAAGAATCCATTTGCCGATCAGCGTGCCGCGGCCCGGCTCTTCGTCGCCGCGGCGACCCTGTCGACGAGCCGCCGCGATGGCCGCCTCCATACGGTCCGCGTAGCTTCCGGCGCTGAGCGCCATGTGTTCTAAGCATTCGCCGATCGACCAGCTGCCGGTCGCCGGCCGCCAGTTCGCCTGCCGATCGGTCAGGCCCGCCGACATCGCGTCGAGCCTCTCGTTCGCCGCCGAGTAACGCCGCACGCAGCAGCGCAGGAACTCGCTTTCCATGATCCGTTCCGTTCGTGCCCGCATCGGCCGCGCGGGTTCGCTGCGGACGACCTCGCCTACTCGAACGCCTCGGCCAGGAAGATCCGCATGTGCTCCCACGACCGCTTGTCTGCGGCAGCCTGGTACGCCGCGCCACGGGAGGGGTCATCGCCAGCTTCCTTCTGCGTGAAGGAGTGAACCGCGCCCGCGTACATGACGAGCTGGTAGTCGGCGCCGGCCGCTTCCATCTCGTCGAGGAAGCCCTGGACCTCGGCCGCGGGCACGTGCGGATCGACCGCGCCGTGGCAGACCAGGATCTTGGCCGCGACCTCGCCAGGCCCCGCGGGCATGGAGGTGCCCAGGCCGCCGTGGAAGCTGACGACAGCGGCCAGCGGCGCGCCGGTGCGCGCCAGTTCCAGCGCGCCGGTGCCGCCGAAGCAGTAGCCGATCGCCGCGCAGCGCGCGGCGTCGACCTGCGGCTGCGCCTGGAGCGCCGTCAGCCCCGCGTGCAGGCGCTCGCGCAGCAGCATGCGATCGCCGTAGAACGCGCTCACCTTGGCGCGCGCCTCGTCCGTGTTGCGCGGCCGCACGCCTTCGCCGTAGACGTCGCACGCCAGCGCCACGTAGCCCAGCCGCGCGAGCTTCTCGGCGCGCATGCGCTCGTTGCCTGTCAGCCCCAGCCATTGATGGATGACGAGGACTCCCGGGCGCGGACCCGCGAGCGCGTCGTCGTAGGCGAGGTACCCCTCGTACGTCGTTCCGTCGTGCTCGTACGCGATGGTCTTGGTGATGATCGCGGCCGCCGCCGGATCGACCGTCAGCGCCAGGAGCAACACGCCGGCCAACGCGGCCGCGCCCAGGCGCAGCCAGACCGCGGCCGCGCCGATACCGCATCGAGATCCCATGGTCCGAACCTCCCATAATTCAGTGCCTGGTGGTTCAGTTTAGCGCCAAAGGCCGGATATGCCAGGCCGCGCGGCGGCCTGCGCGATGCGCCGGGTCGCGCCTCGGCGGCCGAACAGGCGCCGATCGTTGCGCGCCGCCCGCGTCGCGGGTTATGCTGCCGGCTCGCAGCCGCCCGGAAGACCCGCAAAGGACCGTCCTGCACCGACCATGCGCGAACCGCAGGCATCGCCGCCGCACCTGTCCCGCGGCAAGCCGGCCGAGACGAGCGACTTCATCCTCGTCCGACGGCACCGCCTCGTTTCGCGCCACGCGCCGCGCCTCGGCGGCGATCTGCTCGATTTCGGCTGCGGCAACGGCGCGCAGACGCTGCTCTTCGCCAGCGAGTTCACGCGCGTCGTGGGCGCCGATGTCGACGCGCGCCACGTCGCCGATTTCTCGCGGCGCATCGCCGCGGGCGGCCTCGAAGAACGCGTCCGCGCTCTGCGCTACGACGGCAGACGCCTGCCCTTGCCCGACGAGAGCTTCGACGCCGCCGTCAGCTTCGAGGTGCTCGAACACGTCGATGACGACGCGGCCGCGCTGTGCGAGGTCCACCGCGTCCTGCGCCCGGACGGTTGGCTCGCCGTCACCGTGCCCAATCGCTGGTGGCTCTTCGAGACCCACGGCGCCCGGCTGCCGCTCTTGCCGTGGAACCGCGTGCCGTTCTTCAGCTGGCTGCCTCGCCGCCTGCACGACCGCTGGGCCCGCGCGCGCATCTACCGGCGCCGCGAGGTCGTCGATCTCGTGCGCCGGGCGGGTTTCGAGGTGCGTCTCGCGGCCTACGTGACCGCCCCGCTCGACGTGCTGCGCTGGACCTGGCTGCGTGACGGCCTGCGCCGCACGCTCTTCCGGAGCGATCTGACGCCGTGGCCGCCGCAGGCCACGGCGATCCTGGTCGTCGCCGTGCGGCGGGCGCGCGAGCCGAGCCCGCCACACGCGCAGCGCGCGGACGATTGAGACGAGCCGAAAGCGCCGGCCGCGCGCGGCGGAACCGTGGAAAGGCTTTATCGTATACAGGCCGCCGATAGAGAGATCTTGTTGCCGATCCAGCTTCCGTCCATGCGCTGCGCGCCGCGTTCGCCGCGGCAGAAAGGCCCACGCTTGCGCCGCCATCGCTTCGCCGACCGGCCGCCGTCGCGCGCCCGCGGCGCCCTGCGCCCGGCCGACACCGTCCTGGCGCTGGGCCTGCTGGCGCTGCTCGCCAGCGGCGCGGGTCCGGCGTTCGGAGCCGATCCGCCGCCGCCGGCCGGCCTGGCGGGCGCCGTGACCGACAGCGCCAGCGGGCAGACGCTGTCCGGGGTCCGCATCGCGGTGAGCGGCGTGCTGCCGAGCGGAGACGGCTTCCTGCGCACGGCGCGCACGGACGAACGGGGAGTCTATCGCCTGGACGATCTGCCCGCCGGCCGTTTCCTGGTCCGTTTCGAGCGCGCCGGCTATGACGAGGTCGAGATGCCCGTCGAGCTGGCGGCCGGCCGGGTCGCGCCGCTGGATGCCGCGCTGCGCGCCGCCGCCGCGGTGCTCGAAGAGCTGGTCGTCACCGGCACCGCCCTGGACGACCCCTCCAGATCGGAAGAGCGTCGTGTAGGGAAAGAGTGTAGGATAGGGTGT
>CAZJWO010000045.1:0-27135 GCA_964549735.1 uncultured Fibrobacteraceae bacterium | reverse complement strand
AGACGCCCACCCACAGCGAACGGGCGCCGTCGATCACCAGCGCCGCGTTGTCGGTGACCGACCAGAAGTGCTCGGCCGAGTAGGTCTTGTCCACCGCATACCAGTTCGTGGCCGGCACACCGGTCGGCGGATCGAACTGCTGCTCGCTGAAGAAGGCCGGGCTGCCGCCCGAGTTCGGGCCGCCGCCGACCTGGAACCGGCCGACGTAGGCGGTCGGGTTGGTGTTGGTGTTCGGGTCCCAACCCAGGACGTAGGTTGTGTCGTTCTGCTTGGCGCCGGCCATCACCGGCGCGCCGTAGTGGACGTCGCGCTCGCCGCCGCGCGAAATCTGCGGCAGATCGTCGGCCATGGCGGAAACGGCGACCATGGCCAGGCAGACCGTGCTGATCAAAACAAATCGCTTCATGCTTTTCCCCCCATCGTTGACCGGAGTCAACACATGGATTAGCGAACCTTCTCCTCGCGCCGGTCAAGCTGGCTTGCCCGACGCACGCTTCGGAGCAGACAAGTTGTTCCCTCAAGCGGCAGTCCTCTCGCGCAGCTTGCGGGCTGCGCGCGTCGCGTGAGAGACCTCCTTGAGCATTCGCGGACCTTGGTGTTGTGTGGACTTGTCAAGTGATGCCACAAACGAGCGGGAAACTAAGGACACCGCTACTCACAGGGGTTAGGGAACTCGTCGTCCATGAGTCGCGAAGTCACCATACAGGATCATATCTCGGCCGTCAATAGAATTTTGCAAAAACATGGCCCGACTGCGGCGCAGCCGCATTCTCAGCATTGTCCGAAAATTTGACAACACATCACTCGTCAGGCGGCGCCACAAGGGAGAAATCCGCGAACCGCACGAATAGAGCGTGGATTTCGCGCAGGAACCCGTGGCGCACGCGGCGAAGGTCATCCTCTTGCGTGTTGACCCGAACGGTGTCGAAGAACCGGTCGATGACCGGTCCTAGACGCGTAAGCATCTGGAAAACCTCGAAATAGTCTTCATCCGCTTCCGCCGCGAGCAGGCCGGGAACCAGTTCGACCACGGCGTCGCGCAGCGCGATCTCCGCGGGATCGCTGAGCTGGGAGAAGTCCTCGCCGGCGGCTCCCGCGCCACCGCCGAGCCAGCGCGTAACGGCCAGCCCGCGTTCGGCGATCGGCAGTGTCTGCCCGCCGAGGATATTCGTCGTACGCTTGAAGCTTCTGGCCAAAAGCAAAAAATCGTCACGGTTTCGGAACCCCATGAGCGCCTTGATCCAGGCGGCCGCGGCGGTCGGATCATGGCCGCGGATCGGCAGCACCGCTCTGGCCACGTCGGGGTCGACTCCCTCGTTCTCGCTGAGCCAACCCTCCAGCCGGATCTGCAGGAACGATAGGATCTCCGCGGCCGCCTGCTCGACCGGATGGTCGCGCAAAGCCGGATCCTGCGGCGTCTGGTGCGCGAGTGCCCGGCGGACCAGATCGCCGAGGTCGGCGCGCGCGCGGCGCGCGAGCAGGATGCGCAGGATCGCCAGCGCGTGGCGACGGAGCGCGTACGGATCCTTGGCCCCGGTCGGCGCGAGACCGGCCAGCCAGCACGCGGCAAGGGTGTCGAGACGCCAGGCGATCGAGAGCACGGCGCTGGCGGCGTCCTCGGGCAGCGCCCCCGCCGCCGCACGCGGCAGCTGGCTGTCGATCAGGATCCGGCAGACGGCCGGCTCTTCTCCCGCCGCCTCCGCGTAGCGGGCGGCGATCAGCCCCTCCAGCTTGGTGAACTCCTTGCCGTCCTTGATCATCTCCGTGACCAGGTCGAAGCGGCTCAGCGCGGCGGCGCGCCGCAGCGCCGCCGGCACCGGCGAACGGTCGCCCAGTCCGCGCTCCCAGAGGTACTCCGCCAACCGCGCGGCGCGCCGCGTGTGATCGGCGACGCTGCCGAAACCCTCGAGCCACGTCACGGCAGCCAACGCGGCGGCGTGCTCCTCCGGCTTGCGGCGCTGGTCGAAGCGCCAGTAGAAGAGCGCATCGGAGAGCCTGGCGCGCAGGACCCGCTCGTTGCCGGCCCGGACGGTGGCCAGATGCTCGGCGCCGCCATCGCGCACGGCCACGAAACAGGGCAGCAGCGGTCCGCCCGCGCCGCGCCGCACCGCGAAATAACGCTGGTGGGCTTTCAGCGCGGTCGTGATGACCTCGTCCGGCAGAGCGAAGAAGTCCACCTCGAACTCGCCGACCAGGACCGTCGGGTGCTCGCACAGGTGCACGACCTCGTCCAGCAGTTCCGCATCCTGCTGCAGGACTCCCGGCGGGGACAGCTCGCCAAGGCAGGCCTCCGCCTGCGCGAGGATGAGCCGGCGCCGCTGCTCGGGATCGGCCACGACATGCAACGCGCGCAGCAGGGGCTCGTAACCTTCGCACGTGGCGATCTCGCCGGCGGCGTCGCCGGCGAGCGTCCGGTGCCCGCGCGTCACGCGGCCGCTCACGAGATCGCCCAGCGCGAACGGCACGACCTCGCCGCCCAGCAAACAGACCAGCCACCGCAGAGGCCGCGCGTACTCGATCTCGAGCGTGCCCCAACGCATGGTCTTGCGGAACGGCAGCGAGAGGACGAGCTGCGGCAGGTGCTCGCCGAGCACCGCGGCGGCCGGGCGCCCGGGCTGCGTGCGCCGCACCAGCAGGAATTCGCCGCGCTGATCCCGGCCTCGCTCGCAAGCCGTGATCTCGACGCCCAGCTTGCCCGCGAAGCCGAGCGCCGCGCGCGTCGGCCGGCCCTCGGCGTCGAAGGCCGCGGACACCGGCGGTCCCTTGATCTCCTCCACCCGATCCGGCTGGCGGGCGGCCACCCCTGCGCAGAGCACCGCCAGACGGCGCGGGGTCGCCAGCACGCGCAGCGGCTCGTGGGCGAGGTGCAGTTCCGCCAGAAGCGCCGCGAGACGAGCCGGCAGCTCCTGCATGGCCTCCGGCAGGAAACGGGCGGGGATCTCCTCGCTGCCGATCTCCAGAAGGAACGGCAGCCGGTCAGACTGGGTGGTCATGCGCGCTCGCCATCCTTCGCCAGCAGAGGGAAGCCAAGCCGCTCGCGGCTGGCCACGTAGGCGCGCGCGGCCAACCGCGCCAGGTTGCGCACGCGCGTGATGTAGCCGGTGCGTTCGGTCACCGAGATCGCGCCGCGCGCCTCGAGCAGATTGAAGAAATGGCTGCACTTGATGACCGCATCGTAACCGGGGAAGACCAGACCGGCCTCGAGCAGCGTCTTGGCCTCCTTTTCGCGATCTTCGAAGTGACGCCGGTACATGGCCACGTCGGCGTGCTCGAAGTTGAACGCGCTGTACTCCTTCTCGAACTGGCCCTGGATCTCGCCCCAGGTCAGTCCGCCGCCCCAGCGCAGGTCCTTGACGTGCGCGCAGCCTTGCAGGAACATCGCGATGCGCAGCAGTCCGTAGGTCAGCTCCACCGATACCGGTTGGCAGCGCAGACCGCCGACCTGCTGGAAATAGGTGAACTGGGAGATCTCCATGCCGTCGAGCCAGACCTCCCAGCCGAGACCCGCCGCGCCGAGCGTGGGCGATTCCCAGTCGTCCTCCACGAAACGGATATCGTGCCGCGACGGATCGATGCCGATCGCCCGCAGCGACTCGAGGTACAGTTCCTGGCTGTCGGGCGGGCTCGGCTTGAGCAGCACCTGGTACTGTAGGAACTGGTGCACGCGGTTGGGATTCTCCAGGTAGCGCCCGTCCTTGGGCCGCTTGCTCGGCTCGACGTACGCGACCCGCCACGGCTCGGGTCCCAGGGACCGCAAGAAGGTGGCGGGGTTGAACGTCCCGGCGCCCACTTCCGAATTCCAGGGCTGGACGATGACGCAGCCGCGCGAGCGCCAGAAATCCTGCAGCGCGGCGATCATGTCCTGGTAATCGCTCATGTTCGATGCTCCTCGCCGGAACCGCGTGGCACGGCCGGCGGCCGTTTGCGCAAGAGTTGCAGCGCGGCAGGCAGCCGATACCCCGGCAGATGGTACGCCAAGAACCGGTGCAGCATGACGCCCCAATCTCTGCTCAGCGCGCGGGGCCACGCGCCGGCGGGCCAATCTCGCGGCGCCGACGACAGCTGCGGCCACAGTTCCAGGTGCGCCGGTCCCAGCGGCCGGGCGCCCGCGACGTCGCCGGCGGCCGCACACCCGGCGCAGACCAGTCCGCCGGCCGCCGGGCTCCACCAATGGCCGCCGCCGTTCAGCAAGGCGACCGACCGGCCGCACCTCGTGCACACGGCGAGCTGAGGCCGCAGGCCGAGGATCTCCAGCAGGGCGACCTCGAAGGCGAAGAACAGCGGCGCCTCGGCGCCCGCGCCCGCGCAGGATAATACCTGAACGTAGGCCTCGCAAAGCGGGAACAAGCCCGCCTCGTGGCCGTGGCCGAAACGGCAGCGGTCGACCAGTTCGACGGCCGCCAGCAAGTACGCCGTCTTCTCGAGGGTCGCGCCGCCGGCCAACGGATCGAGCAGCACGCCGCCGCCGCGCAGGTACTGCAGGTCGCGGCCCGGCTGCAGCGAGAATTCGAGTTCGACGATTCGTCCCGGTTCGACGAGCGCCCGCAGGCGGGAGCGGGGCTGGCGGGCGCCTTTGGCCAGCAGCCGCAGCAGGCCGTGCCCGTCCACCAGCGCCGAGACGACGGCGCTCGTCTCGCCCGCGGGCCAGCGGCGCAGGATCAGGCCGCGGCCGCCGCCCACCGGCTGCGGCAACAGGCTCACGGGCCGCCGCTGCCGACGCTGAGCAGCAAGGACGCCAGACCCAGGTAGATCAACAGCCCGAAGACGTCGTTGGCGGTCGTGATGAAGGGTCCGGTGGCCACCGCCGGGTCGGCGCCGAACCTGTGTAAAAGCAGCGGCACGCCCGCGCCGACGCTGGCGGCGAAGACGATGACCAGCAGCATGGACAGACCCAGCACCATGGCCAGCGGCAGGTTGCCGACGATCAGGCTGCCGATCAGGAACAGGCAGGCGCCGATGACGCCGCCGACCATCAGCGAGGTCGCCAGCTCGCGCAGCAGGTGGCGGCCGAGCTGATAGTAGCCGAGTTCGCCCGTCGCGAGTCCGCGCACGACGACCGAGCTGGTCTGGATGCCGACGTTGCCGGCCATGGCCATGATCACGGGGATGAAGAACGCCAGGGCGACCAGACTCGCGAGGCTCTGTTCGAACCGCTGCAGCACCAGGATGGCACCGACCTGTCCGGCGAGGCCGCCCAGCAGCCAGGGCAGCCGCGACCGGGCCACGCGCGCTGGCGACGGCTCGCCGAACTCGGCCACCGACACGCCCGCCATGCGGGAGATGTCCTCGGTCGCTTCCTCTTCGAGCACGTCGAGCACGTCATCGGCCGTGATGCGTCCGACCAGGCGATGCCGGTGATCGACCACCGGCAGGCTGATGAGGTCGTGGGTCATCATGAATTGGGCGACGGCCTCCTGGTCGAGGTCGACCTCGACGTAGAGGGGGTCCGACTCCATGACCTCCAGGATCGGCTTGTCCGGCAGCGTCAGCAGCAGCCGGAACAACGGGACGCGCCCGACCAGGTGTCCGCGCTCGTCGACGACGAACACGAAGTGGATCTCGGCCAGCTCGTCTTCGTCGTAGTCGCGCAGGCCCGCCACCGCCTCGCCGCAGGTCTGATCGTCGCGGCAGGTCGCGAACTCCTTGCCCATCAAGCCGCCGGCCGACTCGGGCGGGTACTGCAGGAGTTCGGCGACCTCCGCGCGCTCCGCGGCCTCCATCGCGGCGAGCACCTGCGCCTGCTGCGCGGGCGCCAGATCGCCGAGGACGTCGGTCGCCTCGTCCGACGGCATCTCTTCGAGGATGTCGGCGATCTCCTCGTGATCAAGCAGGGTCAGGAACGCCGACGTGCTGCGGTTGTCGATCTCCGCCAGGACCTCGGCCAAGAACGCCGGCTTGAGCAACCGCAGGACCTGCACCGTCGCCGCCGTCGAGAACGGCCGCAGGATCTCCGAGAGGTCGCCGGCCGAGAGTTCGCCGGCCACGCGGGCCAGGCCCTCCTCGTCCTTGGCCTCGATGAGGTCCGCCAGTCGCTGCGCGACCTGGTAGCGCTCGGCGTCGAGGTTGGCGGGATTCAGCATCCGGTCGGTCTCGCGCTCCTCGAGAGCGCGTCCGAGATCCTGGTCGTCGGTCATCGCGACACCTCCGGCTGATCGCGCTCGCGGTCGAGTACGGCGGCCGCTTCGCGCAGGATGGCGGCCTGCGCGGCCGTCATCACCGAGCCGCCCGAGATGATCAGCTTGATCCCCTCCTCGATGGTCAGCGGCAGCAGCACGGCCTGGGCGCGCGGCACCTGCAGCATGTAGCCGCTCGTCGGATTCGGCGTGGTCGGCAAGAACACGTTGAGCAGCGGATGCGCGGGCTCGTCGTGCGTCACGAAGCCCAGGCTGTAGCACTGCCAGCGCGGATACTCGAAGAGTATGACCTGCTGGAACGCCGAACGCTTGTCGGTCAAGAACACGGCCGCGATCTGCTTGGTGGCCGTGAAGATGCTCTTGACCACGGGGATGCGTTCGATCAGGCGCTCGATCAGATTGAAGAAGGCCACGCCGACCAGGCTGCGCGTCGCCAGGCCCACCAGAGCGATCAGCAGCAGGAAGCTGATGAAAGCGATCGCGGTCAGGACGAAGTCCGGAAAACTCTCCGTCAGGTGCGGGATTCGCCTGAGCCATGGGCGCATCGTCGCCGCGATCAATTCGTACGACTTCCAGAGCACCCAGGCGGTGATCGCCAGCGGCGCCAAGGCCAACAGGCCGGTCAAGAAATGGCGCTGCAGCCGTTTGAGCATGTCACCCTTCTTCGGAACTGTCGCGCCGCGCCGGTTCCGCTTCGCCGAGATCCGGCGCCAGCGCGGCGTCCGCCGGCGGCGGCGCCTGACCGGGCCAGCCTGGCAGCGGCTGCACGGAACGGATGACCGCCTGCAGGATGCGCTGGTCCTCCACCTTCTCGACGGTCACCGCGAGGTCGCCCAGGCGGACCGTGTCGCCGGCGGCAGGCACGCTGCCGGCCGCCTCGTAGATCAGACCGCCGAGGGTCTCGCTGCTCTCGTCGGCCTGGCCGGGCACCGATCGCCCGATCGCCAGCGCGAGGTCCTCCAGGTCGATCTTGGGATCGACGAGCAAGGTGGCGGCATCGAGCCAGGTCACGAGGGGCTCGTCCTCGTCGAACTCGTCCTCGATCTCGCCGACGATCTCCTCGAGCACGTCCTCCAGCGTGACGATCCCGGCGGTGCCGCCGTACTCGTCGATGACCACGGCCATATGGTTCTTCTTGGCGCGGAACTCGTCGAGCACCTCGTCGATCTTCTTGCTCTCCGGAACGAAATACGCCGGCCGCATGAGATCGGCCAGGGTGCGGCCCTCATCCACCACCCGCCCATCGCGCACCAGATCGAGCAGATCCTTGGCGTAGAGCACGCCGACCACCCGGTCGACGCTGCCGTCGTAGACCGGCAGCCTCGAGTGACGGCAGGCGTTGACGATCGCGATGACCTCGCCCAGCGGCGTCCCCAACTCGAAGCCGACCACGTCGATGCGCGGCACCATGATCTCGCGCACGGCGGTGTCGTGGAAGCTGAAGATGCTGCGGATCATCTCGCGCTCGTCCGCGTCGAGGTCCACCTCGTCCTCGTCGTCTTTGATCAGGCTGCGGATTTCGCCGGCCGACAGCAGCGGCTGCGCCTCGGCCGCCCACAAGGTGTCGTCCAGGCGATCCATCAGGAGCAGCAGCAGGCCGACCCACGGCCGCAGCAGCCACGTCAGGGGCCAGATCAACGCGCCCACGATCCGCAGGTAGCCGACCGCCGCGCCGGCCGCCATCATCTTCATGAGCAAGGCGCCGAGCGTCCAGGCGACGACCATCAGCAGCGCGAACAGCAGGTAGAAACGCACCCCGAGCGGGGTCGGCCAGCCCATGGCCAGCAGCCGGCCCCAACTGAAGGCGCCGAGCGCGGTGGCCAGCAGGTAGAGGCTGCTGACGGTCACCTGGAACCGTCGGGACGTCGCCAGGCACCGGCGCACGATCGCCCCCAGCCGCTCCTGCTCGAGCAAACGGTTGCCGTAGAGCGCGCTCACGCGATGGAAGGCCGTCAACAGGCCCGCCATGAGCACGGCGCCGAGATAGCTGGCGACCGCCAGGACGAACGTGCCCGTCTGCGGCTGCAGTGGCGGCGCGTCGGACATCATGCCTCTCCCATTTCCTGCGCCAGCGGATGCGCGAAACCGGCTCGCTGGAGCGCCGCCGCTTCGCGCTCGCGCATCGACCGCCGCTGCTCCGCGGTGTCATGCCGCCAGCCGAGGACGTGCAGCGCGCCGTGCACCAGCAACAGCGCCCATTCCGTCGCCAGATCCCAGCCCGCGGTCCGGGCGCGCCGCGCGACGTACGCCGGAGCCAGCACGACCTCGCCGGCCGTCACGGCCGCCGGAACGTCCGCGGGCGCGACCCACAGGTCGCAAGCAGCCTCGCCGGCGGCCGCCGCCAGGGCCGGCGGCCCCTCGCCGGCCGGCTCGAGGTAGGAGAACGACAGGACATCCGTCGTGCCCTCGCCGCCGTACCAGCGGGCAATGAGCGCCGCCATCTCGCGATCCGAGACCAGGACCAGATTGAGTTCCCACTCCGGCCGGCCGAGAGGCCGGACGAGCGCCGCCAGCTGGCGGGACTCCAGCGGCATGGTCACGGCGCGGGTGCGGCGATCGACGACGATCAGCTTCACGTCTCGCCGCTCCTGGTCTCCCGCTTGTCTTCCTCCTTCGGGCGGCGCTGGTCCTCGCGGCCACGCTGGCCGGGATACGCGATCCGCGCATGGTGAATGCCCGTCAGCAGAGGAATGAACGCCTCCCGGATGCGCGCCACGTCGCTGAGCGTCAGCTGCGATTCATCGAGTTCACCGCTGAGCATGCGCTTGTCGCAGAGCTGCTTGGTGATCTCCTTGATGCGGCTCGGCGTCGGCTTGGCCAGGGAGCGGGTGGCGGCCTCCACGGCGTCGGCCAGCATGAGGACGGCGGTCTCGCGGCGCCGCGGCTTGGGCCCCGGGTAGCGGAAATCGTCGACCTTGACCGTCTCGTTGCCCTCGCCCTCGAGCGCCTTGTGGTAAAAGTACTCCATGACCTGGGTGCCATGGTGCTCGGGAATGAAATCGATGACTTCGCGCGGCAACCGCCAGCGGCGCGCCAGTTCGATGCCCTCGCGCACGTGCGACGCGATGATCAGCGCGCTCATGCTCGGCGTCAACTCGTCGTGCTTGTTGCCGCCCTGCCCCGGCCGCTGGTTCTCCACGTAGTACTCGGGTTTGACCATCTTGCCGATGTCGTGGAACAGCGCGCCGACGCGCACCAGGAGCGCGTTGGCGCCGATGGCCCGCGCCGCCTGTTCGGCGAGCTGCGCCACCACCTGGCTGTGGTGGTAGGTGCCGGGAACGGCGAGCGCCATGCGCTTGAGCAGCGGGTGGTTGAGATCGGAGAGCTCCAGCAGCGTCAGGTCCGAGGAGACGCCGACCAGAGGCTCGAGCAGAGGCAGCACGAACATCGCGAGGGCGACCGAAACGGCGGGGGTCAACAGCGCGACCAGCAGCTCATGCCGCCAGGCGGCGAACGGCTCATCGCCGGCCAGGCGCACCAGCACGAGCAAGGCGAGCGAAAACAGCGTCAGGAACGTGATGATCTGATAGAACTGGCTGCGCTTCTGGATGCGTCGGACCGCGACGGTCGTCGCCAGGCCGAGCAGCTGCAGCGCCGCCACATCGAGCGCCCTCATCTCGGGCAGGATCGCCAGCAATGCCACCAGCAGCAGACCGGCAGCGAAGCCGACGCGATCCTTGAACAGCACGGTCGTCAAGAGGGCGACCAGAGCCACCGGGACCGCGAACGGCCCCAGCGAGGGCTGCTGCAAGGCCACGGCGGCGCCAGCGAGCCCCAGGGCGATGAACAGGAGCAGCGCGAGCAAGGAACGCCAGACATGCCAGAGATGCGGGAAGTACACCCCGCTCAGCCAGCCGAAAACGCCGAGCACCAGCAGCACGAGCAGCAGGCGGACGATCGTCGCGCGGAAACGATCGACGGGCTTGAGCGAACCGCCGTGCTTCGCCCGCAGGTGATCGCGCAACGCCTGCAGAAACAGATACTGCTGCTCGGTGATCCTCTCGCCGGCGCCGATGATCTTCTCGCCGGTGATGAACTCATGGGTGATCGGCACCCGCTGGCGCGCGACGTCCTGCCGGCCGCGCGACTCCTCCGCATCGTAGATGAGATTCGGCGTGACGAAACGGCGCAGGAGCGACGCGGCCCAGACGGCGTCGCCCGGCGCCAGCCCCGCCCGGCGCAGCGCTTCGGTCAGCACCTCGACCAGGCGGGCCTGCGGCGTGATCGTCGTCAGGTCGCGCAGACTCTCGGCGCGCTCGTCCACCACGAGCACCCGGTTGTACTGCCCACTCGGCAGCATGTCCGCGACGCCCTGGGACATGACCTCGGCCAGCGCAGTCTGCAGCGCGGCGAGCAATCCGTCGGTGTCGGGGGCGCTGAGCGCGCGCTCGATCTCCCGTTCGTCGGCGAGCGCCGGGAACTGGGACGAGAGCAGGCGCCGCCGCTCGCCGAGCGTCAGGTTCGGCAAAGATTTCGCCTGCAGCAGCGCGTCGCTGAAAATCCGCAGGCGGGCCTGGCTGCTCTGCTGGTGCAGCGGCTCCAGCCGGCGCAGCACCGGGGGCTCCTCCAGGACGCGCTGGATCTGCCGCATCTCGACGTCCTGCGCCAGGAGAGGGGCCGTGAACGGCGCCGGCGCCCGGATATCGGTCTCGGCGATCCCGCCCGGTTCCACCGCCATCTCGAGATCGATCCGCGGCAGCGGCGGAAAGAGCGTCAGGTGCAGCAACGCCAGGACGAGTCCGGCCAGCACGGGCAGCGACCCGGGCCGCGCGGGCACCGCCGGCGCCGTCTGCGCCGCCGCGGTCCAGCGCGGCAGGAGCCAACCCTCGCGACCGCCGCCGCTCAGACGGCGTTGCAGGGCCTGCCACCAGCGCAGCATGCCTAGCCTCCCTCGTTGCGGCCGGCGGCATCGGGCGCGGCTCGCTCAACGGCCTCGAAGGCGTCCACGATCCGTCGGACGAGCGGATGGCGCTGCGTGTCGCGGCTGTCGAGATCCACGAACGCGATCCCGTCGATGCCCGCCAGGATCGTGCGTACGTGGACCAGCCCCGACGGTTCGCCGGGCGCCAGGTCGATCTGCGTCACGTCGCCGGTGATGACCGCCTTGGCCTGGTGGCCCAGCCTCGTCAGGAACATCTTCATCTGGCCGACGGTCGTATTCTGGGCCTCGTCCAGGATCACGAACGCGTTGTTGAGCGTGCGGCCGCGCATGAAGGCCAGCGGCGAGGCTTCGATGACGCCGGATTCCATGTACTTGTGGATGCGGACCGGCCCGAGCAGGTCCGACAGCGCGTCGTAGAGCGGCCGCAGATACGGGTTGATCTTCTCCTGCAGGTCGCCCGGCAGGAACCCCAATTGCTCGCCGGCTTCGACCGCGGGCCGCACCAGGATGATCCGATCCACGAGGTTGCGTTTGAGGTAATCCATGGCCTGCACGACGGCCAGGTACGTCTTGCCGGTTCCCGCCGGTCCGACCGCGAAGACCACGTCGTGCTGGCGCACGGCCTCGACGTAGCGTTGTTGCCCCGGCGAGCGGACGCGGACGGCGCGCCGCGAGCCGCTGGCGAACAGCAGCGGCGCCAGATCGCCGTCGAAATCCGCGGCCAGCTCCGGCGCACCGTTGCGGCCGGCCAGGAGGTAGTCGACGGTCACCGTGTCGATCCGCTGCCCCCGCCGCGCCCGCTCGAGCAGATCGGCGACGACATCCCTGATCAATGGCAGCTCTTCCGCCGGGCCGACGATGCGCAACTGGTCGCCGCGCGCGGCGACCGTGCCGCTGAAACGCTGCTCGAGGCGCCGCAAGTTCTGATCGCCCGGCCCGCAGAATGCCACCTGATCGATTCCACGCAGATCGAAGCGGATCTCCTCGGTGCGGCGGGCGCCTGCGTCGCTCATGGCTCGCGCTCCTGCCCGGTGCGCGGCGGTTCGATCCGCAGATGCAATTCGGCGAGCTGGGCCTCGCTGATCGCGCCGGGAGCACCATCGAGCGGCGAGACGGCCAGCGTCGTCTTCGGGAAGGCGATGACCTCGCGCAAGCTCGGCGCCTGGCAGAGCAGCATCACGAGCCGGTCCAGGCCCAAGGCGATGCCGCCGTGCGGCGGCGTGCCGTAGCCGAGCGCCTCGAGGAAGAAGCCGAACTTCGCCTCGTACTCCGCCGGCGCCATGCCGACGACGCGGAAGACCCGCTCCTGGAGCTCGCGGCGATGAATCCGGATGCTGCCCGAACCGAGTTCCACTCCGTTGCAGACGAGGTCGTAGAGTTGCGCGCGCACGACGCCGGGATCGGACTGCAGATCATCGACGAATTCCGGCCGCGGCATGGTGAACATGTGATGGCACGCGGTCCAGCCCCCGGTCTGCTCGTCGCGCTCGAAGAGGGGGAAGTCGTGGACCCAGGCCAGCGCCCAGCGCCCCGTCTCGATCCATTGTTCGCGCGCCGCCAGCTCCAGCCGCAACTCGCCCAGCGCGCCCAGGACGTCGGGCCGGCGGCCGGCCCCGAAGAGCACGAGGTCGCCGTCCTGGCAGCCGAGCCGCGCGTGGAGGTCCTGCTGGAATCGCGGCGCCAGGAACTTGGCGACGCCTCCCTCGAAGCCCGCCGCCGTGGCCTTCGCGCGCGCTAGTCCGCCCAGCCCGCGGCGTTTGACGAGCGCTTCCAGCTCGTCGAGCTGCTTGCGGCTGTAGTGCGCCAGGCGCGGCGCCCGCAGGCAGCGCACGGTGCCGCCCGCGGCCAGGGCGTCGGTGAACACCGTCAGACCGCAGCCGGGCACCAGATCGTCGAGATCATGGATCGGACAGCCAAAGCGCAGGTCCGGCTTGTCCGAACCGTAGAGGTTCATCGCCTCGTCGTAGCGCAGGCGGGGAAACGGCGTGGCGAGGTTGATGCCGGCGGCCTCGGCGAACACCGCGGCCATGAGGTCTTCCACCAGCGCGAAGACATCGCCCTCGCTGACGAAGCTCATCTCCAAGTCGATCTGCGTGTGCTCCGGCTGCCGATCCTTGCGCAGGTCCTCGTCGCGCAGACAACGCGGCAGCTGGAAGTAGCGATCGACGCCGCTGGTCATCAAGATCTGCTTGTAGAGCTGCGGCGACTGCGGCAGCGCGTAGAAGCGCCCATGGTGGATTCGGCTCGGCACGACGTAGTCGCGGGCGCCCTCGGGCGTGGTCTTGATGAGCAGCGGCGTTTCGATCTCCAGGAAATCCCTGCCGGCCAGGAACCGCCGCACCGCCAGGGCGGCGCGATGGCGCACTTCCAGGTTCCGCAGCAGCTCCGGGCGGCGCAACTGGAGGTACCGGTACCGCAGGCGCAGCTCCTCCTCCACGCGGTCGGCCTGATCGATCTGGAAGGGCAGCGGGGCGCAACCGTTGAGGATCGTCACCTCGCGCGCCACCACTTCCACGGCGCCGGAGCGTTTGTCCGGGTTGACCATGCCGTCCGGACGCGGCCGCACTTCGCCGCGCACGTGCAACACGGACTCGAGCTTGAATTCCACGGCCAGTTCGCGCGGCGCGCCGTCCTCGCAGACGATCTGGACCTCGCCCCAGCGGTCGCGCAGGTCGACGAAGACCACGCCGCCGAGATGGCGGACGCGCGCCGCCCAGCCGGCCAGGCGCACCTCGCGCCCCACGAGAGCCGTGCTCACCTCGCCGCAGCGATGCGTGCGCAGGGAATCGAGTCGTTGTTCGCTCAATGCTCCAGCACCTCCCGCACTGCCGTCAGGATCTCGTCGCGCGCGACCGGCCTCTGCTCGCCGGTGGCCAGATTCTTGAACTGGAAGACACCGCCGGCCATCTCCTGCTCGCCGACGACGAGCAGGATCCTCGCCAGCCGCGTATTGGCTCCCTTGGCCTGCGCTTTCAGGGCACGGCCGCTGAGATCGATCTCCACCCGGGCGATATCGCGCAGGATGTCGGCGTGAGCCAGCGCGTACCGCTGCGCGGCGTCGCCGGCGCAGGCGACATAGACGTCGACAACCGACTGCCGGCTGCGCTGCAGATCCACGGGATCCTCGCCGAGGTAGAGCAGCGTGCGCTCGACGCCGACGGAGAAGCCGATCGCCGGCGTCGGCGGCCCGCCGCATTGCGCGATGAGTCCGTCGTAGCGGCCGCCTCCGGCCAAGCTGCTCTGCTTGCGTTCGCTGCCCGTCGTGACCTCGAACGTCGTGCGCGTGTAGTAGTCCAGGCCGCGCACCAGCGTCGGATCGTCCGCGAACGCGATGCCGAGATCGTCGAGGCTGTCCTTGACGGCGGCGTGATGCGCGCGGCACGCCGCGCAGAGGTACTCCGACTGGGCGGGGTGACCGGCCAGGAGCGCGCTGACCTCGTCGTCCTTGGCGTCATAGAGCCGCAGCGGATTGCGATCGATGCGGGGACGCAGCGGCGCCGGGACGCGCTCGCGGTGCGCCTGCAGGTACGACCCCAGGCTCGCCACGAAGGCGGGCCGGCACGCGGGGCAGCCGCAGCTGTTCAGCAGCAGCTGCAGTCCGCGCGCATCGACCGCATCGAAGAGCGCCAGCATGGTCTGGATGACCTCGGCGTCGAGCACGGGACTCGGCGAACCGATCGCCTCGACTCCGACCTGGTGGAACTGCCGGTAGCGACCGGCCTGCGGGCGATCATGGCGGAACATCGGCGCCAGGTAGAAGAACTTCAGCGTGCCCGGCTGGCGGGTCAGGCCATTCTCGAGATACGCCCGGGCGACCGAAGCGGTCATCTCGGGCCGCAGCACCAGCCGTTCGCCGCCTTTCGTCTCGAAGGAGTACATCTCCTTGTCGACGATGTCCGTACCCTCGCCGACCGAGCGCAGGAAAAGATCGACCGGCTCGATGACGGGTGTGCGGATCTCCCCGTAGCCGTAGCGTTCGAGCGTCTGCAGCCAGCGTTCCTCGCACCAGCGCCAGCGCTCGACCTCTTCGAGCATGATGTCGCGCGTGCCCTTCAATCGGCGGTAATTCGAGTTCATCCGGGACACCTCTCTGGCCGGTCGCGCCGCGCCTGCCGGCGGAAACCTAGCACACGGCACGAGCGGCGGCCACCGGCGGCTGCCCGCGCCTTGCCGCCGATCATCGCTGCCTGTGCGGTCGACACCGCTCGTGGAGCCGGCGCAGCCGCTCGATGTCCGGTCCGAGCAGGAGATTGAACCCATCCAGACCGAACAGCCCGAGTTGGACCTGTGCCAGGCGGTCGGCCGGCGCGAGGTCGACGTCATCGCGGCCGAGCAGCGTCAACGCTTCCTGGAGATCCAGGCGCACCGTGCCGGCCAGGCGGCGCGAAGCGAAGACGACCACGTCGGGCACGGGTTCGCCTAGCGGGCGGACGTACCATTGGGCGGGGTCGAGTTGGCCGGCGGCCAGCGCCGCCACCGCGTCCCACTCGCGCACGATCGCGTGATCGTATGCGCCGTGCGCCGCCGCAGCCAGCACGCCGCGGTGATCGTAAGGATCCAGACCCCAGCCCGGGCCGCCGGGCGGCGGCGCCGCCATGCCGTCCTCGCAGAGCGGCGCCAGACAAACGAAAGAAAGCGAATCGCCGAAAACCGTCCGCGCCGGCGCCGTCCGCCAGGGCCTGTCGATCGCCGACCCGTCGCGCCGGCTCACCAGGACAGGCATCGGCCGTTGGTTCCAGGGCGCGCGCCGCCGGCCCGTCGCCAGGGCTTGCCACGAGCTTGACGGCAAGCTCAGCGCGACGCCGTCCGGACTGAGGGTGAGCAGAGCCTCGGGCAATGCATCGACGAACGCGGCGCGATCCGGAACGATCTTGACGTGCAGCCGCAGCTGGCTGTGGCGTCCGAGATAGGCCGCCAGGTCATCCAGCGCCTCGCCACGCCGGGCATCTGCCGCCGGCAGCAGGACCAGCAGCGAGCCGTCGCCGCGCCAGGACGGCAGACGAGGCGTGAAGACCGCCGCCGCGGTCAAGCCGAGCAGGCAGCACGACACGAGCAGGACCCGCCGGTCGATCGCTGAGCCGCTCCGATCGCTCACCGCGAGTCCTCGTCCGCTCGCGCCCGCCCCACGAGCACCATGAAGACCGCCGGATCCAACTCGACCGACACGACCCAGGCCGGATGCCGGATTTGGCCGGGAACCTGGTGCACGCCGGCCGCGAGACCAGCCACCGGTACGGTCACCGTGAGCCGGGTCGGCGAGAGCGCCGCCACCGAGTCGGCCGGACCGCGGACGAGCACGTCGCAGACCGGCGGCGAAACGCCGGCATCGCCGCGGTGGCTCTCCAGCAGGGGCACGACCGGGATGTTGGCCATGACCCGCTCGCCGAGCGGCGCCACCGGCACGGTGACCTGAACGGCGTTCACGGCGGCGCGCAACGCCTCGGGCAGACCGACCAGCGGCAAGTCACGGACGGTCGTCTTCTGCAGGCCAGCGAGATCCAGGGGCTCGGTGCGCAGCGAATCGAAGCCGGCGAAGAAGCGTCTGGGACCCTTGACGTCGACGCTGTCCGGGCGCACCTGAAGCGGACCGAGAAACAACCGATCCGCGGGCAGTTGTCCGCGCAACGGCACCGTCACCGGCAGACGATGGGTGTCCTCCCAGTCCAGCAGCAGCCGGATGCGCACCGGCGGCAGCAGGCTGACAACCTCCGCTTCGGTCCGCACGTCGGCGTCCTTCAACTCGAAGAGCAACGACGGACCGGGCTGCACGCCGGTCAGGTCGACCCGCACGACACCGAGGGAGCGTCCGAAGAACTGGTGAGCCAGCAACCTGAGCTTGGTGGTGCGCAGCTTGACGAGCGCGTTGTCCGGCAACGCGCTGCCCGCTGCTGTCAGACCGTTGGCCAGGCCGTCGATCTCCAGGGGCAGGCCCACGTCGGCCTCGACGATGGTCGTGCCGGCTACCAGGATCCAGATCACGACGGCCGCCAGCAGGCAGGCGACCTTCAGCGAAAGGTTCTTCACGGCTGCGGGTGCCCCCGAGGCAGACGAGACCCCGGACCGGCCTGTCATCGGCCAGTCCTCCGCGCGACAAACCGGCGGCCGGCGGGCCGCAGGTCTGCCGCCGGCCGCCGGACAGCCTAGCGCAGCTCGGCGTACGAGTCCAGGATATAGGTCAACGGGTTGACGGCACGGCCACCGATCCGCACCTCGTAATGCAAGTGCGGCGCCGTGGAGCGTCCGGAACTGCCGGACAGGGCGATGACCTCGCCGCGCGATACGCGCTGCCCCGGCTTGACGCTCGCTTGCAGAAGGTGCCCATAGATCGTCTCGACACCGTTTCCGTGGTCGATCCTGACCAGGCGGCCCAGTCCGCGCTCCTTCGCGACGGCCACGACGACGCCGTCGGCGGTGCTGCGCACCGGCGTACCGATCGGGACGCTGAAGTCCAGACCGCGATGGAAGGTCTGCTTGCCGGTGAACGGGTCACGGCGCATGCCGAAACGAGAACTGACCCAGCCGATATCGCAGGGGCGGATCGACGGCACCCGGTCGCGCGTCTCTTGCCGCGCGGACAATGTGTCGAGGATCGCCGCCATGCCGCGGCGCTGGATGCGCGCCTGGCGCAACAGCGACTCCAGATCAGTGACCGCGTCGGCTTCCGGCTGCTCGGTCAAGGTCGTCAGGGGTCCACGGCCGCCGACACCGGCCAGGAGCACCTGCGCATCCAGAGGCTCGATCTCGACTGCGGCCGCGATCATCTGCTGGTAGGCGAAAACAGCCTCGAGGTCGCTCTGCAAAACCGCGACGCGATGCTCGAAACGCGCGGCCTCGCGTTGCAAGAAGGCGTTCTGGACGGCCAGCGGGGAGCCGCCCGGCCGCCAGGCCGCTCCGACCGACCAGTCCACGATGTAGAGCGCCGTCGCCGCCAGCAGCAAGCACAGCGCGGTTGCCGCCGCCAGCAACGCGCGAGCGGAGATCCGGAATGTACGGCTCTCGCCTTGGTTCTCTGGTAGATAGAGGAAGCTGTATATTCGTTTCAGCTGCATGGGCTCGATTCGCTCTTGACGGAACCGCCGATCCCCTGGTTCCCGATCCCGAACGATCGCGGCAGAATCGCGATCTGTCAATGGCGGAAGAGCAAGACCGGGCCGTGCACAACGCCCGACGTGCCTGTCCGTGACCCCAGTCCAAGCAAGAAACGAGCCGGGAATGCCTCACCAGGGGCGTAACAAGCGGCCCGCCACCAGGCGGCGGCGGCGCGTGCACGCCGCGCGATCACAACTCGCTGCGATAGTAGTCGAAGAGCAACTCGTGCCCGACCGCGCCGCGCATCTTCGCCAACGCCCGTTCCTTGATCTGCCGGATGCGTTCGCGAGTCAGGCCCATGCGCTCGCCGATGGTCTGCAACGTCTGCGCATCCTCGAAGCTCAGGCCGAAGTACTGGATGACGACCTCTGCCTCGCGCCGGTTCAGAACCGCCAGCGCTTTGCGGACATCTTCGCGCAGGCCGCGCGCCAGGACCTCGTAGTCCGGCGCCGGTTGGTTGTCATCCGCCAGGGTCTCGCGCAACGGTCGCTCGTCGCCGACGGTTCCGATGTCGTCCAGCGCCATCTCGACGCGGTCCGACGCCAGCGCGTGCTCGACGTCGCCTTCGTCCACCTCGAGCCGTTCGGCGATCTGCGCGGCGGAGGGAGACGGCACGCCTTCGGCCTGCAGAACCGCCCGGGTGCGGTGGATCTTGATGAGCAGCGCCGTCTGGTTCTGCGGCAGCCTGACCGTCCGGGACTTGTCCAGAAGAGCCTGCATGATCGCCTGGCGGATCCACCAGACGGCGTAAGAAATGAACCGGTACCCGCGCGCCTCGTCGAAGCGGTGCGCGGCTTTCAGCAGCCCCAGGTTGCCTTCGTTGATGAGATCGGAGAGTTGCAACCCCTGGCCGGTGTAGCGCTTGGCGACCGAGACGACGAACCGCAGATTGGCGCGCACCAGACAGCAGAGCGCATCTTCGTCGCCGCCGCGGATGCGCACCGCCAGCGCCGCCTCTTCTTCGCGGCTCAGCAGCGAGTAGCGATTGATGTCGCGGAAGTAGACCTCGAGCCCCTGCTCGTGCGTCGCGGAGAACATGGTTCGTCTGCCGGCCATGGGTTGCCTCCCGTGCTCTGTGGGGCCCCAGGGATCCCACCGGGCTCCGTCGTTATTGCAGGGTTCCGACGTCGCGCGGCGTGATCTGAACGAAGCGCTCGCTCGATCCCGTGCGGACCAGCAAGCTCAAGGGTTCTCGTGCGCCTCCCAAGACGTTGCGAGCCGTCTGCCAAGCCGCCAGATCGGGCAGGTCCCGATCTTCGATGGCGACGAGCACGTCCCCGGGGCGGATACCGGCTTCCGCGCCGGGACTGCCGGCCTCAACTGCCAGAACTATGACTCCGCTATCGTTATTGATACCTAAAGTATCCTTCAAACGCAAGACCCGCGGGTCGGCGAATGCCAGATCGGTCACCTCCAGGCCCAGCCACGGGCCTGTCGCGAGCGCGTCGACCTGCTGCAGATCGAGTTCCACGAGCACGACCGTCAGATCGACCGCTCTGCCGGCGCGACGCACCTGACACGCCAGCGGCACGCCGAGCGGCGACTCCGCCACCGCGAACTGGAACTGGCGCTGGGTCCTGATCGTGCGCCCGCCGAAAGCGACCACCAGATCGCCGGTCGATAGACCCGCGGCGGCGGCCGGCGATTGCGGCACGACCTGCGCGATGACGACGCCTGTCTCGGTGTCGCGCGCCGAAGCGCCCAGCCAGCCACGCACGACGCGCCCCTCTTCGGCCAGTTGCCTGTAGATGACCTGAACCAGCCGACTGGGAACCGCGAACCCGATACCCTGCCCGGTCACGTTGATCGCGGTGTTGACGCCGATCACGCGTCCCCGGATATCTACCAACGGCCCGCCGCTGTTGCCGACGTTGATGCTGGCGTCCGTCTGCAGGAAGTCCTGGTAGCGCGGCGTCAGCCCCTGGATGTTCAGATCGCCCCGCCCGGTGGCGCTGAGGATGCCGACCGTCATCGAGCCTTCCAGATTGCCGAACGGATTGCCGACCGCGACGACCCAGTCCCCGACCGCGAGCTGCTCCGAGTCGCCGAACGCGAGGTAGGGCAGCGGCCGCGACCCGGGCTCGATGCGCAGGAGCGCCAGATCGGTCAAGGCGTCCGATCCAGCCAACTCGGCCGCGTACTCGTGCTGTTCACCGGGGAAGCGGACGTAGATCCGGTCGGCGCCGCTGATGACGTGGTGGTTCGTGAGGATCTCGCCGCGCGGATCGATGACGAAGCCTGATCCGGTGCCGGGATCCTCGAAACGGCCGCCCTCGCCAGGCCGATCCGGGAAGAACCGCCGGTGCAACTCCTGCAGCGGGGTGCGGTCCAGGCCGCCGGCGCCGACGGCGCGGGTGATGCGGATCGAGACCACCGCCGGGCGCACCGCCTCGCCCACGGCCACGAACGGCGAGCGCGGCATGTCCGCATTGACCGGGACGGGTTGCGCCCGGACGCCGGCCCCGGTCATAACGAACGTAGCGGACAGGATGAATAACGGCAACGCCGCGGCCATGCCCGCGGCGCGCCGCGGCGGTCGAGCACGGACGGTGCAACGCGGAACGTCGCCGAACAGGGCAGCCTTCATCACTCGCTCCCGGTTGTGTGGGGAACCGGCGACCGGCATCACGAGAGGCGACCAGGGATTCGCCTCGGCAGGCACACCGGAAGCATACCCGCCCGGCGCGATCGTGTCAACGGAACATCAGTCCGTGCGGTCCGCCGACGACGACGGCTCCGCCGCCGGCTCGCTGTCGCCGGGCGACGCGGGCTCAGCAGCGCCGTCCGGCGCGCGCACGTCGCGCGGTGCCTCCGGCGGCGCCCCTGCCGCATCGGCGGCGGCGAGTTGGCGGGCGCTGGACTTCTGTTGGCGCTGCTGCCTGATCGATTCGATCTCGCTCACCTTCAGCGAGAGATCGCGCTCCAGCCCCTGGATGCGCGCGATCGCCGCGCGAAAGTTCTCATCGGCCAGGAAATCGCCGCGCCCCGCTTCGACCGCGTGGTAGACGAAGCAGCCGAGTTCCGACAGCTGGCGCTCGATCTCCCGGCTGATACCGTACTTGTCGTACATACGCACGCTGATCTTCGCCATCTCGCCGGTGCGGTCCGCCGCCAGGGAGTACCATTCGCGCAGGTGTCGCTTGACCTGATCCATGATCGACATCGTGTAGCATCCTCCTGGCGCCCGCAGGAAACCGGTTGCCCTCGCAGACTTACTAACCTACAAATGAAGGGATATGAAAAGCAACCGTTATGACGCCCGCATCCGAGCTTTGTTCGTGGCCGACGCGCATTTCCACATCCGGCGCGATGAGGCGGAAGAGCGCCGCCTGGCTCTCTTCATCGACCTGCTGGACGCGCATGCCGGAACTCCCCACGTCGTCTTGCTGGGGGACATCTTCGATTTCTGGTTCGACTATCCGCACTTCGTCATGAAAGGCTACGAGCCGTTGCTCGCCGCGCTGGACCGCCTGCGCACGGCCGGCTCGCGCGTCCATTTCGTCGGCGGCAACCATGACATCTGGGCCGCGGGCTACCTGCACCGCCGCCTGGGCAGCGCGGCCAGCGGCGGGCCGGTGGACCTCGAACTGGACGGCAAGCGCGTCCGATGCCAGCATGGCGACGGCCTGCTCAGCCGCGACGCCCTTTACCGCTCGTTCCGCG
Source organism: uncultured Fibrobacteraceae bacterium (assembly GCA_964549735.1). Lineage (GTDB taxonomy): Bacteria > Krumholzibacteriota > Krumholzibacteriia > LZORAL124-64-63 > LZORAL124-64-63 > Glo-17. Next base: position 5,367 of record CAZJWO010000045.1, on the reverse strand, counting down.
CCATCGTGCGCCATCCAGCCGGCATCTGGGTCGGCAAGGCCCTGCACCCGGAGTTGCTGTTCGCGTTCAGCACCTGGCTCAGCGCCAACAGCCGCTACTGCACGCGGGACGAGTTGGCCAAGATCGAGCGGAAAGCGCAGCGATGGCTGGCCAGGCAACGGGCGACGGCGTGGGACCACCTCATTATCGGTCATGTCCACCACGCCTACACGGCGACGGTAGGCGATCGCCGTCTCTCCAGCCTCGGCGGCTGGCTCGAGCCCCTGACTTACGGCCGCTGGCGCGACGGCGGATTCGAGCACTGCGTGTGCGCAGGATGAATAGCGCGCGGCACGCGTACGCGGCCGGCGCTGCGGGCGCGGCTGCGACTCAGAAGTAGAACTCGAGCGAGAACCGATGGCCCGGGTCCAACGCGCTGTCGGCGATATCTTCGAAGGCGTAACCTAGACCGAACGACCTGTGCCGGAAACCCGCGCCGGCGGTCAAGCCCTGGTTCTCGTAGTTGAACTTGTAGCCGAACCGCAGGGCCAACTCCGGAACCACCTTGATCTCGCCGCCGAGATGCGCCTTGTCCTGGCCGTCGTTGTAGAAACCGACATCCCCGGCAAGCGTCAGCCGATCGGCAAGAGCGCCAGTTGTCGGCGACCAGGCCGCGCCGACGTGGACCGCCTTGGGCGGTTGGAACGGCTGCTGGTTGATCGTCACGTCGCCACCGAGGTTCGTGCCGCTGACGCCGACCGAAACGCCGGGCAGGTGCCGCAGATTCCAGGCGAAGAACAGATCGTAGAGCAGCGCCGTGCCCGAGTAGATGTCGATGCGTTCGTACACGAGCTTGGCTTGCAGGCCGACGGCGAACTCCTCGCCGAAAGCGCGGCTATAGCTGGCGCCGAAAGCGAGGTCGTAGGGCGCGAAGGTGCCTTCCGGCACGCCTCGCGGTTCCAGGCCATAACGTTCGATCTTCTCGGAGAAGAATCCCGCGAACGTCAGGCCCACGACGCCGAAGGAACCGTGATGGGTCATCGCCGCGGCGGTGTAGTCGAAGGACTGCAGCCATTTCTGCTGCTGCAGGAGGAACGCCGTGCCATCGCCCGCGAACGCGAGCCGCGCCGGATTCCAGTACGCAGCCGCAGCGCCGCCAGTGCTCGCCACACCGGTGCCGCCCATCGCGGCTTCGCGGGTGCCCATCCCCAGCCGCAGGAACAGCAGACCGGCGTCGCCGGGATTTCCGGCAGCGATAGCGACCGCCGGCAAGCCGAGCGCGACGAGGACCACAAGGCGCAGACCTCTGACGTTGTTGTGATTCGCCATGACGTCCCTTTCCTGTCGGCGGCCGCAACCGACCCGCACGGTCCGGTCATCAGCGCCAAAACTCTAGTCCCTGCCGGCCGTTACGGCAAGCTTGCGGCTCATCGGGCGCGGCCATGCGCCGTGGCCCGCCGCTCAGCGGGTAATCGCGACGCGGCGTACGCTGCTCATGCCGCCTGCCTGCAGCCGGCACAGATATACGCCGGAGGCCACACCGCCCATGTCCAACTGCAGGTCGAACGGTGCGCCGCCGAGCACCGCCACATCGCCGGTGTCGCGCACGCGTTCGCCTTGCAGGTTCAAGATCACCGCCCGCGCCGAGCCGTCCCGCGCGACCAGGCCACGCACCCAGAGGACATCGCCGGTCAACGGCTGCGGGTAGCAGATGTGGCTGGCCGCGAGATCCGCCGGGACCTCGGCGGGGGGCAGCGCCAACGAACCGACCGCCCCCCCGCGTCGCGGCGAACCGCCGTACATGGCCCCGGCCGCCGCGACCGCCACGTCGGGACTCGCGGCAGGCCAGCGCCAGCTGCGCAACCTGGTCACCATCCGAGTCTGCAGGACGCTCCTCTGGCTTGCCGCGGCGGCACCGAGGCCCGTGATCTGGGGGGTCGTGCCAGCCGTCATCAGCACCAGGTCGCCGCCATCGCCTGCCGGCAAGCGAACGACGGCCGGCGTGGCGAGAAGATCCGCCGGGCCGGCGATCGGCCAGCCGGGCTGAATGCCGCCTGCGGCGTCGGTCAGATACAGACGACCGTCGCGCGTGGCGAAGAGATGGTACAGAGCGTCGGCGCCGGCACCGTCGGGCCCGCCGAATGCCAATGGTTGCGTGCCGCTCGCCCTTATCGCCGGCGCCGGACGCTGGGGCCAGCCCGTCTGCCACGCGCCCCCGGCGCCGATGCGGCCGAACGCTCCCTCCTCGACACCGCAGGCTCCTCCCGCGCCCAGCGGCCCCGCGACCGTCACGTTCTGGGGCCACGGCGGCAGCACCTCCGCTGCGCCTGCCGAGAGGCGAACCGTCTGCCCGCGCCCCTCGGGCGACACCATCAGGATCAATGGCGGCGCCACGAGCGGGGGATGCGCACTCGGCAAGAGATCCAGGTCGACGTGCCAGGTCACGGACGGCGGCCCCGGATCGGACCACGACACCGCCGCCAGAGCCCCTTGTCGAGAAGGCTTTTCGATCGCGATGTAGAGAATCCCGTCGGCGTGGACCGGCGGCGCCAGAACTCGCCCCGGCAATCTCACCGCGGGCGCAACGTCCTGTCCCGAGTGATCCAAGAACCGCAGCTCGTCAGCTGCGCGCTGCGCCGTGCGCTCCCCTGTCACGACACAGGCGACGACCGGCGCGAGCGGATCGTCGCCCTCCGGCGACGGCAGCAGGACCGGCGGCAACAGGACCGGCAGCGCGGCGATCAAGCCTCGGTCGAGGTCGCGCGGGCCGCCGCCCAGCGGCGTGCCGTCGTGGTCGAACGCGTAGAGTCCGCCGGGCGCGCCGAGCACGATCTGCAGTCCGGCGCCGCCGGGGATGAATGCCCCCGCCGCGGCCGGCAGCAGCCAGGACACGGGCCGGCCGCGCGCGTCCGTGCCGACGGCGAGCGGCTCGAAGGTCGCGGGATCGTCGTCACGATCGACCCACTCCGCGAGGTCCGCGGTCCAGGCATAGACGCGCCCGCTGTCGGCTGCCGCGACGAACACCGGCGGGCCACCGGCCGGATCGCCGGCCAACGACACGACCATGAGATGACTGCCGGTCATGTCGACCCCGGGCAGGTCGCGGGCGGCGAGAGGCGCCGCCGCTGCCGACGTAGCGGACTCCCGCCAGCAGCGGAACGTCATGGCATCGAAATAGAGAATGCCCGTGTATGCCGAGTCGGTGCCGGCGTGAAAGACGTGCACAGATTCTTCGACGACCCTGCTGATCTGATCGATGACGAGGCCCGTGCGCACCCCACCGTTGGTCGCCGTATCGGGCCGCGTGTCCGGTCCGAACATGTCGTTGCCCTCGCCGCGGAAGCTGTCGTCATCGCCGCCCAACCAGTATGGGGACGGTTGGCGCGAATCGAGATCCTGGATGCCGTCCGCTTCCTCCAGGTCGACTGATTTGCGTTGCGGGTTCGCGTTGAACAGATTCTGCCGCCGGCCGAAGGCATCGCGGATCACGCCTTCGTCGACGTGCCAGATGTACAGGCCGCTGCCAGCGCCCTTGACGCCCGGTGGACGCGCCGAGTTGTCGCTGAGGAAAAAATCCCATTCGGCGCCAACGAGTCGTTCGCGGACGTCGGTGGCCGGATCGAAGAAACGGCTCGGCACGCCGCCGTTGGCCGCATTGCTGGCGTCGAAGAAATCTGGCACGTTGTTGCCGTTCAGATCGCCGTCGAAGCTGAAGATGCCGTTGCCGTCCGGGTCCTGCAGACGGTACTCGAGCAGGAAGTACTCGGCGCCCGTCAGGTCGATCCGCGCCGCCGCCAGCGGATGACCGACGCGCGCGGCGGGCAGCACGGTCCAGGTCGCCGCCAGTTCGGGATCGACGACGAGCGGATCGATCCAGCCCATGAGTTGTTTGTTGAAAGCGCAGGGTTGCGGCGGAATGTAGCCGCCGGCCGAAAAGAGACCGTACCCCATCAGGCAGAATTGACCGACGCCCTGGCTGTCGGGCGCGCCGGCGGGCGTGAAGTCCGAGAGAGACAGCATGCCGAGGCGCAGGCCCACGACGAAACAATAGGTGCCCAGACTGCCGAAGTGTCCGCTGAAACCCTCATAGGGATCCTGGAACTGGTTCTCCGGCAGGATGAGGATGTGGCGAATGCCGTCGCCCTCGCCGTAGCTGCGCGACGGCAGATACGGCACCGCCAGCAGCGAGTCCTCGACGGCCCAACCGAAGGCGTCCGGTCCGAGATACGTGCTATAGATCTGTTCGGGCGAGTTGCGCAGGACATCCGTCTCCTGCCCGGCGCCGGCGTGAATGAGGATGACCGAATCGTAGCTGGCGAAGTCGATTTCCTCATCGAGCGCGGCGACGGCATCAGAGGCCAGTTGAAACGGCTGCTCGCCGAACTCAGGATGGTTCCCGTAGAAAGCCATGCCCTCGGCCAACTGGACGACCCGGCCGTGCACGGTGAAGTCGAACGTGAATCGTCCGCCGCTGGCCGCCGTGTAGTAGTCGGCCACGTCCCGTAACAGGTGATCATAGTAGACGGAATCGTGGGCGGCATAGTAGAAGCTGCTCTGCGTAGATGTCGGCAACGGGCCGGGGAACAGGTCCTGGCGGCCGTAGAAGCACGTGTCGGCGAACTCGACCATGATCGCCACGGCATGCAACGCCGCCGGCGCCCGCATTCCGGAGAGACGTTGCCGCTGCAGCGAGGGAGCGGCCGTTGCGCGCAACGGCTGACTCTGCTCGAGCAACCGGACCATCAGCCGCGAGCGGTCGCCACCGCCAGGCTGGTTCTTGGCTGCAGCAGCAACGTCGCGGCCTGCACCGGGCACCGGTGCCGTGGCCGGATCCCAGTCAAACGCGTCCTGCTCGGCCGCTGCGAGGGCGAACGGGCAGGTCGTCAGCAAGAGGAGGATTCCCGCTCGCAGCAACCAGCTTGGCATGCGGCTCGGCCTTTCCATGGAGTTTCCCGGGGGGCGAGGGTCAGCGGCCAAGATACCGGCCAGGATGCCGGTGGTCCAGCGCCGGTCGGCGGTCGCCGGCGGGATTCAGGAAGGGTCTCGGACTCCGTCATTGTCACCCCTGATCGACAACGCCTTCGTCCGAGACCCTCCCAGCGTGTTGGCGGCCCCCAGCTTTCCGTTCCCTTCCTTCACCCACTCTGCGGCTGCCAACCTCTGCGAGGATCCGGAATATCCCTTCCAGCCGGGAAGATGGGGGGAAAAGCCTCCAACACAAAACGAGATCCCCTAGCGACGACCTCCCGCCACTGGGCGGCTCGCGCCACCGGTTCCGCTCTGCGCCGGCGCGCGCTGCGCGCTGGCAGAACTGCCATGCCCGCCAGAACTGGTCGGAGATCGGAAGAGCACACGTCTGAACTCAGTCACCGCTCATTATCTCGTATG
>CAZJWO010000044.1:0-27488 GCA_964549735.1 uncultured Fibrobacteraceae bacterium | reverse complement strand
TGGAACCACTCCTCGTCGAAGCCGCCGCCGGCGCCGAGGCGCACGAAGGCGGCCAGCTGGGTCGAGACGATCAACCCGCCGCGGTGCCGCGCGTAGAAGATCGGATGGCAGCCGAAGTGGTCGGCGTAGAGCAGCAGGCGGCGGCGGCGCTTGTCGAAGGCGGCGACGGCGAAATGGCCTTCGGCGAGATCGGTCCACGCGTGGTCGTCCTGCTGCGCCCCGCGCGCGATCTCCGTCCAGGGGATGGCGCCGCGGTTGTGCAGGTCCCCCGCGAAGCACGCGGCGACCGCGTCGTCCTCGAAGTGGAACGGTCCGCGCAGCGGCGGATCCGGCATGGTGGCCACGGCGAACCGGGCCGCGCCGTCGCCGAAGGACCGCGGCGGTTCGCGGCGCAGCAGGTCGAGCGTCGCGGCCGCGCGCGCGAAGCGGTCGGCGGGGATGTCTTCCAGGTTGATCAGCCCCAGCAGTCCGGGCATGGAGATGTCTCCTCCGCGATGCAGCTAGCCGTCGACGCGTCAAGACCGTCACCCGCGCGAGGAGTGACGAACTGGCACGAAACAGGTCGCATGGATACGCTGCGACATTGACAGACAAATTTCTGACATTCTATGCTGGCCTATGTCAATCCACCAGCGCTAACGAGGCCCTGGGACCCGCGCTTCCTTGGCATCCTGGTCTCCTGCGCGGTCATGGATTTCACAGCCGCTCGGCGGATCGAACAAACAGATCGATGGACACCGCGGCGCGCGTGGCTGACCGTGAGCCTCGGGTACTGTTTCGGTATGCTGCTCGCGATGAAGTATCATGGCGTACTTGCCGCTGGCCGTGCGCTGGGCAAGTTTCCCTATCGGATCGTCGCCGAGGCCGTCGCGGAAGAGATCCGGCGCATCGAAGCGTCTCGCTGACCGGCAGTCGCGTTCTTCAGGTCCGATGGTCGAGTTCCGCCGCGCGCAAGGTCGTCCCGTCGAGCACCCGCAGCGGCGGCGGGCTGGCGAGCGCGGCGTCGGTTCGCTGTTCCTCCGGTTGGTATCCCGCGATCAACCCGACAATGAGGTAGAATGGCGCGAGAAGCGATTCGAAGAACCGATAATCGATCGAGAAACCGCCCACCAAGTAGCCGACCATCAGTCCAGCCATGGCCGGCATCATATCGACCGCGAATGGGTCGCCCTGATGGCGCAGGAGATATTTCCGCCGGAACAACAGGAAGACTTGCATGTAGATGGCCAGCTGCAGTCCGGCACCGACGAGACCTTCCTCCGCCAGAGTGCCGAGATACATGTCGTGGATCGAGGCCTCGATGTCCTGGGCACGTCGGATGACTCCATAGACAGGCAGTTCGATCGTGCCCTGATAGTCTCGCTTGACGATGTTGTACCGGAAATATCCGCATCCCGTGATGGGGTTATCCAGGAAGATGCGGTAGGCGCGGGCCATCGTGTTGAGTCGGCCCGTGATCGTATGTTCCGTGCCCATACGTTCGACGAAATGCTTGTCTTGTTGGAGATTGACGAGACCCAGGGCGCCCAGGAGGAAAGCAACGAACGCCAGGCGGCTAACGAGGGGCAGGTACCGCTGCCAGCCGACGATCCCGACCGTGAGAAGGCCGAAGATGCCGGCCAGCCAGGATCCGCGCGTGTAGGTGAAATACAGTCCCGCCATGACCACTGGCAAGGAAGCATAGAGCAGATAACGGATGATCGGGTTTCGCGCGGAGCGAACGAAATACACCTGTATGGATAGCAGCATGCCCATGATGATCCCATAGACCGCCGGCTGCAGGAAGATGCCGTGAGAACGCCCCGGCCATTGATTGTAGACTGCGGGGTTCAGCACCATTTTCGGCCAGATCAAAGGATGAAATTTCAGATACTCCGCAATGGAAACGATTCCATAATATAGATTCAGGACTAGCAGCGTGACGAACACGGCCTTGATCGGCCTGAGACGACCATCGATGACGTACTTGCCAACGAAATAGGCGGCGTATCCCATGAGGTAGGCACGGGTCCAGGAATTGAAACCCGTTCGTTCGTGGTAGAGGATCGAGCCGAGCAGGTATAGCAAGTGCAATACCAGCAGCGTGTCGAGTGACCGCCACGTGGCACGCGGCCGATTCCCCAACACGATCTTGAGCGCGAAGAGACTGAAGATCCAGACCAGCAGCACGCGGTCAGGAGACAGATCGGGCAGGCCCGGCGTGTGGAGCATCAGCAAGTTGCGGAATCCGAGCAGAAAAACGAGCCAGATCAGTACCGGGATGATCAGGAAGCGAAACGATAGAGTCGCGAAGAGAAGCGCGGCGGCGACGACCCCCGTTGCCAGCAAGAGGCTCGACAAGCCCTCCTGGTTCACCGCGAACCAGCAGAGAAGAGAAACGACGACCGCCAGCGCACTGGCGACGAGGATGTTCTGACCGGCCGCCGCCTTCCTGCTGTCCGATGCGCTCCCGGAGGCTGAGGTCGGCGGGTTCATGACCCGACCTTGCGAGACCCCTGCTCGGACACTGCGGCCAGCACGGGTACGCCGAGCTGCGTCTCGACGCGTTCCGGCGCATGCAGGCGATGGTCGCGCGAGTCGATGACGATGGCCACGGTGAGGGCTAACACCAGCCCGAAGAAGACGATGAGCCCGAAGTAGATGAACTTGCGCGCTTCGGAGATCACGGCCTCGATCTCGGGCTCCGTCAGTCTGATGATGCTCGCGATGCGCTCGTCGGCGCCGGTGTTGATGAGGACCTCGCCTCGCTTGACCTGCAGGTCCTTCAGCAGCTGGGTCTTGGCGTTGAGTTCCGTGTCGAAGAGCGTGATCTGGCGGCTCAACTCCGGGATGGTCGTCATGGCGTGTTCCAGGTTATGGATCTGAGCCTGCATCGTCTCTTCCTTGACACGCAAGGCCTCGACTTCGATCTCGTAGGTCCGGATGTAGTTGTCGACCTCCTCGCGGAGGACCCCGCGGGCGCCCGCGAGCTGTTCGCGCGCGCGTCGGACCTCGATATGATCGTCGGTGAATTTCACCAACAGGGCCATCAGACGACCGCGCAGATCGTCGACCTGGTCCTTGGCGTTCAACATGGCGATCCCGACGCCCGGCCTGTCTGGCGAAGGCGTATAATCGGGGTCTCTCGCCAGGGCGGCTCTCATCGTGGCGATCCGAGACTCCTGGTAGGTGCGCTCGAGCGTATTCTTCAGGTTGTTGTTGCGCATGTCGATGAGCTGCTGCGAGATGCCGCGCAGATCGAATTCGACCGACCCGAAGCCGGCTTGCTGGACGACCCGAGCCCGCTGGCTAAGCAGCGCATCGACCTCGTCGCGCACCAGGCGCACCTGGTCGTCGTAATATTCGAGGGCGTGCGTATTCTTGGTCGCGGTGATCGCGTACTTCAAGAACGCATCACGGCAGGCCTCGACGGCCATCAAGGCCAGGCGGGGATTGCGCGAGCGGAATCTCAGGTTGAGGATGCTCGACTCACCGATCGGCGACACGTCGAGTCGATCGAAGATGAATTGCGTCAGCTCGTTGATATTGGCCAGGCGAGCGAAGGCGCCTTCTTCCAGTTCGAGGATCACCGGCAACGAATCCTGCAGCGCCTCGGCGGCCATGCGGGCGACCGGAGCGCTCATCGCCATGTGGATGAGCGTGCTGAGTGAACGGTCGTAGTCGATCGCGGCGCGCGTATTCCATCGCGGCGTCTCGGGCGCCTGCAGCTCGATGAGGATCTTGCAGCCGGCGATCGTCGTGCCCGTGTCCTTGAACAGGCCCAGCGACGCCACCACGATGATGGGCAGCAACACGGCGGCTACGATCAGACGGCGCCGGAACAGCACGTAGACGATATCGCGCAGATTGAATCCGTGCGTCGTCTTGTCGTTTCTCTGACCGCTTGAACCCGCCACGTCGCTACCTCCTATAGAGTTCCGGATTCTCGATGACGCGCATGTCGAGAATCAGGCGCGAGTATTGCGCGAGCGAGCCGACGACGTCCCTCGTGAACGCGGCGAAGTCGCCGATCTTCGAGCGATTGACATAGACGATGTCGTATGGTTGCAGATCGAGTGCGGCGGCGTCGAAGGCCCGTCCCTTGCGAAGCGAGGAGATGTCGAACTCCCGGCTGAAGTAGCCCTCGGGCGTCAAGCGCAGCACCACGATCGATCCCTGGCTCGCCCAATCGGTCAAGCCGCCGGCCATGGCGATCGCGCCCATGATCCCGACTCCCTCGCGTCCGATGTCATGCAGGCCCGGCAGTTTGACCTCGCCGAGCACGTAGACCTTGCGCCCAGATACCTCGCGCAGGACGACGTTGAGGTGGACATCGCGGAACTGGCGGCTGTAGGCGGCATTGATCTGGCCCTCGACCTCGCCGATGCTCAGGCCCGCGACCCGCATGTTCCCGATATGAGTGAGCGAAGCTGTTCCGTCGGGGAGCACGAGAACGCCCGGCTGTCGCAGTTCTTCGTCGGCGAGAGATTCGACGGCGAACACATCGCCTCGTTGCAGCAGATACGGCGCGGCTTCTGTTCGCGCCAGGGCTTCCCTCTGTTCGTCGTTGAATGGCAGGAGCATCTGGCGGCTGACGACCTGCTTGTTCGAACCGGCGCAGCCGGCGCAGGCGAGTACGGCGACGAGTATCAGCCACGCGCCGGCGCGGCGCGGTCGATCCGGTGCCGAATGAGACGAGTCGCTCATGGACCGCACCCCTTCCTTGAGGCGCGACCGCCGGCTGGCGCGCGGGCTACAGGCGGTCGTAGATGGCCTTGGGCAGATCGTAGGTCCTGCGGTTGAACACCGTGCCGAGGATGTTGACCCGCTTGGCCGTGAGTTGATCGAGCCCGGCCTTGATCACTTCCCACTTCAGGCGGCTCTTTTCGATCACCGCGATCAGGCCGTCCGCGCGCGACGAGAAGAGTTCGGTCTCGACGGAGTTGAGGATCGGTGGACAATCCAGAACGGTGAAGTCGAAACGCTGGGTGAACGCACGCAGGACTGCCGGATAGCGGTCGGAGACGAGATGGCTCACACAATCGGCGAGGTCCATGCCGCCGGAGACGAGGGCCAGCTTCGTGCCGCCGCCGACATGGGCGACGAGTTCCGGATCGCGGAGCATGTCGGCGAAGGTCGTCTCGCCCAGTAGGTGCAGTCGCGGCTGGGGCGAACGGAAATTCGCGTCGATCCAGGCCACCTGCCTGTTCAAGGTATGGGCGAGTTCACGGCAGGCGTTGTAGGAAACGAAGCTCGTCCCTTCGCCCGCGACAGTCGAGGCGAAGACCACGACGGCGCCGCGTCCGGAAGGCTTGAAGCTCAGCATGGTGTTGGCGAGCTGCAGGAACTCGTCACGCAACGATTCGGACGGCAGCGGAAAAAGCTGAATCCGATCCAGCGTGGAGAGTTCGCCCTCGATTCCCGTGGGCGTGTCGAACCTCTTGTTATATGCTTCGCGGATCGTGCTCATGGCACCTGCTCGCTTGTTGGAAAAACTCGGAGGCAATCCTCGGGCGACGCTACCGGCTCTGGGCGCTGCAAGTCTTGTTTCCAGGCGACTTGCTGCATTGTTCGACCAGGTTGCGAGCCGTCTTTAGCAATAGTCGTTCGAGTTCTTCTCCCTAGCGGGGGGCCGTATAGGGGTTGACCATGAGGGCCTATTACGTTATTCGGACCCCACGAGGATGTCAACCCCCGAGGCGGACATTGGCGTCGCCGCCTGCCGGCTGACGGCTCGGCCAGGTGGGCGGCGGCAGGTTGCGATGCGCGGATGAGGATCGCGGCAGGGAGCGGAACTGGGCAATGATAGCGTTTGTTCATATAGCGAAGACCGGCGGTAGAAGCGTCGAATCGATGCTCCGCAGCGCCTTCGGCGCGGCGCACTGCGAGGCGGATGACTGGGGCCCGCCGCCGCCGGACCCGTTCGCGGTCAAGGTGGTGGTGCCGAAATGGGGCCCGGACGACCTGCGGCGGCTGCGGCGGATCTGGCCGGGACTGCGCTGCGTGAGCGGGCATCCGATCACGCTCTGGGCGGGCCTGGAGACGGCAGTTCCCCAACTGCGCTACTTCGCATTCCTGCGCGAACCGGTGAATCGCGGCGCTTCGCACTTCGTGTTCCAGCTGCACAATGATCGCCATCCCCTGCCGTGGGAGCGCTGGGTCGATTGGCCCGTGCACCATGACCACCAGACCAAGATGCTCTCGCGCGAGGCAGACCCCGACGACGCGATCCGCTTGATTCGTGCGCGCGGGGCGTTCATCGGCTTTACGGAACGGTTCGATGAATCGCTGGTGCTGATGGCGCGGCTTTTCCTGCCCGGCCTCGATATCGCGTATCTCCGGCGCAACACGGCCGAGGCCAAGGGCCCCGCCGCGGCCGTGCTGGCCGATCGGGAGAAGCGCGAAGCCCTGGCCAGGATGTACGCGGCGGACCGCGCGGTCTATGAATGGGCGGTCAACGAGCTATACCCGGAGTACGTGCGCGCCTATGGCCCGCGCCTGGCTGAGGATGTCCGGGCGTTCCGGGAACGCAGGCACCGGATCGACAGGCGGAACGTCTTCCTCAACCGCGTCGCGAACCGCCTGCTGTTCCCTTGCGCCAGGCGGTTGTTGGCTCCGCGGTTCGGGCGATACGATCTCGCGGATCGCAGCAGCAAGCCGCCGGGCGAAACCTGATCGACGGGCGCCCGCGAGGCTGGCCTACGAGTCGAGAGGCTTGCCTATCAAGCTGCGAACGAATTCCTCGAACCGGGAGAGATCAGTATCCTGGTTCTGGCCGCGGCGAGAGGGATCCAGCGAGCATTTCGTTGCTAGAAACTCCTTCAGCGAGTGAATCGCCTGTTCATGATCGGCGAGGGGAAATACTGTGCAATCGGCGGGTCGATCGACAGCGTCGCTTGCCCAGACAGGGCAGCCGACGGACAGCGCCTCGCGGATCGCGACGCTATCTCCGTCTTCTCTCGACGGTCGCAAGAAAGCATGGACCTGGGCGAGGATCGGCACGAGCGGTTCATTGACTACGATCTCCACGGTCAACCCGGGCGTTCGCGAGACCGAGGCCTTGATGGCGGCCTGCGCCTCGAGGCCGGGCCCTGATGGAGCATTGGATAGCATGATGAATAGATGGATCGGCCGATTCAGGTCAGGCTGGACTCGGGCCAGCATGGCGGCGAGCATCTCGATTCCGTACAAGTCTGGCTTTGCATAGGCCGGACCCAACTGGTAGCCGGCGCATGCCAGGAGCAGCGTGTCGGCTTGGCGCCTCGCCTCAACGCTATCTCGAATCTCCTGCGATAGGCGACGTGGGTCTTTTTCCTCCGAAGTGGGTGGTAGAAACGCCGGCATGACGATGGTTGCCGGACCCGCTACAGAAAGCCCCTGATAGGCATTTTCGATTCCTTTTCGCACGCAAACGATCAAGCGAAAATTGCTGAGAATTCTTCTCGTGATACTACGGATTGCGGGCGGGGCATGTCTCAGATCCTCCAAGAGGCGGATCGAATGCAGCGTCAGGACCCAACGTCTCCGTATGCACAGTATCAGTGGCGAAACCAGTAGGAAACCAGCGAGATTGGAATAATGCAGATGGATCACGTCGGTACGGCAGGTCAGCAGACCACCGGCGGCGAACAGGATCTGTCGAGCGGCCTGGAGGAGTCGGAACGTCGTGTTAGTTGCGGTGAGCCCAGCGAATGGCAGGATCCGCACGCGATGCCCTTCTCGTCTCAGCAGGTCGCCCAGGCGGACGATGTGCACGGACGCACCCCCTCGTGGCGGGGGCACCGGGCCAAGAATCGTGTAAGACACCTCGGTCACGCGCGCATTCCTGTCATCATGCGTCGAGTTGCCTGCGAACTCTTTGCTAACATGGTATATCAGCCTCAGTTGCGCCAGCCTGATGAGAACTCGCGCCCGGGTTGACGGTCGGCGCGCCCTCGGCATCCCGAATGAGCATTTCAGTTCCCGGGCAGTTCGTGCGAATATATCTTGGTCGCGAAGCTGGCGGTAGCGCGCGTCGCGAGCCCGAACGGCTGATCGAGCAGTGCCAAGGAGTACGGTCTTGCAGATCCTGGCTTTGACATTCCGAGATGGTGAGGTGTCTCTGATCGAGGCGCCGCCCCCTGCGCTTGGGCCGGGGTGTATCCGGGTGCGAACCCTGCATTCGGCGGTGAGCCCGGGCACGGAGGGCAACAAGGTTCGCACGGGCAAGCAGAGCCTGCTCGGCAAGGCCCGGTCACGCCCGGATCAGGTCCGGCAGGTCATGGAAATGGTACGCCAGACCGGTCTCAAGGGCACGATGCAGAAGGTGCGCGCCAAGCTCGAGGGTGCGCAATCCCTGGGTTACAGCCTTAGCGGACGTGTCGTCGAGGTCGCACCCGGCGTCGAAGCGTTTCGACCCGGCGATCTCGTCGCCTGCGCAGGGACATACGCCAATCACGCAGATGAAGTCGTGGTTCCGATCAATCTCGTCGCGAAGATTCCCGATGGCGTGCCCGCAGACGCTGCGGCCATGACGACCCTCGCGGCGATCGCGCTGCAGGGACAGCGCCTTGCGGCACCGACCCTGGGCGAAAACGCCGTCGTCATAGGTCTTGGCGTCGTGGGTCTGCTTGCGGCGCAGCTCCTGAAGGCCGCGGGATGCCGCGTTCTGGGAGTCGACATCGCATCGGCCGCCCTTGACCTGGGGCGCACCAGCGGTAGCGTCGACGCGGCATTGAACCCAGCCGAGGAAGACCTCGAGGCCGCGGTAGCTGCGTTCACGCGCGGTCATGGTGCGGATCTCGTACTCATCTGCGCCGCGACCGGCAGTAGCGAGCCCGTTGTCCAGGCAGCCCGCATCAGTCGCAAACGAGGGCGCATCGTCGTGGTCGGCGCCGTGGGCATGGACTTGCCGCGCGAGGATTTCTACAACAAGGAGATAGCGTTTTCCGTTTCCTGTTCGTATGGACCGGGCCGCTACGACCCATCGTACGAGGAAGGCGGCATCGACTATCCCATCGGCTTCGTGAGATGGACGGAACAACGCAATCTGGAAGCCGTACTGGCGATGATTGCCGCAGGCAAATGCGATCCTCTGGCCGTCGTGACCCATCGCGTCCCGTTCTCGGACGCGCCACGAGCCTATGCCATGGTCGCTGCGGGCGATCAGCCATACGGCGGCATCCTGCTCGACTATGAAACGGAGCCCCCACCCGGATCCGGCCGCGAAATCGAATGCGGCGGGAAGGTCCTGGGCGAAGGCGAACTCGGCATCGGATTCATCGGCTGCGGCTCGTATGCCCAGTCGTTCCTCTTGCCTCCTTTCCGCAAGGCCCCTGCAGTACGGCTGACGGCGATATATACCCGTTCGGGCCTGAGTGCGGTGGATGTCGGCAAACGCGCCGGCTTCATCCGGGCTGTCGATTCGGCGGAAGCGGTGCTTGCGGATCCGGGCACCAAGGCGGTCGTCATCGCGACGCGCCACGACCAGCACGGTCCGCTGACCTTGGCGGCCCTGGCCGCGGGCAAACACGTCTTCGTGGAGAAACCGCTCTGTTTGACGCGCGATGAACTGAAGGCGATTGCGCTTCGACTCGAAGATCTCGCTGCGCAGGGGAATGCTCCGTTGCTGCAGGTCGGTTTCAATCGGCGCTTCAGCCCCGCCGCGAACCGCGTGCGACACCATATCGGCGAGTCGGGCGGGCCGCTGACCATGACCTATCGCGTCAACGCCGGGCCGATACCGCGCGAGCACTGGATCCAGCGCCCGGATGAAGGAGGGGGGCGCATCATCGGCGAGGTGTGCCACTTCGTGGATCTCATGCAGGCGATCTGCGGCGCCGAGCCGATCGAGATCTACGCAGCGCACGTCGCTGGCGATGGTGTCGATCTGGTGCCGCAGGATAACGTGGTATTCGCCCTCCGTTTCGGCGACGGATCCGTCGGGACGATCCTCTATTGCGCGCACGGGGGCAAGGCGATGCCCAAAGAGGAGCTGCAGGTGATGGGGCGCAATCGTAGCGCGGTCATCGATAACTTCGCAGCGGTACGCCTCTATGGGCGCACGCGCGCTGCTCGAAGATGTGGCGGCAAGGGCCAGGATGAAGAGGTTGCGGCTTTTCTGGCCGCGATCCGCAGTGGCCGGCCGGCGATCTCTGTGCGGAGTCAACTCGCGACGACCTTGGCGACCATCGAGGCGCTGGAGAGCTTGCGCACGCGGCAGCCGCGACCGATCGATGTGGACTCGCTGCGGGACCCGCGATGACGGCATCCAGGTCCGGTCAACCAGGCGACCTCCTCGAAGTCGCGACCGCCGTCTGGCAACGCAGTGTCGATGACGGATTCCGAGGTTGGGATCCCTATGATGGCCTGAAGAGCCGTGTCCTCGCTCCTTTGCTGGATCGCTCTAGGCTGCTTCGGTTGTTGGTCATCCAAGGCGTTAAACGAAGCCCGGTGAATCTCAGGCCTCTATTGGGGATTCCCGCGGGTCATAACCCCAAGGGCCTGGCTCTCCTGTTGCACGCGGCGTCCACGTTGCCTCGACTTGCGACGATCGAGGCCCGCGAGGATCTCGTGAATCGCCTGGCGTCGCTGGCTTCGTATCCCGATGGGTCGCCCTACATCGCCGGTCGGCAGCATACGGTCGAGGCGCAGCGCATCTTCGCAGGATCCGGGCCTGTCGCGTTGGGCTGGGGCTACGATTTCCCCTGGCAGGCGAGAGCCTTCAGTCAGCAGGCGTTTGCGCCGACGGTCGTCGCCACCAGTTTCGTCGTCGACGCATTCGCTGCGGCGGGGCATGAGCTGTCGCCCTTGGTGACGGAATCGGCCGCGGCATTCGTGCGCGATCATCTGAACCGGCACGAAGATGACACCGGGGTATGCTTCAGCTACTCCCCACGCGACAGGTCGCGCGTCTTCAACGCCAGCCTTTTCGCGGGGAAGATCCTGGCCCGCGCGGCACGGTTCGCCGAGCCTGCTCCCGCGCGCCTGATGAGAGAAGAGGCGGCCAAGGCCGTCGGCTTCGTCGTCGCGCGCCAACGTCCAGATGGCGGTTGGGTCTACGGCGAGGCGGCGCACTGGCAGTGGATAGACAATCTACACACCGGGTTCGTTCTGGAGACGATCGACGCGATCGGATGCTTGCTCGACGATCGGGATCGTTGGTCCGACTCGTTGTCCAAAGGACTGGATTTCTATCGCGAACATATGTTGGGTCCGGATGCGACCCCGTACTACTACGCCGATCGCCCGTGGCCCCTGGACAGCCATACGGTCGCCCAGACAGCCTTGACCCTGTTGGCGTTTGGGGATCGCGATACCGAACTGGTTGCGCTGGCGAGACGTGTACTCGAGATTGGCATCGCGCGGCTCTATGATTCCGCACGCCGTGGGTTCTGGTATCGGCGCGATGGTCTGCTCGTCGACCGGACCATCTTCTTGCGGTGGTCGCAAGCCTGGATGTTGCGCGCTCTATGTGCCTGCATCGCTGCGGAGGAGTCCATCGCTTGAAGATCTGGTTCGATGCCGATAACGGTCCACATGTACTGATCATGAAGCCGCTCGTGCGGGAACTGACGCATCGCGGCCATACCGTCGTTTTCACGGCTCGTGACCGCACCCACACCTGTGAACTGCTCGACATGTACGGCCTGGACTACCGGAAGGTCGGGGGCGTTTACGGCAAGGGCATGTGGAACAAGATTCGCGGCACTATCGGCCGAGCCGTCGCCTTGGCTGTCGCCATGCGGCGCGGTGATTGGGCGGTGAGCTTCGGTCACGGATCGAGATCTCTGCCGATAGCCAGCCGCGTGCTCGGAATTCCGAGCGTTACGATGTACGACTACGAATGGGTCGACGCCCGCCTGTTCAACTGGTGTTGCCGGACCATCCTGCTGCCGCAAGCGATCGATCGCGGGCGTTGCGCCGAAGCCGGGATCGACTCTCGGCTGGTGACCGCGTACCCGGGATTCAAAGAAGAATTGTACCTGGCGGATGCACGTCTCGAGCCGGCAGCTGTCGCCGCAGACCTTGGGCTTCGTGACGATGCGGTGAGGGTGCTGTTGCGCCCGCCGGCGCAGGATGCTCACTACCACAATCCGGAGGCGGAAGTCCTGCTCGACGCCATACTGGCGCGTCTATCGGGACGACAGGACATAGACCTTGTCTACCTGGCGAGGGACGATCGGCAGTTGGCGTGGCTTGCCGGACACGATCTCGAACGCGTCATAGTGCCGGCCAAGGTCTACGATGGCCCGAGTCTCGTCGCGGCGATGGATCTGGTGGTCGGCGGCGGCGGCACCATGACGCGCGAGGCGGCGATACTCGGCGTGCCCGCTTGCAGCTTTTTCCGGGGCGAGACCGGGCGGGTCGACGAGTGGCTGTCGAAGCAGGGCCGCCTGACACTGCTCGCCGATCTGCAAGATGTGGCCCGCATGGAACTGTGCCGTCGCACCGGTGAGATCGACGTGCCGGATAATCGCGACCTGGTCGACTTCATTTGCGATGCGATCCTCGCGGCGGCTCGTCCGAGACGGACGAAGCCGATCCGGTAGACGAGGTCCGCGGTGCAGGCGCCTCGTTCGCCAGGCGCCCGGAAAGCGCCGGCGGCGGGTCGTATGAGTCGAGGCGGCCCCGGAGCCGGCAGACTCGTTCGCGCGCTCGTATTGGCCGATCGTCAGCGAGCGAACCGGTCAGCCAGGACTTGAGCGATGCGCTCCGCGGTGTGGCCATCCCAGAGCTCCGGCACCCGACCTCGTTTCCAGTGGCCATCCAGCACGAGCCGGACACGGCTGGCGAGGATTTCCAGCGAAACCAGCTCGTTGGTCCCTTCCGAGACGGTGATCGGCCGCTCGGTGTTGGGTCGCAATGTGAGGCAGGGGATACCGAGGTACGTCGTCTCTTCCTGGATGCCGCCGGAATCGGTGATCACGAAACGAGCGTTCATGGTGAGGTTGAGGAAATCGTCATATCCGAGCGGTTCGCAAAGGCGCAGCGGGCCAGATCCTGCGGGTGGTATCCGCAAGCCGCTTTTTTCCATGGCCTTGCGTGTGCGAGGGTGCACGGGGAAGATCAACGGGTAGTCGAGATCCAGGAGGCCTGCGAACAAGGCGCGCAGCTTGTCGGGATCATCGACGTTCGCTGGCCGGTGAAGCGTCACCAGCCCATACGCGCTTCCGGAGCAATGGAAACGCGCGAACGCGGCGCGATCTCGGACTCTCGCGAGCGCGTGGACAAGGCTATCGATCATGATATTACCGACACGGACGATCCGATCGCTGGGAATCCCTTCGCGACGCAGATTCTCGTCGGCGTCGCTGGAGGGCGTCAGGAGCAGGTCGGCGATGCTGTCGGTCAGGACCCGGTTGATCTCTTCCGGCATGGTGCGGTCGCCACTGCGCAATCCCGCTTCGATGTGTGCCACGGCGAGGTCCAGCTTCTTGGCGGTGATGGTGGCCGCCATCGTCGCATTGACGTCTCCGACGACGACCACGCAAGCGGGATCGGAACGCAGGCAAACCGGCTCGAACGCGAGAACGACCCCCGCAGTCTGCTCCGCGTGGGTCCCCGAGCCCACCCCGAGATGGGTGTGCGGAGCCGGCAAGCCCAGTTCGGTGAAGAACACATCAGACATGTTGTGGTCGTAGTGCTGGCCGGTGTGCACCAGCAGCGGCTCGAAGACAGCGGGCCTGGCAGCCAGCGCGCGCCACAACGGGGCTATTTTCATGAAGTTCGGCCGAGCGGCGGCGACGATCAGGATCTTGGCTGGCAAAGCGGTCTCCTCGACTCTGGGGCATCAGAGGCCCGACGGATCGACAGCAATGTAGTGCTTGGCGGGCGCGTGATTCAAGGAGTTGTCGGATTGAACCGGTCGGACAGCGCGGCTCGGGGCCCGCCGCGATGGGCTGCCATCGGACCGGCTCTGAAATATCTACTGCTCGGCGATCTAGACCGATTATATTCGGCGAGTTGGAGTCGCCATAGCGAATCCGGGGCCGTTGCCTCCCGCGCCGCCGGCAGGCCATCGGGGCTGCTCCGTCAGGCAGGCGAACTCACCCGGCACGTAAGCACCTAAGGATGTCATGCGGATCTGCTTCATATCCATGGAAGCGTACGCGACCTTGCGGCCCGGCGTCGCTCAGATCGCCGGCGGCTCCGGTTTCCAGCTCGTCGGGATAGCGCGAGAGCTCAGGGAGCGAGGGTACTCGATAAGCTTCATCACCGGGGATTTCGGCCAGGCTTTTCGCGAAGATATCTCCGGTATGGCCATCTACCGCGCCAATCGGAGTTCCACTGGCCGCAGCTACTGGCGCTCCCTCGTCAATATCGGTCGACTGGCAAGGTCGATGTACGCCGCGCGTGCAGATGTCTACATCCTGCGCTCGACGCGGTTCCTGGCGGGGCAATGCTGGTTGATGGCACGGGCCCTGCGATCGCGATACGGGTTCATGGTCGCGAACATGTCCAATTGCGAAGCCGGACAGCGCGAGGGTACGCCCGCGATCCTCAATCGGCTCTACGCGGCCTCGTTGCGCCGAGCAGATCTCGTTTCGGCGCAGACACGCGTCCAGCAACGCCTATTGAGCGAGGAATTCGGTATAGAAACCGTATTGATCCCCAATGGAATAGTCGCAGATGCAGGGTATCGACAGCCCACGACGCCGGAGTTCGACATCTTGTGGGTCGGTTCGATCAAGCCCGTGAAGAGACCCGAAGTGCTATTGGACATCGTCCGTCTTCTCCCGCAGCGCACGTTCGCGGTCGTGGGAGGCCCCGGTGACGATCAGGACTATTCTGAACGAATGGTCGCGGCGCTGTCTGCGGCAACGAACGTCTCCTATCTCGGATTCGTGCCGCCGGATGAAGTCGAGCACATGTATCGACGCGCTCGCATGCTTCTGAATACTTCCGAACGCGAGGGCTTCCCCAATACGTATCTCTATGCCTGGGCGCACGGTGTGCCGACCTGCACCTTGAATGCCGATCCGGACGGCGCGATCCAGAAGAACGGACTCGGCCTCGTTGCGACCGATCCGTTCTCGCTGGCCGCGGATATCGACCGTTTGCTCGCGAACGAGCCGGCATATCGCGAGGCTGCCCAGGCGTGTCGCGCATTCGTTGTTCGCGAGCACTCGCTGTCGAAGACAGCGGACGCTTTGATCGCGGCGCTGCGCAGGATCGGGCTGAGCCTGTGATGAAGGCGCGCCAGCGCGGGGCAGATCCGGCCGGCCCGCCGTCGGACGCCTCAGGACCGATCGTCTCGTCCCAGGTACGGCGACACCTTGGAGATGGCGAACCGGTACTTGCCCGACGCCGACTTGGGGATGTGGTCGGTCAGTTCGATCGCGATCCGCACGTCGCCGAGCAGGGAAACCATGTTCTCGACGAGCGTGGCCGCGCTCCCGTCCGTCCAGTCGGCGTTGGGCACGATGCGGACGGTGATCTGCTCGAGCGTCTCCTGGATGACCTGCATCTGGCCGATGCCGGGCACGTCGGCGCCGAAGAGCCAGGGACCGGGCGTGGAGTATTGCTTGCCGTTGCGGCCGACGATGATCTCCGATACGCGCCCGGCGACGGAATCCAGCAGCGGCAGGCTGCGGCCGCAGTCGCAGGACCCGGCGCCGAGAGCCCCGAGGTCGGCCGTCCGGTAGCGGATGAACGGCATGGCGTAGTTGTCGAGGTCCGTGACGACGATTTCCCCCTGCTCGCCCGGCCTGGCGGGCTGGCCCGCCGCGTTCAGCACCTCGACCCAGGTGCGCTCGATGGTGATGTGCTCCGCCGAGCCGGGACGGCACTGCTGCGAGATCGTCCCGAACTCCCGCGAGCCGTAGTGGTCGAGTACCGGGCAGGCGAAGCCGGTCTCGATGGCCTGCCGCTGTTCCGGCAGCAAGGTCTCCGCGGTGCTGATGCAGCCCTTGAGCCTGGGAAACGGCAGCGAGTTGCGGCTCACGTACTGGGCGAGGAGAGCCAGCGCGGAGGAGTAGCCCACCATCAACGTCGGCCGGCTCTTCATCAGCAAACGCTGGTAGTGCGCCATCTGCGGTTCGCCGAGTTCGTAGGCGTTCAGAGCGAGCACGCGATCGCTGAACTCGTTGCGGAGGCGATTCAGCCAGTCGCCCCCCTTGGCCAAGTCGCCCCGGTGTCCCCAGAGCAGGGCCTGACGGTCGCCGATGCGCCAGCCGGTCCACATGCGTATGCGCAGGTCGTTCGCCAACCGGACCTGGCTGGCCCCGGTGTCCGTGAAGAACTTGAACGGCGTTCCGGTGGATCCGCTCGTCGAGCTGGGACGGAAGCGCCCGGCCGGCACGGCATCCGACCGGAAGTCCGCCAGGCGGGCGGCCATGACCGGCTTGTCGACAAGGGGCAGGCGCGGCAGATCGGCCGCCGACACGGTCCGCGCGTCGAGCCCCGCCTGGGCCGCGAATTCGCGGTAGTAGGGGACCGTGGCGAGCGCGTGGCGCAGCAGCGCCTGCAGGCGAGCGTCCTTGTATTCCTCGAGACGTTCCCGCGGCCACCATTGGCTTGCGTTCAGCGTGCGGAACCAGCGCATGCGCTCAGGACGCGTCAACTCGAGGGCGGCACGGGTCACGGCACGTGCGAGCACTGTTGAACCTCTCGCCGAGGAACTGAGGACCACCGCCCCGGCCTCGTGCCGGCGCTCCTGGGTCGCGGCAGTATAGGTCGCCCGCGCGGGCACTGTCGACCCCGGCGACGGTGGTCCACCCTGGGCTGGCACACCGGCGGGTGGTCGGCTATCCTGGGCCGCGCGGCGCGCCGCGACCTGGCGCGCGAGGGTGGAGGCATGATCGGCAACAGGCAGGCCCTCGAGTTCGCGTCCCGTCTCGGCGTGACCGCGCTGTGGCGGCGCCGGCACCCCAGCGACGTCCCTGTCCTTTTCCTGCACGGCGTGCTGCCGGACGAGGAGTCACGTTTCTTCAACGCCAGCGGCAAATTCATCTCGCCCGAGCGCCTGCGGTCGTTCCTGGAACGCCTCGGCCGCCGCTACCGGTTCGCCACGCTCGACGACTACCTCGATCACCTGCACGGCCGCCGCTCGCTGGCGGGCTGCCTGCTGCTGACCTTCGACGATGGGTACGCCAACAATCACGAGCACGCGCTCCCTCTGCTGAGCGCCCTGGGCGTGCCGTTCGCGGTGTTCGTCACCACGGGCTTCGTCGGCACGCGGGACGTCATGTGGACCGACCGGCTGGAGTACGCGATCAACGTCACGCGCAGGCCTGTCTTGCGGTGCGGCAGCGTCGACGGAGACCTGGCCGTCGCCACCGCCGGCCAGAAGGCGGCGGCCATCGCGTTGCTGAGGGCTCGCCTGAAGCGCGCGCCGTCCGCCGAAGCGCGCGCGGGGGTCCGGGAGATCTGCGCCGCCCTGGACGTCGACGCCGACGCCTCCGCCCTGGACGGGGTGCGCTTCCTCGACGCCGCCCAGATCCGGGGGCTGCGGGCGCGCGGCGTGACCATCGGCAGCCACACCGTCAACCACGCGATCCTGGCGCGCGAGAGCGCGCAGGACGTGCGGCGGGAGGTCGTCCTCAGCCGCGAGCGCCTGGAGGAGATCCTGGGCGAGCCGGTGCGCCACTTCGCGTATCCGAACGGAAGGCGAGAGGACTTCGATCAGAGCGCCAAGGACGCCTTGCGGGAAGCCGGCTACGTGTCGGCTCTCTCCACGATCGCCGGCATCAGCCGGCCGGGCGAAGACCCGTTCGAGATCCGCCGCTACGCCGTCAACGGCCGTTCGTCCTACCCGGAGCTAGAGACGCGCATCAGCGGCCTGCTCGAGTTCCTGAAAGGAAGGTCATGAAGCCGGACGTCACCATCCGCGAATACCGCCCCGAGGACGAGGACATCGCCATCCGGCTGATCGTGAGCAAGCTCCCGCCCGAGAAGCGCGCGGCCGCGGTCGAGCCGCGGCGCCGCCGGTGGCGGTGGCAGTACTACCAGAACCCCAACGTCGAGCCCGGCCGCCCGGCCATCATCGTGGCCGAGGTCGGCGGGCAGTTCGGCGGCATGGTCTGCACGGTCCCCGTGCGCCTGCGCACGCCGCTGGGCGTCGTGACCGGCTCGTGGGGCATGGACTTCATCGTCAACCCGGAGATCCGGGGCGGCGGGGTCGGCAAGAAGCTGCTGCTCGAGTGGATCAAGACGGCCGACGTGTCCGCCGTCCTCGGCTACACGCCCGTGTCGTTGAAGGCGGCTCGATCGGTGGGCTTCACCGAGCACCGGGCGGGCACGACCGTCAAGATCGTCCTGTCGCGCCTGCCGCTGGCCGTCGGGCTGGCGCGCGCCGGCCACCGGCGCGATCTCCAGCAACTCGGCGGCGTGTTCCTGCGGGCGAACCGCGGCCGCCGGCCGGACCGATCGTTCACGGTGGACGACGCCCCGGAGCCGGATCCCGCCGTGCCTGGCGTCTGGGAGGCGGTGGCGGCCAACTACCGCTTCGCCGTCGAGCGCGACCTGCCATACCTGCGCTGGCGCTACGGCGCGCACCCGCACCACGAGTACCGCTACGTCCACCTGCGGCAGGACGGGGCGCTCTGCGCCTTCGCCGTCGTGCGGATCGCGACCGAGGACTACCGGCTAGGCGTGGTGTCGGACTTCATCGTGCATCCGCGGCAGGCCGGCGCGGTGCAGGCGCTGCTGGACCACGTGGTGGCGTACTGCCGGGCCCGCGGCGCGGCGGCGGTGAAGATGGACCTGCCGAGCGCCCTTGCGCCGGCGGCGGTCGGGCGCTACCCGTGCTCGCTGTCGCAGCAGCTCGACATGATCACCCTCTCGCGGCAAGAGGAGCAGCTGGCGGCGGGCGTGCAGCAGCCGGACGCGTGGTTCATCGCGCGCTCGGACGCGGACCAGGACTACTGAGGCGGCGTGCCGGTGTCGGCGCGGGCCGTGACCGTGACCGCGGCTCCGGCTAGGCCTGCCGGCGGGTGAGCGCGATCCGCAGCTTCGCGGCCCGCAGCGCGAACCGGTGCCACGCCGAGCCGCGCGCGGCCTCGCAGGCGTGCCACAAGACGCGCGCGTCGTCGTTGGGGAATCGCCGCCCGCGCAGAGTCACGAAGCTGAAACACGAGCCGCGGCGCAGCAGGCTGGGGTCCGACGACCGCCAGCGCACCGTGTCCGTGCTCCGCACGGTCATGGTCTCGAAACCCGCCTGCTCGGCCACGCGCCAGCTCACGTCGTTGTAGGCGCCGCCCGGCCAGGCGAAGTGCCGCGGCGCGGCGCCCAGTTCGCGCGCCATCAGGTCGCGCGCACCGACGATCTCGTCCTGGAATCGCTCCATCATCTCCGCGTCGGTCTCCGCACGGCCGGCCCCCAGGCGCAGGCTGTCCCGATAGCCGTCCAGCTGGTCGCGCCAGCCGGGTCGCGCGAAGAACTCCGCCCCGCCGCGCTCGGCGACGAAGCGCGCGCATGCCTCGGCCAGGCCGGCCGGCGGGAACCAGCGACGAACGCCGAGCGAGCGCCCGTGCGCGTGCACGGGCGTGCCCCACGGCACCAGCCCGGACTGGTCCTCCCTCAGGTAGGCGTGCTTGCGCTCGGGGGCGGCGTTCCAGGCCAGCCACGGCCGCGGCGACCCGGGCCGGTGGTAGTCGACGACCTCCGGCCCGGTCTCGTACCAAGTGTGGGTGCGAGAGTGGCAGGCGACCTCCAGCACGCCCTCGCGCGACGCCTGCCGCAGTTCGGCCCAGCTCATGAAGCCGCGGCTGGACAGCTCCGCCTCGGCGCAACGCCCAGCCCAGACGTCGGCCAGCGTCGGCCGCGGCCGCGGCGCCGGGTCGACGAAGTCCGGGTTGACGTAGACCGTGGCCTGCCAGCCGATCCGCTCGAGCAGCGGGTAGACGTAGGTCCAGTTGTCCAGGTAGCCGTCGTCGAAGGTCAGCACCAGCCGCCGGTCTGGCGGCGGCCGGCCCTCCTCCTGCCAGCGCCTCAGATCGGATAGCGAGGCCGTCCGGTAGCCCCGCGCGCTCAGCAGCGCGAGCTGCCGCTCGAACAACGGCAGGGGGCATGTCAGGTCCTCCCAGAGCCAGTTCGGCAGGATCGGGCCGGCGCCGTGGTACATGATGACCGGGACGTTCGCCCCGCCGGGCCGCGCTCTCATCGGCGTCCTCCGTGCTGCGCGAGGTCGGCCGCCCCGCGGTGCGCGGAATAAGGCACGCCGAGCAGCGCGACGCGCGCCAGCCGGAGCGCTTCGGCAGCGGATAGGCATAGATCCAGATGGTCCATCACGACTGTTGTGATCCGCCTGTCGGGTCCGAAGGTGCGCAAGAATCCTCCTTCATGGGGACGACCGCTCGCCGACGCCAGCTCGCCGCAGCTCTTCCCGGTAGAGGTCTTCGATCCGCTGCGCCACCGAAGAAATACTGTATTCAGCGGCCGCCCGCTCTCGCGCCGCAGCGCCCAGCAGACGCGCGCGCGCGGGCTGACGCAGCAACGTCGCGATCGCCTCGGCGAGCGCTGCCGGCGCGGCGGCCGGCACCAGCAGGCCCTCGCGGCCGTCGCGCACCGCGTCCGGGATGCCGCCCACCTGGCTGGCCACGATGGGTTTCTGCGCCGCCATGGCCTCCAGCAAGGCCACCGGCAGTCCCTCGCGCACGCTGCTCATGACCCAGACGTCCATCGCGGCGAGCAGATCGTCGATGTCCGTCCGGTGGCCGGCCCAGATCACCGTGTCGGCAAGTCCGCTTGCGGCAGCCGCGGCGGCCAGTTGCGCGCGGCAGTCGCCGTCGCCGACCGCGAGCCAGCGCACGTCGGGGAACTCTGCCCGCAGCCGCGGCAGCGCCGCGAGCAGATGCTCATAGCCCTTGGCCGCGACCACCCGTCCGACGCTGCCGAGCACCGGCGCGTCTGGCGCCAGGCCGAATTCCTCGCGAATGCGGCGCCGCCCGGGTTCGTTCCGCGGATCAACCGGAATAGGCACGCCGTTCGGGATGAGCAGGATGCGCTCCGGCGCGACGCGCTCCCGGCGCAGGCGGATCTCGAGCCCATCCTGCGAGACGGCGATGTGGCGGTCGGTCCACCGGCTCAACCGTCGATCGATCGCCACCTGCAGCCTGCTCTTCCACAGTTCCTTGCCGTGCTCGGTCGTCATCAGCACCGGCACGCCCGCGATCTTGCCGGCCAGCCGGCCCCAGAGCGCCGCGCCGTGCATGTGCGTGTGCACGATCGCCACGTTCTCGCGCCGGAACCACCGGGCCAGCCGCCACAGGCTCAGCGGCGCGGTCCGGTTGCGCACCCGCAAGCGCACCACGGGAACGCCCGCCTTCTCGACCATCCCGGCCAGCTCGCCGCGATCGACCAGGCAGATCGCGGTATGGCGGAACGCCCGCCGGTCGGCGGCGAGCAGGTAGTTCACCAGCTGCCGCTCGGCGCCGCCGGTGCTCAAGCGGCCGATGACGTGCGCCACGTGCCACGGTCCCCGCATGCCAACAGCCGGCTTCACGCGCCCGCTCCGCCGCTGCCGGCGGCTCGCTGACGCAGCTTGGCGGCCAGCGTCCCGACGAGCTTGTGCCAGGTCTCGCGATAGAACGTCCAGAACGCCCGCGGGCCGACGAGATAGGCGAGGCGCGCGCCCGAGATGCGGTTCAGCCACGCGAGGAGCGCCAGACGGGCCGCGACCAGCAGCACGAGCTGGGCGGCGATCACCCCGGTCAGGCCCGCGACCACCATGCCGCCGTAGAGCGCGAACGGCGTCACGACCAGGGTCGCCACGTTGACCCGGACCGAGATGTCGTTGCGGTTCATCGCGCGCAGCACCAGCGTCGCGTTGTGGATGATGCTCAACGAGATCAGCGTGTTGACCCTGAAGATGGGCACCGCCCCGATGTAGGTCTCGGTGAACATGAACCGCACGAGCGGTTCGGAGACGAGCAGCAGCAGACCGATCGTGGGCAGCGCGACGGCGTACATGCTGGTCAGGATGCGCGTCCAGAGGTCTCGGATGCCGGCCCAGTTCCTCTCCTTCTCCATCAGGGCGAACTTGCCGAGCGCGACCACGGCGACCGACTGCGAGAGGATCTGCACCACCGGGATCTCGGTGCAGCCCACGGAATAGATGGCGAACGTCTCGGTTCCGTAGTAACGGCTGACGAATAACAGGTGCAGCTTCATCTGGAACGTCAGCGCCGTTCCCGCCAGCCCCAGCACGACCCCGTAGCGCACCTGCGCCCAGACATCCTGCAGATACCGCTCGGCGCGGAAGCCTCGCAGCCGCCAGTGGGTGTACACGAGCATGGCGAGGAGCTGGGCCGCGCGCGCCACGCACATCGCCTGGAAGATCCGCTCGAGATCGCGCCAGTAGAAGGCCGCCGCGACCGTCATGACGCTGGCGATGAACTGCCCGGCGACCTCGAACGCGGCGGACGCCTTGACCCGCTGGCGCGAGGTCAGGTAGCAGTCGCAGGAGACGATCAGCATCCAGATCATCGTATACAGCACGAGATACGAGAACGCGTCGTCGAGGATCGGCATGTTCAGCCAGGCGCTCAGCGGCTCGCGCACGAAGCCGACCAGCGTGAACGCGGCGGCGAAGATCACCACGTTCAGGGCGAGGCTGTTGACGAAATAGGCGCCGGCGTTGCGCTCGTCGCGGGGCACGAAGTAGTACAGCGCTTGGTTGACGCCGAGCTGGAACAGGATCGCGATGTAGAGTTCGGCCAGAAAGAACTGGCGGTACGCCCCGAACTCGGCCACGCTGATCAGGCGCACCAGGAAATACGGCAGAACCAGCCGGATGGTGTACCCGATCAGCTTGGAGACGAAGATGGTCAGCGAGCGGTTGAGCATGCCGATACTGCGTTCTCGTTCCGGTTGGCAAGCCCGAGGCCAGCGGGGCACGAGTCTAGCTGCTCGTTTAGGCTGGCGCAACGAGGGGTTGACGAAAAGCAGTGCCGAATCTGCTACGCCGAAATCCCCTTCGGATACCGCCGGAATCGGGGCCCGGAAAGCACATTGTTGGTTGTCGGCGACCGGCTCGGGAGCATATTTGGACGTCGTGTGGTGATAACGACCGGTCGCGTCGTCACGGCGCATTCGGACCAGGACCAGCCATGATCTACGTCGTCCTCGGCATGCACAAGTCCGGCACCACGCTCATCGCCCAGATCCTGCATCATTCGGGGATCAGCATGGGCGAGCGCCTCGCCGCGGACGTTTCCTACGATCAAGGCAACAAGTACGAGCGCGAGGCGACCTTCGGTCTGAACCTCGCCATCCTCGGCAAGAACGACGTCCTGGTGCTGGACGTCGACGCGTCGCGCGGGCAGGTCATGAGCCAGGCTCAGCGCGAGATGATGCGCGCCATCATCCGCGACTGCGACCAGCGCCACGCCGGCACCTGGGGTTTCAAGGACCCGCGCGCCTGCCTGACCTGGCCCCTGTGGCGCGAGGAGTTGCCCGAACACCGCATCATCGGCGTCTACCGAGAGCCCGCCGAGGTCTGGCCCCGCTTCAAGTGGACCGGCCGGCAGGGTCCGCTGAAGAACTTCGCCTACGCGTGGTCGTTCCTGCAGCGCTGGTACGAGCACAATCAGGGCGTGATGGCGGCCGTGGCCGAGGCCGGCGACCGCGCCATCATGCTCGGCTACCAGGAACTGATGACCGGCGACGCGGAGTTCGCACGCTTGCAGGCCTTCGTGGGCCGCGATCTCGACGATCGGCGCCGGCCCGACCTCTACCGCCAGCGCGTCGATCGCGACATCTATCTGCGCTGGGCCGACCGCCGGCTGCAGCGCAAGTACGGGCGCGATACCGCGGCCGTCATGGCCGAGCTGCAGGCCTGGCGGGCGCGCACGGGCGCCGGGGCTGGCTGAGCCGGGCAATCCACGCCGCGAATCGGAGCGCCTATCTGCTGCCCGGGCCGGGCGACGTCTGTGCGGGCGACGGCTGGAACACGACCACGAAGTCGCTATCGCCGAGCCGGCCCAGGCTCAGAACGTGGCCGAGGCTCCGCAGCAGTCGATAGGTCGCGTGCACGAAGGGCCGCTGGAAGTAGAAGGCGGTGTCCAGCGCATCGGAGGTCGCCTCGAAAACCACGGCGAGCCCATGGTCGAGGCCGAGGCGCCGCAGCCGGCCGGGGGTGATGGCCAGCTTCAGATACGTCTTGAAGGGACCGACGTCGTCGGTGCCCGCGCGTTTCATCTTGAAGAAGACCCGGTAGAACCAGACGTGGAACCCGTGCGGCGTCAGCCGGGTCACGATCCCCTTGACCGACAGCGGGTTGGGCTGCTTCAGGACGATCAGGCCTCCCGGCGCGACGGCCCGAGCGAAATTCGCCACCGCCAGCTCTGGACGCTCGAGGTGTTCCAGGACATCCCAGCAGATGATCAGGTCGTATGCCGCGACAGGTAGGGGGTACGTCTGGATGTCGCCGACGATCTTGGTCGTAGCCAGCGCATTGCGTTCGAGCTGCCGGGCGGAGAGGTCGATGCCGACGATATCAGCCCCGGCGCCAAAAACGAGGCGGCTAGCTGAACCGCAACCCGCCTCCAGGATGCGGACCCTCTCCCACTCTCCAACCCGGCGATCGAGAAACGCCTGCAACTCGCCGATGAAGCGCAACGATGAACCCTCCTCGAATATCGAGCACTGCTCCCCATGATGGCTGTTCCGGTGGGAGAGTCAACAGGAGACTGGCATCCGGGATCCCGCGCTATACTCCTTGCATATATTAGACTAATGGACCACAATATCCGGTGACAGGGCAACGCGATGCTTGATCGTGCTGTGGCGAGGTCCCCGATGTCCGCGAAACGAACCGGCCCGCCCGCCCGGACCCGCGCCTTCGGCGTCCTGCCGCTGCTGTTCGGCGCGGTCCTCGGCGCCCTGCTCGGGGTCGGCGCGTTCACCTTCGGCTACGGCAAGGGGCACGCCTACCTGAGCAACGATCCGCGGGCCTGCGCCCAGTGCCACATCATGGGCGACCAGTACGACTCCTGGCTCAAGGGCAGCCACCACGCCCACGCGACCTGCAACGACTGCCACCTGCCCCGCCACTTCGCCGGCAAGTGGCTCGCGAAGGCCGACAACGGCTTCTTCCACAGCTGGGCCTTCACGTTCCAGGACTTCCACGAGCCGATCCAGATCAAGGAGCGCAACCTGAAGATCCTGCAGGACAACTGCATCGCCTGCCACCAGACCATGGTGCAGCAGATGCCGCGCGAGCGGGTCACGGGCGAGGCGCTGTCCTGCTTCCAGTGCCATCAGAGCGTCGGCCACGGCGCGCGCACGGCGGGAATGCCGCGCCGGTTCCCGCTGATCCCGACAGGAGACGAGCCATGAAGAACGCCAAGCGCCAGGGCGCGCAGCGCCCGCGGACCCTGCTGATCGCCGCCATCCTGGTCACCGCGGTCATCACCATCCTGATCGTGGCGCTCCTGATCAACATCACCGAGCGTCGCTGGGAGGCGCGCCACCCGTTCGTGCGCGTGGCCGAGGTCGACGAGACGACGATCGACCCCGCGGTCTGGGGCCAGAACTGGCCGCACCAGTACGACAGCTACCTGCGCACGGTCGACTACGAGCGCACGCGGTACGGCGGCAGCGACGCGGTCCCCAAGCAGAAGCTCGACGCCGATCCGTGGCTGCGCCTCATGTGGGCGGGCTACGCCTTCTCGCTCGACTACCGCGAGGCCCGCGGCCATGCCTACATGCTCGCCGACCAGGACCACACCGAGCGCGTGCTGCAGCGCTCGCAGCCGGGCGCGTGCCTGCACTGCCACGCGTCGATCCTGCCGGCCTACCGCCACGCCGGCGGCGGCGACATCATGGAGGGGTTCCGCCTCGTCAACCAGATGACCTGGAACGAGGCCCGCAACCTGACCGACGACGAGGGCCGGCCGCTGGTGACGCACCCCGTCACCTGCGTCGACTGCCACGATCCGCAGACGATGTCGTTGCGCGTGACGCGGCCCGGCTTCCTGAACGGCGTGCAGGCGCTGGCCGCGAGCGACGACCCCGTGCCCCACCTGCCCAGCATCGAGCGCTGGCGGCAGGGCGATCGGGGCGAGCCCTACGATCCGAACCGGCTGGCCTCCCGCCACGAGCTGCGCAGCATGGCCTGCGCCCAGTGCCACGTGGAGTACTACTTCACGCCCGAGGGCGATCCGCGCGGTCGCAACCAGCTCGTCTTCCCCTGGCACCAGGGCCTGAAGCTGGAGCGCCAGGAAGCGTATTACGACGCCATCGGCTACAGCGACTGGAGGCACGCGATCACCGGCAGCGGCGTGATCAAGGCGCAGCACCCGGAGTTCGAGATGTGGAGCCAGGGCATCCACGCGCGCGCCGGCGTGTCCTGCGCCGATTGCCACATGCCGTACGAGCGCATCGGCGCCATGAAGGTCTCCAACCACCACGTGCGCAGCCCGCTGCTCAACGTCGCCCAGGCCTGCCAGGTCTGCCACAACGTGCCGGAGAGCGAGCTGGTGGCGCGCGCCCACACCATCCAGGACCGCACCCGCGGCCTGGTCGACCGCGCCGCCGCGGCGCTCGTCGATCAGCTCAGCGCCATCAAGACCGCGCAGGAGGCGGGCGTCGCCGCCGAGACGCTGGCCCCGGCGCTGCGCCTGCAGCGGCGGGCGCAGTGGCGGCTCGACTGGGTCTACTCCGAGAACTCGCACGGCTTCCACGCGTCGCAGGAGGCGGCGCGCCTGCTGGGCGAGGCGATCGACTACGCGCGGCAGGGCGAGGCCCTCGCGCGCCAGGTCCTGGCGCCGGAGCAGCCGCCGCGGCGGCTGGAGCCGCCGGCCGTCAAGTCGGCCACGCCCGATGCCCAGGCGCCGCCGCGGCCCTCGGCGCCGCGGAACTGAGAGCTGGCGCGGACGCGGGTTTTCCGGGAATCATTTCCCGTACGCCGCGATGCGGATTATCGTGTGCGACTGGCGGCTCCCCGTGCCGGCGGAGCCGTTCTGCCCGGAGGCCGCCCATCTTGAACGAGCCGCTGCAACATCGGGACATCCTCGCCTGGCTGCGCGAGACCGACCCCGTCCGCCTCCAGGAGCTGTGGCGGCGGGCCGACGCCGTGCGCCGCGACATGGTCGGCGACGCGGTCCATCTGCGCGGCCTGATCGAGTTCTCCAACCATTGCGTGCGCCGCTGCGGCTACTGCGGCCTGCGCGTCGGCTCGGCCGTCGCGCGCTACCGCATGAGCGCCGAGGAGATCCTCGCCTGTGCGCATGAGGCGGTAGCCTACGGCTACGGCACGGTCGTGCTGCAATCGGGGGAGGACCCCGGTACCACGACCGCCTGGATGAGCGACCTCGTCCGGCGCATCACGGCCGAGACCCCGCTCGCGGTCACGCTGAGCCTCGGCGAACGGTCCGCGGACGACCTGCGCGCCTGGCGCGCGGCGGGCGCCGACCGCTACCTCCTGCGCTTCGAAACCTCGGATCGCGAGCTCTATGACCGCATCCATCCGCCGCGCGCCGGGCAGGCGGCCTTCGCCGCGGAGGGCGAGCACCCGCGCTTCGCGATCCTCCGCCTGCTGCGCGAGCTGGACTACGAGGTGGGCAGCGGCGTCCTGCTCGGCATTC